>JAIOPQ010000089.1 GCA_021413825.1 Spirochaetia bacterium | reverse complement strand
AACTTTCATGAATAAAATGGATCTTCCGGGTAGAGATCCGTTTGGTCTGCTTGACGAAGTAGAAAAGACGCTTGGAATTTCTGCAGTTCCACTTTTTTGGCCGCTTGGCTCCGGCAAGGATTTTCACGGGGTATACGATCTAATCGAGCAAAAGGTCCATAGATACGAGCGCGTAACCGGAGGAGCCAAACAGGTTCCGGTAACCGTAACAGGCCTGTCCGATCCGGCACTCGACGAACTCATGGACGAGTACACAGCAAAGACATTTCGCGAGGGTGCAGAACTCGTTCAGACGCTTTTGCCAACTTTTACTAGCGAGGATTTTCTTTCTGGAAAAATCACGCCGGTATTCTTTGGAAGCGCTGTTACAAATTTTGGTGTTCAATTGTTTCTGGATCGATTCCTGACTCTTGCCCCGGCTCCTCCTGCTACACTCCTCACGGATGGGAGCGAACTTCAACCACAGCAGAAAGCGTTTACTGCATTTGTATTTAAACTTCAGGCAAACATGAATCGCAATCATCGTGATCGCGTTGCGTTTCTGCGTATCACAAGCGGAAAATTTGAACGAGGCATGAGCGTATTTGTGCCGCGTCTCGATAAGCAGGTGCATCTGGCAAATCCGGTTGCATTCTTTGGACAGGAACGCGCTACAATCGATGATGCATATCCCGGTGACATCATTGGACTTATTAATCCAGGCCTCTATCGCATAGGCGATATTCTATGTTCTGGCAAACCTCCGGCATTCCCACCGCTTCCCAGATTCGCGCCCGAAATGTTCGCAGGACTGATTCCAACGGACACGGGCAAGCTAAAGCAATTTCGCAAAGGGATTCAGGAACTTTCCGAAGAAGGAGTCGTTCAGATTTTCCAGGGGTTGGACGGAACAACTGTAATTGGTGCGGCCGGAACCCTGCAGTTTGAGGTATTTCGCTTTCGCATGGAAGACGAGTACGGTGCTCCCTGCAGACTTGAAAGCATGCCATTCGAATGTTCTCGCTGGATCAGGCCCCAGGATGCGTCCAAATTCAGTTCCTATGATAAAATCGTAAAAGACGAAACGGGACAGATGGTTGTATTATTCAAGAGCGAATATCGCATGCGCAATTTTATCCAAACGAATCCGGACATTCCGGTTTTTGATCATCCGCTTCAGGACAGTTGATGCCAGGCCCGGAATCGCTTAAAGGAAAATTCCTGATTTCGGAAGCCAACATGTCTGATCCGAATTTCTTCCAAACAGTCGTGCTTATGGTCGAACATAACGATGAAGGCGCGTTTGGGATTGTAGTAAATCGAAGATCCAAGTTAACGTTAGCCGATATTCTACCCGGTTTCACCAACGAACGCGGGGCGATGTCTCCTATATATGTGGGCGGTCCAGTCCAACAAGAATACTTGTTTGTACTCCACTCAGAATTGCCAGACATGCAAGAGTCAGAGCACCGCAGCTCACCTGTGGCCGGCGTGTATTTTGAGCCTGCATTCCGCAGACTGGAAAGTTTCTTTCAGGATGAGGAGTGGAATAAGATTCCAGCCGACGACAGACCGCGCCTGCATTTGTTTCTTGGCTATTCCGGCTGGGCACCTGGCCAGCTCGAACGCGAAATGGAGCGAGGCAGCTGGATTACTCATCCCGCATCGGCAAAAATCGTTTTCCACGAAAATCCAGAAGAGGGTTGGAAGAACGCGCTGCGCGATAAGGGCGGAATATATCGCGTATTCGCCGACACCGATCCAGATCCCGGATTAAACTAGCGAGATCACCGGACGCTGAGACACCAATCAGCGGCGGCGCTTGCGCGAGGTCTTGCGCTTGGAGGACCCACCACCTGACACAGTTATGTCCGGAGCTTTCGATGTCCCTTGCCCTGTCATTCCAGGCATATTTCCAGGAGTGGCAGCCATGCTATCAAAACTATCCAACGATTGATGCGATTCTGAGCTAATCACCGGTCTGCGTTTTGGTGCCTGTAACACTGGACCTTCCACTTCAACGCGGAACAGGAATTCAGTGATTTGCTCTTTGATCATCTGAACCATGGCGTCAAACAATCGGAAACCCTGAATTTTATATTCTACGAGCGGGTTCTTTTCCGAATAGGAAATAGCCCAGATGCCTTCACGCAAATGATCCATAGTATACAGATGATCTTTCCACCGCGCGTCAATCAGATCCAGGGCTATGCGACGCTCCAGGTAACTGAAATTCTCAAGGCCGATTCCTTCCGCCTTTTCCTGATATTGTGCCCATGCTTTTTCCAGAAGCTTGTTAAACATAGTTTCAAGCGGAGTCTTCTCGCGTTTGTAATCATCAGCCACAATAGTTTCGTTTACGCCAATGACGGTGCGAATCCATTCGTTTAGCGAGTCTAGATCCCAGCGAGAAGGATCACTTGCGTCACAGAATTCAAGGACCTTGTTTTCGATTACTTCTTCCATCCATTCTTTCAAATGGCCTCGAACGTCCTCTCCTACCATGAGTTTGTTTCTTTCAGCGTACACAAACTCGCGCTGGCGATTCATTACATCGTCGTATTCAAGCAAATGCTTGCGCATGTCAAAGTTGTGATTTTCAACACGCTTCTGTGCACGTTGAATAGCCCGATCCACCATCCGGGCTTCCAGTTCCTGGCCCTCAGTCATACCAAGGCGTTCCATGATATTCATCAGGCGCTGGCCGCCAAACAAGCGCATGAGTTGATCTTCAAGACTCAAATAGAATCGGCTTGAACCTGGATCACCCTGTCTGCCTGAGCGACCGCGCAACTGGTTATCAATCCGACGCGCTTCATGACGCTCTGTTCCAAGAATGTGCAATCCCCCCAGACGTTTAACTTCCAGGTGATTTTTGATCCAGATCTCCGCGCGATCTACAATCGTCCGGGCCAGATCCTTGCGTGCCGTAGTATCAAGCGTGTCTACCAGGCCCCGTGCCCCGGCGAAATCCTTGGTCAAAATTGCAGATCTGAAGTTGCGCGACGCCTCGTCCGTTTCTTCCAGCTCTTCTAGAGTCTTCATGTAGCGAGCAGCCCCACCCAGAACGATATCGGTTCCGCGTCCGGCCATGTTGGTTGCTACAGTTACAGCGCCAGGAATCCCGGCATTTTCTACGATTTCGGCTTCTTTCTCATGATGCTTGGCGTTCAAAACACTATGAGGAATTCCATTTTTCTTGAGCAAAGCTGAGAGTACTTCTGATTTCTCAATGGAGATAGTTCCGACCAGCACGGGCTGGCCCTTCTCATGCAATTCTTTGATTTCCTGGGCGATTGCGTTGTATTTTTCGCGCTCAGACCTGTATACTCGATCTGGGAAATCAATTCGTTGCACCTTGACGTTAGTTGGAATTACAACCACATCCAGTTTATAGATTTTTTTGAACTCTTCCGCTTCCGTGTCTGCCGTTCCAGTCATACCTGAGAGCTTTTTATAGATTCTGAAGAAATTCTGAAATGTAATAGAAGCGACACCTGCCGAATCTCTACGCCTTCTTTGGCTTCGATTGCCTGATGCAATCCATCCGAATAGCGGCGGCCTTCCATCAAGCGCCCCGTATGCTCATCTACGATCAATACTTCGCCTTCACGGACCCAGTAGTCCACCTCATGCTTATAAACCAGGTGTGCCCGCAGAGACTGAGTGGTGTGAGCTACAAGCTCAACGTTTTCGGGTGCGTACAGGTTTTCTACCTGTAGAATTTCTTCCATCTTCTGGACGCCAGCCTCGGTAAGCGTAACGTTACGCGATTTCTCATCCACGTCATAGAAGAAACCGAACGTTACGTGCGGTTCTTCTTTTCCTGGCTCAACTTCGCGTGGTGGAGGTTCAGGGGCGCGCTCTTCTTCGCTTACGAGTTTGCGGATAGCCTTATCCAGCATTCCATACTTCTCTGTGTTCTCGTCGGTTGGACCCGAAATAATCAGAGGTGTTCTGGCCTCATCAATTAGAATCGAATCAACTTCGTCAACAATGGCAAAGTTATAGATCCGCTGCACACGCTGGTCCGCTTCTGAAACCATGTTGTCGCGCAGATAGTCAAATCCATATTCATTGTTTGTGCCGTAGGTGATGTCTGCCGCGTACGCTGCCTTGCGATCCTCTGTGGAAAGGTTGTGCTGAATAATTCCAACGCTCACACCAAGCAAATCATAGATGGGTTTCATCCAGAGCGCATCGCGTCGTGCAAGATAGTCGTTTACGGTTACAACGTGAACGCCTTCTCCAGAAAGGCTGTTTAAATAGAGAGCAGTGGTTGCTGTAAGAGTTTTTCCCTCACCCGTTTTCATTTCTGAAATCTTACCCTGATGAAGGGTCATCCCACCAATTAGCTGAACATCAAAATGTCTGAGACCCAGCGTGCGAACGGAGGCTTCACGAACTGCAGCGAATGCTTCCGGAAGGATATCGTCGAGCGTCTCACCCTTCTTCAGGCGTTCTTTAAATTGCGCCGTCTTTGCAGTTAAGTCAGGATACGAAAGTTTACGATACTCGCCCTCAAGCGCGTTGATCTGATCGATTACGGGCAGGATTTTTCTAATATCACGCTCATGCTTTGAGCCGAAAACGAGGGTCAGTACCTTTGCAAACATAGTCTGCCAGATTCCCTGCGAAACACTGGGAATCTAGCCTTTTTCAGCTAAACTTGCCCCATCCACTTTTTGCATTATCATGCAGTTTCTGTGGCAAAAAGTAAGCGACGTTTTTCAAAGAATGCATACAGGGCGTAGGTAACAAAATACGCACCAAGTATGTCGATTGTGTAGTGCTCGTGCGTGAGAAACAATAGCCCTACAGTGAAAACGTGAAACGCCAGGGCCGGAGAAAACCAGAAATCACGCCGACCGAGCGCAAAAAGGAAGAGCACAGTGGTTGCTGTGTGGCCCGAGAAGAATAGATCTTGCGTTAAGTATGCAGCAGAAAGTCCACTGCCCCCATAGAAGACGTCAAACGGAAACCACTGCCTGAGTAGAAGCGGCCAGGTAATGTCATTCATTGTAAGACTTAACATGGCTGCCGGCGTATCTTGAAGCAAAGCCGTTGGTGGACCAAGACTGGTTACATAGATAAAAATCCCGCGACAAACACTCACGGCTGCCCCAACACGCAGATAGTTTACACACTTGCCGGGTCTAAGAATCGCAAGTAGCAAAATGAAACCTATGATTCCAGGAAGCCAGATTGTAGCATTGAAAACTGAAAACTCACGATGTGCAGGAATCCATTCATGCATTCGATCTGAAAGCGAGGGGCCCCGCCTGGTTTCCGCAAGCAGACAAAGCGTCTGCATGAACATGTACGCAAGATAGTGCAGGCCAACCCCGCCAAGGATTGCGCCCCACGGATACGGTTTCCTCATTTCACTATGGCGTCGAGCATCCAATCCGACCGATTTCCTTGCATATCAGCTGCTCGCAAACTCAGAATTGCTCCCTCGCTCGGAATAAGTGAATCGGGAATCGAAACTGCAGCAACGCTACGATCTCCTTTCCAGACAAATGGAACCGGACTTCCGTTGAATAAGATCTGAATCGTGTCGGGACGAATCCCACTGGCCGAATCGGAAAAATAGTATTCCCGAAACCATTCACCTGTGTCCGGATCACGGTCCCGGCGCGCATCGCCGCGCAGATCACCGAACAACAAAACACGCTCTACACGCGGCGGAATTGCATCATACAGAGGTACAACCCAGCCTTCGCTGCGAAACATAATATCATACACCGTTCTGCCGCCCAATAGCTGGCCTGCGCCGAGCAAACTAACAGTCTTTGTAATAGGATGAATCAGATACAATGATGCATTGGTAGGCTGCAGGCTGTAGTTTAGTCGCATCGATTCTGCCAGAATCATATCACGCTGCGTAACATAGAACGCCGGGCCGGCCTGCGTCAAACCTGGCTTCAGACTACCGTCCGGAATCTTCGCAACCGCAACACCGCCGGATCCACTTCCAACAAATCCAATGGAAATTGACGCACTTCCCGATGTGGCGCGCGATGAAGCACCTCGCATAGCCCAGGTCAGCGGAGCATTTCCTTGCATCTTGTAGGCTTCTATCGACGCATCACCGGCTACGTTAAAATGCAATTGAACCTGGTTTCCGCTAATATCTCCTAGAGTAACGCTGCCCTTTCCTGCTTCTGCCATGTAGCCATTCGCCGACGTCATATCGTATAGATAGTAATAGTATACTTTGCCTATTACGGTGAGGCCTGCATGATACAGGCGATCTGCAGCAATCAGATCTTCAGGTTTGATTGAATCCACATTTCTTTCGTAGATCGATTTACCATTGAATTCATATTTCAGAGTTTCAACGCCGTTTCGATTGAGTGCACTCTGTGTATCAAAACAACCAATCAGCAAGCGCTGCTTTTGCAAAGGGAGTGAACTTGCAAGCACGTAGCCTGAGCCTTCTTTGCGTGCGGGAATCTGGTAGCGCGCGTCCAGAGTCTCCACAATTACGTCAATGATTTCCGGCTGAGTGGTATCCTTGATTGCAATTCCTTTGAACGCCAGCGGGTTAAAATAGGTTCCGTTATGTCTGATTTCAAAATGCAAATGAGGAGAACCAAGCCCGCTCTCACCTGTACGCGCAATCTGATCGCCTTTATTAAAACTGAACCACGGAGGAACTACAACTGCCGCAATATGGTCTGGCTGAAGAATTCGAAGCGACAGACGGTACAATTCAAGATCGGGTCTTACGCCCCTAAAATCGTTTAGATGTCCAAACGTAAACTCATACTCTCCGCTGCGCACGAACAACCCGTTTCCATAACCATACTCAGACGTGTGTATCCTGGACACATAGCCGTCTAACGGTGCATACACCGGAATTCCGTTTTGCTCGTAGGTCTTTATGTCAATTCCATGATGATAGCGGCTGGCGGGTCTGTATTCGCCAAAGCTTCCAGAAATTCTAAACGGAATTGCAAGGGGACGATTCATCCCTGGACCAATCGGGTCTGCACCTGTTCCGGCCACAACCATGCAGAACAGGAGTGCAAATACAAGCATGATTCGCATTAGCGAATCACTGCATAAGATACAAGATCTTCTAGCTTCAAATGTTTTCTCGTTTCAGGATTGAATGGATCTAAAATCCAATTTCCGTCCACAACCAGGCGATACGAATATTCGCCAGGGGAAAGACGTAGACGCAGGCGATAGACTCCATCTTCCCCGCGGTTCATCCAGTCATGATCCGGATTCCAGGAATTGAAATCGCCTACAATTGAAACGTTCTTCACGTTGGACTTGCGAAGTGCGCGTGCCAGTGCCCCTTCATGGACAGCAAACTCAATCAAGCGTTCACGACCCGGCTTCTTTTCGCGCAGGGTTCGCAGGGTTATCTGGCGGTTGATGTCCTCTTGTTCTAGCTCGTAAACTGAAACGGATCCACCAAGACCGTCATCCGTGCGAACGCGATTCGAAGGATCAGGAAACCAGATGCCACCGGACAAGAACTTATAGCGATAGGTAAAGATGCGTCTGCCCTCTTCGGTTTCGCGCACAGGCAAGATGTAGTAGAAGATTCCGTTCTTGTTCCGCTTCATGGAAAGCCCCTGCCAGCCGCTGAAATCGCCGGCCAGAGCCACATCAGAGGAGCGCAGGGCCTGGTAGGTGAAAAGAATCCCTTTTTGAAGCAATTTTCCGCCTTCGCCATAGGTTTTCCAGTCCAGAACCCGAACGTATCTTGGAGAAATTGGTTTCCTGAGGTTCTCGATGCGCGAAAGTGGATACACGGGCACGTCGCCCTGATGCTCCTCGATGGCTGCCGAGTCGTAAGAACCGACCCAGTCTTCGGGGAAAATTGCTCCAGAAAAAAGAAAGAGAGCGGCCACAACGGAAAATGCTTTGAGGATCATCTACCATAATGTGTCGATAATGAAAGGGCAATCCCTTAAGCATATTCCTGTAGTGTATTACTGTGGCTGAAGAAAAGATCGAACTGACTCCTGAAGAGACGGCGCAAGTCCAGAGCTTGCTCGAACCGCTCGCCCAGGGTAGCCCTGCATTCTTCCCCATGTCTGATCAGTTCAAATCTGACATGCAGGAAGTAGAAAAAATCCTTGCAGTCGACGAAGAGCCAGAACCGGGCGCAGAAAGTGCGCCACCGGAAGTTGCTGAAACACCTGAAGCCGCAGATATTACCGCTCCCCCTGCAGACGCAGGCGACGCTTCCGATTTCTCGTTTGATTCTGATCCGCTTCCTGACATGGACACAGGCACAGAAGCTAGCGCAGATGCTGCAGATCCATTCGCAACGCCCGCAGGCGGCGATGATTTCGCATTCGATGACACTCCAACGCTTCAAGAGCCGGCGCTTCCAGAAACGCAACAAAGTGATTTAGCAGACACAGGCGCAAGCTCTGATACGGATTTCCCTCCAGATAATTTTGCCGATCCTTCTTTTGAGACGACTGAACCTCCAACCGAAGATTTTGGCGCACCGGACGACGGCCTTTCCCTCGAGACCGACCCGTTTGCAACACCATCCGGGGAAAGCGCGCCCTCGTTTGATCTTGAAACTCCCTCCGACGCCGCTGAGGGAGGTGGATTTGATTTTGATACACCTGCCACAGCGGATGCAGGTGGCACTGATGACGCTGCGGGCGACCCGTTCGGTGGTGGCGATGATTTTGCAAACACTGACGCAGCATTTGAGGATGCAATTGGCATCTCTGACTCAACGCCAATGGAGACATCGGACTTTGGTGATGATTCCGGCGGTGGATTTGCTGATCTAGCCCCTGCAGCAAGCGACTTTGGAGATTCCGGGCTAAGCGACGCGGATTTCGCGCCCACTGCTGGGGCAGACATGCCGGATGCAACAGCGACTGCCACAGACGCCCCAGGCGATTTTGGTGATTTTTCAAACGATTTAAGCGGCCTTCAAGATGACTTCTCATCGTCGCCTGACGCAGGTTCCGGAAGTGCGGCCGATCTACTGGATTCAAGCGAACTTGCTGACATGACAAAGCAGGCCAATCTTGCCCAGGGAATTGGTGACGATTTCAGCGATGAAGACCTGGCGAAAATTCGCACAGCACTCGATGACATTCCGCCTGCTCTCAAAAAGGCGATTGTAAATGCAATTGTAGAAGAAAAGATTTCGCGTCCCGACCAGCAGCTTGTAATGCATATGCTAATCGATCAGGCAAACCCTGAATCGATTGCAGACTTCCTTGAGCCACGCATTGGCTACAGACCTGATCTGACTCCGCCGCAATTCAGAAAAGACGGCATTCAGATTATTTATGCAGACGGCATGAGTCCGGAAGAACTGGCCGGGCGACGCAAGAAAGCGCGATTCACACTTTTTGCAGTCCTGGGCGGTCTTGTAGGCGTTTCATTTTTGTTTGGAACACTGCTCTTATATAAACGATTCTCTATATCTGGAACCTATAAAGAAGGCCTCAAAGAATTGGCCCTGGCATCCATCACTGCCGGAAACGAAAAAGAAGAACACAAAAAGCGCGCAGAAATGTTCTACCAAAAGGCCCTTTCTGACTCAGGAACCTTTGACGCTGACATGATGAATCGCTATGGGCTGGCCATGCTTCGCGCCGGATTCTATGACGATGCATTCACCAAACTATTTGGAAAAGTTGACCCAGCCTACGACTGGACTGATCCGGGGAGTCGTGCACCATTGATTCGCCTTCGCGACGGTGGCAAGTTCCCCTCTCCTGCTGAATTTGCAAAAGGCGGGACAGTGGACTTTCTCGACCGCGAGAATACTCGTCGCAGGCTTGAGATTCCCGGAGCCTATACTGTTACACGTCTGCGCGATGGTAAGCTCGATAAGCAGACAATTTTGTCCCTTGGCAAATTCCATTCGCACAGCGCGCAGAGCTTTACCAAACGCGCAGAGGGGCAGAAATACAAAAACGATGAGCTTGGAATCGACTACTATCGCCTGATTCTCACTCTCATGGAAATGCCAGACGACATTGACGCGCGTGCCGGCATTGGTGAGGTTTATTACAACAAGAAAGAATTCACTTCAGCAGCTCGCGAATACAACAAGATCCTGGAAAAGTTTCCGGGCGAAATCAAGGGCCACGCAGGCCTTCTTAATACATACATTGAGGTCTGGCGTGAAAATGAAGATCCACGTTATGTAATCGGTCGTCATAGACTGATCCAATCCCTTGGCATAGAAAAGGACATGCCAATTTACCTGCTAACAAAGCTCGCGGGATTCTATATTGACCTGAACGAAGATGACCTTAGAATTCGCTACCAGGTTGATCCTGTAAATGCTGTTAACGGCATGACGATAGACGACAATGCAACCCACTTGCTTGAAGTAGTGTTTAACAAGACAGAAGAGCGTGACGGAGAAGTAATTGAGGGTGCAAGCTACGGCGAAGGTTTCTATCAGCGTGGTCGTTTCTTGACTCGTCAGAAAGAAAGCCTCCGGGCGCTTCGCCAGTTCCAGAATGCTCATCAGTATGATCCACGCCATTACCTGGCAGTGCGCGAAATGGGCGCGTATTACCGAGGGAATCTGGATTTTACCAAAGCGGAAGAGTACTTTAAGAAATCCCTTGAACTTCATAATCAGTTCAAGGACGAATACGGCGCCAGACCGGAAGACGAGACCTTGATTGCTGGGGATGTCGGTTTAATGTATTACGACTTAGGATCGCTCCTGTTCTTGCGTTATGCCGGCTCTCCGCGCGAAAACAAAGAAGCATTTGCTGATACTAGAATCTATCCGGATCGCGGAACAGCCACAGAAACGTCAGAAACCCAGAAACGTCGTGAACTCTTGACCCAGGCACGCGATTACTTCGATGAAGCCCTCAAACAGAAAGTTCGTGATCCGCGGGCAAAAGTTGAAGCAATCTACTGGAGCGGTTGGATTGACTACACGTCTGCAGATTTCGAAAGTGCATTGCAGCAATGGGAAGATTTGCAGGATATCTTTGCGGGCAATTATTCAGACCCCGTTCTGCTCATGGCCAGGGCCAATTCCTACTATTATACGGATCAGACTCGATCCGCACTTGGCGATTATCTCAAGATTCAGGACGACCTGGAACGTAAACTTGCCATGCTCGATCACGCAGTCCCGGAAGATCCAGAACATCAGAAACTCTTTTTGACCCTGGCAGCTCTTTATAATAACCTTGGGGCAGTCTACGAAAAGGAGTTCAATGAGGGAACACAGCGCGGTGCATCGCGCAGGAGCCTGCAGGATCTCGAAAAGAACTCCCTAAAATACTACTGGAAATCGATCGAATCAGCGCGTAAGGTAGATGAGGATAATGAAATCGCCCGCGCGAATCTACAACTTGCGTTTAGACCTGGAATGCGAAAGAAGGATCCAATTCTTGACGATTGGATTTCTCCTATGCTCCCTACCCTGAGCGAGAAAAAGAAATAGTTACAGTGCAAGCGGAGGCCCAGGTCAGGATCTCCGTAGTGCTGATGGAAGGCAGTCTAGAGAACGCTATGCGCTCTTGCTGCTGCGCATTTTCAGATTCCTGAAAATGACAGACAGATAGAAACGGATCATTCTAAGAAAACGCACAATCCTGTATGGCCTTGTAATAGTACGCCAGAACCATGCCATTCCATGAACTTGAGCCCAGTCAGGAGCTTTCTTTTCATTTCCTGACAAAACATCAAATGAACCGTCCACGCAAATTACAACTGCGCGACTGAGAAATTCAGTATTATCTCTAAACCATTTCTCTTGCGTTGGGAATCCCATTCCAAGAAAAATAATATCTGGTGCAGACTTCTTGAGCGCCTGCCTGACTAGCTCCGCGCGTATGGACGATGAAGCATGCGCGAAGCCCAACCAAGACCAGCACCGTCTGGCAAAATTACTTTTGCAAGTTCCGCAATCCAGTGCAGCTTGCGCCCAGGACGCATGAAGGAGAGTTTTACCGGATCAGCAAATATTACTGCGTGGGGTCCACGCTTCTTTTCAACCAGATCCAGGATTACGGCTACGGCTTCATCCCTGGAGACATTGTCTATAGGTACGTCAAGAATGCTTTCGCGCCGGAGCGAAAGCAAATACACCGATTTATACTCAAGCAGATAGTCCCGATCTTCGCGGGCCGAGGAATATGTTTCCGGCTCAGTTACAGCCATGGTCATCCGTGCAGATTATGTCACGCTTGCATCCAGTCAATGATCTTTCCTCAATCCTTTAATATATCAAGCATGGCCTGGATCTCATCGCGCCTGAGTGCCGCTTGTATAATAGCCGGAACCGGGCGCAGATTCTCAGGGAACCATGCTAAACGATCCCGGAAAAGGATTTTTTCCAGATTTCCTACCCCAAGTCCGCCAATTACAACAAGTTGCCTTTGTGTCCGCGCCGCTTCCCTGAATATTTGCTCCAACTCCATGGCCGTTACGACAGGATCCGTGCCACCTGGTTTTGAGGTGGTGGCCATGACCGGGCCTATTGCAGTGTAGGCCAGATTCAAACCGGCGGCTGCCTGGAATTGCTGGAAGGTATGCGTTGATAGCCCCAACTTGAAGCCTCGCTTACACGCTGCGTCCAGGTCCCCTTTCAGAGCCGGAGGAAGATTGGACCAGTCCTCCTGGCCGAGATGAAGTGCCGTAAACAATTGGTCTGAATTCAAAGCAGCGCGGGCAAAGTCGTTGGCGATCAGCCTTGCGTCTGGAAAGCTCTCTTTAATGCCGCGGGCGAACTCAATGTAGTCCGATTCCGTATTCTGCTTATCACGAATCTGGAAGGTTTTAATTCCCAGGTCCAACCACATTCGAACGAGCGCATCCGGATCTACGTTCGCGGCATCGCACGTTCTGCGATCAAGTATGGGGTAAACCGGATCGAGCACTAACCTCCCCCGACAAACTTTATTATTTCTATGCGGTCACTCGGGTTTACCTTGAAGGAATCCCAGCTTTCTCTGCGGGGAATTTCTCCGTTGATTTCGATGGCAACACTTTGCGCCTTTATTTCCAGCTTCTCAAGCAACTCACTGAGGGTGGATGCCTCAACCGTACTGGATTTGCCGTTCACTACCATACATTGCAATCAGCTACATGTTGATCCGACCGTCAAACAGAAGTCGATAGACGAAACAGCGGCAAAGTTTATTTTCAGCGGATGCGTTTTGTTCCCATTGTTTTTCTTATTTCTGGCTTCCTTACATCCTGTCAGTTTTCACCCATAGAAATCGGTAAACCAACTGGCACGGGTCTTCCCCAAATTCCTGCTGAGTCGTCCGCTGTAATTTTCACCTGCCTGGTGCGTGAAGTGTCCGTTGCGCGCTCACAGGGAGTGCCCTGGTTTGCGCTTCTAACGGACGAAGATGCGCGCAATCTGAAAGCCATTGCAGGGAAACTCATAGCAGAAGCCGCTCACTTTCAAATGATTCCAGATCAAGCTGTGCGGGATCACGATCTGGTTCGCGCCGGACGATTTCCGGCCAAAGAACAGTTCTATTTAAGCCCGGATGAAAACCCAATTGTGCGCAATCCCACGGAACAAGAATTGATGCTGCGCACAGCTACAGTCATCGGTGCTGACTATTTCATTGTAATTTTACTCGATCACTCTACTTCAAAAGTTATGCTCAAACCATCCAGTGTAACAGCAACGGCACAGGTTCAAATATTTCATAAGAAAGCCGGCTTGATCTATGCTCGCCAGAGTAGTGCAACAGCTGACGCACTTCCCTATGATCGGGATCTGCCCTTCGCTCAGTTCAGGGAAGAGTATGCAAAAGTCCTCAGAACCTCAGCAATCCAACTCCTCAAACAGGCCATGGCAGACTTACAGACCAGGATGAAATCGGAAATCAAAGTGCTGCCAGCGGAACCCGGTAAAAATCACGAAGCAGGCCCTGTTCAAATCTAATTCCGGATGGAACGGTTCTTTAGTTTCAGGCCTGCAGCGCGAACCGCAGCTGCTGCAATTTTCTGTTCAGCCTTTTCAATCAGCTACGCCCAGTCGTTTTTGGGGCTGAGCTTATTGTTTGCACTCCTTGAATCATGGCGAGCTAAAGATCGCGATAGAATTTCAGATCCAATTCCAACAATTTTCATGGCTGGCTTTGCGCTGTTTGCCTGGCTGATTGCAAATTGGCTGATTCATTACTTCTTTCTATCGTCCACATTCAGAAATCTGGTGCGCGGGGAGACGGGCGATATCTTTCTTTGTATTGCAGGTCTAAACGTTTTCTATCTTACGCGTGACCCGGACAACCGCCGTATAATCTATCGTGGATTTCTATCATTTGCGGTTCTCGTTATTATAAGCGGAGCCGCCTCTGCATTTACAGAACATCGCTTAGCCCGTTGGATATATGGGAAGGGATTTCTATCGCATTCAGAAACGCGCACCCAACATTTATTCACCGTCATTCATGATTTTGCAATCTACAGACCCATTGGGCTATTGAATACTCGCCTGACGTATGCCGGGCAACTAATCTTAATCTTACCATTCGTCTTCCTCGAAGCAGGCCAGAAACGAAAGCATCGCTGGATCTGGATTGGACTCTTGCTGACAGGCTGTGCGGTGCTATTAATCAACGGGACACGTTCAGCGATACTCGGCCTCGGGTTTGCTGGATTGATCTATTTGTTTCAAATGCTCAAGAATTATAGCAGCATAACCGGGTATGGATTTCTTGTCTCGGCCGGGGTTTTGATATTGCTTGGGGTCTGGATGAATCCTGAATTCTTAGCAGGTCGGCAGACAGATTTTCAACGCCCGATTCTGTGGACGGGCTCTTTTGAACTCTTCTTAAACAATTGGATTCTGGGCACGGGACCCGGAGCATTTGGGAATGCAACGCTTGCATGGCGCGAGAGCTACGCGCTCCAGCATCCCACAATCTGGTACTATTTGCTTTCAACCCCATCGGGTCATGCGCATAACGATTTACTTCACCTTCTGGCTGTTGGCGGAATTCCAGCTGGCCTATGCTTCATTGCAATTATGGTCCGGGCTCCTGGTTCCAATAACAGAAACGCTGCAATCATTTCGCTTGGACTAATCGCTTTCTTCGTGGCTGGAATTGCTCAATGCTATTTCCAGGACGACGAGGTTGTAATAATCTTCTGGAGTCTGGCTGGATTCGCCTCAAGGCTCGATCTAGACCGAGGAACTGGTAGCAGCGTGGATTAAGGGATTCCTGGATTACTGATTAATTGGAAATTGAGCGTCCTTACAAACAGCATTCATATCCACTGTGCTAAAGCGCGCAGTCATCTTCTCTGGCGGCCCATCGATCCAGCCAGCAAGTTCAACCGTTTGGGGAAAGGGAGTATTCCGGAATGCGCCGGTAAGATCAGCGCGAGCGTTTGCCCGATCTGATTTGTGATAATAATTTACCAGACGCAGCCTGTCGCCTTCAAATTCGTATGCGATGCGTGAGATTGCATCTTCATAGTTAACAAGAAGTCGATTCTCTTTTGCCGTATAACGTGCCTGGGTAGAGAAAACCTCTTCTGGTATTCTTCCATACATTAAGTCTTGAAACAAACGGAACGGTAAACGAATTGTATTATTTCCAAGGCCGCTCAATACAAATCGATCGAGCGGAATCTGAACGGTTGCATCGCGCGGGCTTCCTACATACACAAAGCCGTCGCGGATTGTAACATGACTGAGGGTAATTCCAAAAATGGGTTCAACAAAATACAGGCGCACGCGCTTATTTAGATTGTCCACGCGTAGACTTCCGTCTGCGCTTTGAGCAGATTGACCTGCCTGCTTTGACTCAACGCCGAAAGCCGCAGAAAAACATTCAGCCGGCCTGTAGGTTTCCCGGATACGCTCCAGACGTTGCTTTATGCTAAGCTGATCCGGAGGCAGGTCATTTTTGACCGTTCCGCTTTCACACGCCAGCGCCAATGCTAAGAACACGAACAATAAACGATTCATTTAGTTGCTTTTCCCTGGATCTTTTGTTGAAGGCTATTCTTGAGACGAATTTCTGCATCAGATAGTTGCGACTTCTGTGAAATGGCGCGCAGTCCAAGATCGTAATTGTAAAGAGCTCTGGGTTTATCCGCCAGCTTCAGGTACACATCGCCCAGATGATCATAAATTTCAGCATGTCGCTCTTCGCCTTCTTCCATGAGTCTGGCGGCAAACTGAATGTGATAGCGCGCCAGTCCTGGCTTGCCAGACTGATAGAATACCCAGCCAAGTGTGTCCTGATACGCCGGATTATCAGGTTGAACTTCGATTGCTTTCATGCTAAGTGTGCGCGCCTCTTCGAGTTCCTTGTTCTGAAGGGCACTCATGTAAGACAGGAAGTTGCTGGCTTCAGCAAAGGATGGCCTCAATTTCAAAACCTGCTTAACGTCAGCCTCGGCTGCCGGGTAATTCAATTCAGTTTCAAAGCATGCTGCGCGAAAGAACAGAGCACTAGCATTATCAGAGTCTTTTTCAATTACATTGTTCCAGTCCGGTAATGCCTGCTTACAATCATTGTTAGTTTGATACAGGAGTGCTCGTTCACTCAAAGCTATGTTGTCCCCGGACTGGATCAGCGGATTCAACAAGTCCAGCGCTTCCTGGTCCCGATTCTGTGGTTTGGTGGCTAATTGACGTGCCAGCAATACCTTTGCCGCAGTAGCCCCTTCACCACTTGCCTCAGCTGAGGCGATTGACTCGCGCAGATAGGCAATCGATCTGAAAGGTTGCTCCATTTGAATATATCCCAGAGCAATTTGATATTGGATGGTTGCCAGCGAATAGGTAACTTCTTTGTTTAAGACACTCTGTTCCGCGAGAAACAACAGCTCAATTCCGGATCGATACCGCCGACTTTGAAACGACAGATTGGCCAGAGCCAGGCGTTCCTTGATCAGATCATCCGGTTTTGATGTTTTGGAAATTACCCGAAATATTGCTACGCGCGCAAAATACTGCAGTGCATTCTGTTTCAGTAATGGAAGCAGAATGCTGAGGGCCCTTGTATCGTCGCCGCGTTGCGCTGCCAGAACCCCGGAGAAGAGGCTTCGCGGATCACGCTCACTCAAATAGTTTAGATATTTTTCGCACCCCTGGTCGCCCATAACGTAGAGCATCAATCCAAGGGCTCCGTATGTGCGACGCATGTCGACACCGGCCTCGATTGCTTGTGCTGGATCTGCAAGTGCTATGATTTCAAGCTCACGGACGGCCGCCTCATAATTGCCCAGCTCTGTATATACTTCATAACCCAGAAGATAGCGTGGAAACAAACGATCCGGGTTGTACCTTAAATACTGAACCAAGAAACGACCGGCTACAGCTCGCTCGCCAACTCGCAGCTTCTGCATTGCAAGTCTGAGCAGAGCAACGCTTCTAAATAAGGGGAAGCGTGAACCTGCCGTTGCGGAATGAAACAATAGCTGTCTGTAGTTTACAACCGCTTCCGCATTTCGCCCCGTTTCACTGCAAACCTCCGCCAGGAAGAATTCTATTTCTCCATCATCCTGAAAACGATTCGCGGCTTCACTGAGAACAGAATACGCTTCTTCTTTCTCGTTTGATTGCCGGAGAAGCTCCGCATAGAGAATGTGATATTCTTTTCTGTCAGGTGAAATCTCAAGGGCACGCTTTGCATGCGAAAGCGCGCTTGTGCCCTGCTTGAGCCCTGCAAATAGCCTGGCCTGCTGGCCTCGAACAAAGGCGCTTTCCTCGCCTGTTTCAAGGTAGCGATTGTAGAGCTTCAGCGCTTCATTCTTGTTGTCGAGAATCTCCGCCTCGAATGCGTCGCGCAGCAGTAAATCTGGCTGCGGCGGGATCTGAGGAGTCTCCTCGAGGCGGACAGCTGTCGGCAGAAGTAGCAGACAGCAGAGTAGCAGGCGTACGATCAAATCAGCCTTTTTTCTTTTTCTTCAAGGACTCTACTCGCTTGGCTTTCATGACCCGAATCTTCTTGCGATGTTTTTTACTTACGTTTGTACGTTTTGAGTTTGCCATTGCAGTTAAAGATTTTACCAACGAGTCAGCTTCCAATCACTTTTTCAAGAGGGGCCGTTGCTTAAGCTCATTTTCCGACAGATCGTCCGACACTGGAAAGGCCTCTTGCCAATCCTCATCCTCTGGATTGTGGGCGGGATCTGGATCGTAAAGAACAGAAACACCATCCTGACAACACTTGCTCGCGCCGCCATTTCGCCTCCAAAACCCGGCGAACAGGATGAAGATAAGGCCCTTGGAATACTCCATCGTCATGAAGATGCAGTCAAGGAGGTTCGCCTCGATTTGATGCAGAAGGCCTGTTCCAGCATCCCGCTGAAGTATCATGGGGATCCTGATTTGCTTAAGCCGCACTGGTTGGAGCGCTACAAAAACTGGAATTTGCAAACAAACCTCGAAATCCCGCCAGGGCCAGAAGACGTCGTTGAGCCTTCCCAGTACTGGCGAGAGAATAGAAACGCCGTGATAGCCGTGCTTAAAGACTCAATCGATGCTACAGTCTACGCGTACGAGATTTTTCCGGGCAATAGCTCGCGCAAAGAGACGATCATCGTAGCTCATCTGGTTGAAAAGTATGCCCGCGCGGCCTGCCTGGATTCAATTCCTATGCTCGTCTATGGCGACTACATAGAATATCTAGAAGCAAACGCCAGAAATAAGATCCTGGCTGTTAATAAGAACTTTGAGTTCGAGTATCCGGCGAAGATTGATCAGGATCTGTTCATTCTTGAATTCCTAAAAACCAACGGAAACTATGCGGACGCCCTGCGCCGATTTGGTGGCGGAGCAATTCCACAATCACGCTCAGCATGCAAGGGACGCGATTACAGGCTTGCATGCATTTCATTTCCGGAAGCGCAGGATGCTCTGCGGAAGCTTGCATATATTTCCCCGTCGGCGGAACTTCCTGCATTGTTTCTGTCTCTGGGACGATTGCATTTGCTCAAGGATGAAACGGATCACTTCAGACGCAGTGCAAACTACTTTTCCGGAGCGACATTTGACCATGCCACAGAAAAAGAAGGGCGAGCGGGATTGATCCATGCTTTCCTTGGACTGGATAGGAAGGATCTGGCATTTGAACAGCTGCAACAGCTTTCGCTTCTCTTCCAGGACAAAGGCAGAACGGATATTGAATTCCGCGAACTGGCCCGCGTAGTCCTGACCAAAATCGGGAGAATGAAGGATGCAGATTGCTATGCTGATTTGTCCGATCTGCCAGTTGGCGGACGAACTCACTGTGAAACCCTGAACCTAAAATGAAACCGCTCTATTTTGACTACAACGCAACGCACCCTCCCATAGTTGAAATCTTAGAACGCAACCTCCTGGCATACGCTGCAAATCCTTCCAATGCAAGTGGCATCTCAGGCCTGTCGCAGAAAAACCAGGGGCGAATCGAAGGGGCGCGCGCAAAGATTGCAACCACACTCAGTTCCACATCATCGAACCCTATCAAGCCTCGCAGCCTTCATTTTGTTTCAACGGGCACAGAAGGCATCTATCAAATGATTCGCTCGTTTGCCGTGCCCGGAGCATCCGTATTGCTTTCCCCGTACGAACACGATGCGATGATCGCTGCCTGTGAGGATGCCAATTGCCAGATTGAATACTTGCGCGCAGAACCCAATGGATCGGTTGACCCCACGGACCTGGCCGAACGCCTTGCTACCGGCGTTGATTTTGCCTTTGTCAGTGTCCTTGCAGTATCAAATGAAACCGGTGTAATCCAGGATTCCGCTGAGCTTTCGCGCATCGCTCGAAACGCTGGAATTCCATACCTGTCCGATTGCGTTCAGGCAGCGGGCAAAATTCAGCTGGATTATTCCCTCTTTGATGGATTCGTAATTAACGGGCACAAGTTTGGAGCCGGATTTGGTGCAGCTGTGCTCGCGCTCAAAGAAAAGCCCGCAATTCCCGTATTTCGCGGCGGACTTCAGGAAGACGAAAGACGCGCTGGCACAGAAAACCTTCCTGCAATCTTGAACACGGCGGATGCATTGCACATGCAATCGGAAGAACTGTTGAGTAAGAACAAGCGGTTGAGTGAATTTCAAACCAGAATGGAAGAGGAGATTTCTAAGCGCGTTCCTGTGATCATAGTTTCAAAGGATTCTGTCCGTTCACCTAACACAAGTTATCTGCTATTTCCCGAACAGGAGAATATGGATTTTCTGTTTATGGGGCTGGATCAAAGGCACATCGTCGTTTCTACAGGAAGCTCCTGCAAATCGCGCACACGTCAACCCTCCAGACTTCTGATGGCTATGGGATACTCAAAGGAGCTGGCCATGCAGGCCATTCGAATCAGCACCGGACTATTTACGACTGCAGAGGAAGTGGATTTGTTCTTGAAGGGATTCCTGGCCTCGTATGAGGCCAGCGTTTGATCCCGTTTAAAGCCTGATCTTATTGAGGACGAAGACCAGTATTAGGTGCCGGAAGCGGAAGCGGTTTGTTTCCTGTGGATGGAGTAGATGATGTAGCAGACTCACAACCACCGGTCTTTCTCATTACGCGATACGCTTCAATTTTGTTCGCAAGGAAGTCAGTGCGATCAAACTTCTGGTTTTTGTTAATTACAATGCTTTCTTTGATTTCATCGCGTAGGCGCGGAAATTCTTGCTGCATGCGATCACGTTTCAGGAAACCCTCTGCGTATTTCAAACACTCATCAAGTGAAAGCGGACCAAACTCTTGCGGAAACTTCTGGCGCATCTCAACGCATTTAGCGCTTTTCTCTTCTTCGGTGATTTTGATGCGCTCTTCCATTTTCTTTTGAATGTAAAGTTGCGCAATCGCTTCGAGAGTTACTTGCTCAATGATGCGCTTGATCTGTGGATCATCCAGGAAATTATCCTTGCGCGCTGCCTGCTCTACAATGCGCAGATCGCGGTAGCTTTCATAATATTCCTTTGGCTCAAGATTACGAACCACATCGCGCCACATTGGATTTTCAGGAGTCTGTTCCGGATTGCACATCAAGCGAGCAAGCGTGCTTTTCTCAGCATTCGCCATGCGCGCAATCTTTTCCAGGTAGGTCGAGTAGTGATTCTCAAAGTCCTTAGTAGTAATTGTATAACTTCCAATATCTTCGATTGTATCTCCGTCTTTGCAAGCCAGTGGCAGTGCGAGGAGTAGAAGAAAAATAAAGCGAGCTGCTTTCATGAACAAAATCTCCTGTCGGCCCGGCCGACCGGGGCAAATTTGCTGTGCGACGCGTGTACGCAACCCTGAAAAACTTCAGGCTGCAGGTTTTGCTGGCGCAATGAGCCGAAGCGAAGAAACAAAGCTAGCAAGGAAGTCGGAAGGCGCGCTGTAATATAACGCATTTGGATTCCCTGGCTGGACAGAAAAACCAGACTTTGACTGGAGAGCACTCATTAGATCTTTGGGCTTTACCCGGAAGTGAGGAGAAGCCTTGAGCTGAACGCGACCGGAATCGTCCTGATAGATGGATTCAAACCCGCAGGCAGAAGCCAGAACACGAATTCTTTCAATAGAAGCAAACGTGCGCACACGCTCTGTTGGCTCACCAAAGCGATCCGTAAGTTCAGTTACAAGCAGATCGATCTCCTCCTCGGTTTCAGCTGCTTCAAAGCGCTTATAAAATTCGATTCGCTGCCTTGTATCGGCGATAAAATCTTCCGGCAAATACAGATCCTGATTGAGATTGATGCTGGTATGAACGTCGATTTTGTGGGTCTCTCCGCGCAGACGAGAAACGGCGTCCTCAAGTAGCTTAATATACATCTCAAATCCGACATCCATGATATCGCCCGATTGCTCTTTGCCCAGGATATTTCCAGCGCCTCGAATCTCAAGATCACGCATGGCCACTTTAAATCCGCTGCCGAGTTCTTGATATTCCAGAATCGTATTGAGTCGCTTCATTGCAGTTTCAGTCAGTGCCCCCTTTTCGCGAAAAAAGAAATACGCATACGCCTGTCTGTCCGAACGCCCCACCCGCCCGCGCAATTGATACAACTGCGACAGACCAAAATGATCTGAATCATCAGCAATCAGAGTATTCACATTTGGCATATCGATTCCATTTTCAATGATCGATGTGGTAACCATTACGTGATACTTATGATCCATGAAATCAAGCAGTAGATTCTCAATATCTTCATCGTCCATCTGCCCATGCAGTACACCCACATGCACATCAGGAATTAGCGATCGCACGCGCGCCGCTGCGCGTTCAATCGAATCAATGCGATTGTGTAAATAGAACACCTGGCCACCTCGTTCCAGCTCGCGGACTATCGCTTCTTTGAAAAGGGTGTCGGAGTCCTCGGTAACATGCGTCATCACAGGGATGCGATTACGCGGCGGGGTTTGAATAATCGAAAGATCTCGGATTCCAGCAAGTGACATATGAAGCGTGCGTGGAATTGGCGTAGCGCTGAGCGTTAGGACATCTACCAGTACTTTCATTTTCTTAAGTGATTCTTTGTGGGCCACGCCAAAGCGCTGTTCTTCATCAATGATCAGAAGCCCCAGGTTCTTGAATTTCAAATCCTGGGCCAGGAGTGCATGCGTTCCAACCAGCACATCCAGTTCGCCCTGTGCGCATTTTTGTTTTGCTGTCGCTATTTCTTTGGGCGTGCGAAAGCGCGAAATCCAGTCCACGCGAATGGGATACTCTGTAAATCGACTGGCAAATGTCTTAAAATGCTGTAGTGCAAGCACAGTCGTTGGGCAAATGAATGCAACCTGCTTGCCTGCCATAACTGCCTTGAATGCTGCGCGGATTGCAACCTCTGTTTTTCCGTAACCAACGTCGCCACATATCAGCCTGTCCATTGGCCTGGGCGATTCCATGTCTTTTTTAACAGCATCAATTGCGAGCAACTGATCCTGGGTTTCTTCCCATTCAAACGCTGACTCAAATTCATCCTGCCACATTGTATCCGGCGGATATGAAAACCCCGTTGTGTTCATGCGCGCTGAATAGATTTTGATCAGTTCCTGCGCCAGTTCCTCGGCTCGCGCTTCTACGCGTTCTCGCACTTTTTTAAACGACGCTTTTCCAAGCGAATCCAGCCGCGGCGAATCGGTTGGTGCGGAATACCGCTGAATCATTGCAATCTGATCCAGTGGCACATACAGACGATCTTTGTCCGCGTATTCGATTACAAGAAAATCGCGTTCACGGCCAGCAGCGCTAACTCGCTCAAGCTTAAGAAAGCGTCCAATTCCATGATTTACATGAACTACAATATCATTTTCTTTTAGATCCAGAAACGATTCAATTGGCGACGACTTGCGGCGCTTGAAATATGATTTCTTTTTATAGCCACGACCAAAGAGATCAGAGTCTGTTAAAATCTGAATATTGAGCGCGGGGATGCGAATTCCATCGAGCAAAGGAGAAACTACGATCCCAAGATGATCCTTTTTAGCCGTTAGCCGGAATTCCTCGGTGATCTCAGCCTTGAGTTCCTTCTGAGTTTTAAAAATCCCGGCAATACGATCGACCTGTGCGCGATCCACGGCCGTAATGCTAACCATCTGGCCGCTCTTCACCAGATCAATGATACCTTTTTGAATCTCTGCAATTCTTCCTTTAACGCCATCCACGCGCTGAATTCCAGAAGGGCCCAGAATTTCGTTGGGCTCAAGGGCCAGTGTGGGGCCAAACGGTTCGAACGGATGCGCAAGATTTGCAAATGCCTTCTCAATCATGGCACAGGCATGCGTTTGCGATGTTTTCTCAAAGCATTCAGTGATCTCGCGTCGAGTGAGCGCAAGCTTCTCTTCTACGGCTTCTGAATCTGCGACAAGTAGCCTCGCATTTTTTTGAACCAGAGCGTTGAGCATTTTTCCGGCCCGAATTAGCGAAACAAACTCATGCAACGATTCACAATCGCGTGAATTGAGCAGTCCGGTTTCTGGATCGGTCCAGACCGGTTGAATCAAATCCTTAAAATTCTTCGCCATGATCTGGCGAAGCGACGCGGACTCCGGTTCATCCAGAATGATTTCCGTTGCCGGAGCGATGATGACTCGTTCGAGTCTATTGGAACCGATTTGACTTTCCGGATCAAAGTTGCGCAGCGTCTCAATTAGCTCATCAAAGAAGTCGATTCGAACTGGGGCCGCGAGATTTGACGGAAACACGTCTATAATCCCGGCCTTGCGCGTAAATTCCCCTGGAACCTCTGTGCGCTCTACAGGTGTGTATCCCAGATCGATTAGCTTGCGTGCAAGTAAATCTGGGGCAATCTCCTGCTCTGCTTTAAGAGTAAGCGTTTCATTCGATAAGTAGAATTTCTCAAATAGAACGTTTGGAGTCGTAGTTACAAGGCGAACAAGGCCAATGGATGTAAGCGCCTGGAGTCGTTCACTTTCAACGTCGCGCGAAACTCGAACATCCTCATACGGAAGAACCTGCCGCGAAGGCAGATACGTGGAAGAGAACCCAAAGAATCGCACTTCATCTGCCAGGCGCCGGGCCTGACTTTCATCTGGAGCAACTATAACGAGTTGTTCTTTATTTTTCTGTAAGTAAGCGGCCAGGACAAGGGAGAACCCTGCAGCCGGCAGTTCTTCTACTGTCGTTGCTTGAAAGGGGGAGTAGTGGCTCGCATAGGCCTTGACGAGCGAATCCAATGACACCAGTTTTTTGGGCCTACAACAGCGTCATGTATTATTCGGCTGAAAAGGCGCTGTCTCCGTGCCCTAGGCACAAATGACCTTCACTTATGGACTAGCTTCAGGTCTGAGAAATACTTTTTATAGAAACCACGGTCACGCGTAAGGAGGCAGTCCCCTTGCTCCAGTGCATGTGCAGCCACGAGGAAATCAGCAACTACCCGGTCTCTTTTACCGCCCTGTTTGCGATACAATGCATGCGTTTTCCCCGCTCGCTCCGCGGCTGAGCGAGTCAAAGGCGAATAGTCGAGCGAAAGTCCGGACATGATTGTTTCAAGCCGGGCTTCATCTGAAACAAACGATGCGATTTCTGCCCAAACAATATCGCTTACGATTAGAGCGCCGCGCAGTCGAGCTGCCTGCAATGCCTCAAGCGAAGATTTCCCGAACGTTACATCAGCTATCAGTACATCTACGATTACGTTTGTGTCTACAGCAGTGATCAATTCAATCCTCTGCAGAACCCCGAAGATCATTTAGGATCTGGTCCGACGACTTTTTGCTCTTAAGTATGCCGTATACATCCTGCATGGGATTTACCGGGGCCACCTTCCTGACCCGAATCTCCCATTTATCCACGATGAAATCCAGTGCCTCACCAGGCCTCAGACCCAGCTCGTCTCGAATGGACTTTGGGATGGTGATCTGACCCTTCTCTGAAAGTACAGCTTGCATACTTTAAAAGTAGGAATTCCTACTCACAAGTCAAGAGAAAAGCCTTGCCTGGTCTGATTGAACACTGACGCACCCTGAGCGGCTCATGGGGATGCCCGAATACGTTAGGCGAAGCGTTAAATTGCGGGCAGACTCACTTTCGCCTCTGCGCGGACCGAAATTAAACATTGACTGTCACAAAATACTGAGGATCGTACGGCATATGAGAAAGACCCTGCTCCTGCTCGCATTTTTACTGGTACCCGTAGTCGCATTTAGCCAGGCCAAGTCTGATCTGAACGATCAGAAGACACCGGCGCCAAAACTCTCTGAAGAAGAGATCCGCACAGGCCGCGTTGAGTTCATCAACGCAAGCAACCTGCCTGCCACTGAGGCCGCAAGGCGTCAAAGCGTTGAGGCTGGAAAGGCCCTGGCAGACTCTGTGATTGCAACCGGCCAGGGCTCGAAAGACGGAATTCAGATCAAGCGCGTGTATGATAAAGACGCTGCCGGATTCGGTGCTGATATCCTGACAATCGACGCAAAGGCCAACTTCGCACACATTAACGCAGTTCAACGTATCATCCAGGGTTATGCGCAACAAGCGTTCGAATACAACGCGGCTGATTCGGTAACGATGAGCCAGTTTATTCTGTACTACAACGCAAAGCAGCGTGGGGGTCTAGACAAGCTCAAGGGAAAATATACAGATAAAGTAATCGGCTCGCTGACTCCAGATAAAGTCGGTATTGATCGCTCTTATAAGAACTGGGCCGGTAAGACTGAAATCATCATTCCGCTTGTCAAAAACGTTGTGCGTCCTTGCAAAACCGATGTAAACACAACTGAAATCAAGAAAGAGACAACTGACGCAAAGAAAGAAGACACAAAGAAGCTTCAAGAAATTGAAGACAAGCGCAAACAGGAAACTACTACCAAGCTCGATCAAAAAGAACAGGATCTGAAAAAACAACAGACTTCAATTGATCAAAAGAAACAGGACATTCAAAAACAACAAGAAACGGTTCAGCAACAAAAGCAGGACACTGGTAAAAAACTCCAGGAGTTGAATAAGGACCCTGTCAAGAATGCAGCTGAAATCAAGAAAGAAGAAGCTAAGCAACAGGACATTAAGAAGCAAGAAACCGAACTGAAAAAACAGGAAGATACGGTTAAGAAAGAAGAGCAGAAGGTAAAAGAGGAAGCTAAAGAGGTCAAAGACCAAAAAGAAGCCAAGACTGAGCCTGCTAAAACCGAACCTACTAAAACTGAACCCGCTAAGACAGAGGATCAGAAAAAAGTGGAAACTCTCACCCAGCAAAATGAGGAGATGAAGAAGCAGGCTGAAGATAAAGAGAAGAAGAGCGAGAATGTCGTTGGAGACAAAATCGTATTCCTGCGCTTTATCAAATACCACAGCGAAGGTCATTACTCAAACGAACTCTGGATGCTTGATCCGGTTAAAGACGACACACTCTTTAAAAGCCCATTCACAAATATCTGCGGCCGCGAATTCATCGTAGTTCCGGGCCAGGGAATCCTTGTAATTGGCTACGAAAATGGCTCAGACGCACATACTCTGGCAATGCTCGACCAGGAAAAACTGGGACTTAAGACTCGCTCAAAAGAGAGCGTTTACTGGAGATCACCACTCATCCTGCGCGATAACAAGATCTACGGAATTGAGATCAAAGATGGCCAGTACTACCTGACTCGTTTCAATCCGGATCTCAGCATGGACGCGCGTTCAAGCGAGCCAATCAGTGGCGATTCAGATATTACCTTCTACAATGAGAAGATTTATGTAACTGGAAAAGCGCAAGGTGCTGGTGCTACAACGATCAAAGCGTTCAATCGCAAAGACCTCACCCACATGAAAACCATCACGCCTCCAAACTGAGGCGAATTTATACCACGCCGGGCGCAAAAGCCCGGTTGCTTTACACTTACCACAAGTCACAGACTGACACAGGTGCCGGGATTACTCCCGGACCTCTGCATATTCGAACAACGGGAACGCAGGTCGTCCCAGCGGACGTGCTGCCAGGGAAAGGAGAAGCGTTTCATTGTCGTCCGGGGCAATGCGATTCGCGTGAATCACTCCGCAACCCAAACATCGATGAAGCAACACCCACTCCTCTCCGCGAACCCAGATCGCTATTGCCTCCATTGTGCTCCCACAATTTGCGTTGCGGTCACCCGGACGTGTATCGAGGTGAAGGCTGCTTAGGCATTGCGGACAGTGATTCCGCTGCTGCGTTCCTGATCCAGGAAGCCCTATGATGCATTTACATTTTTTGCATCGGAACTCACTGGACTCGATCGCGAAACTTCGCGATTTTCTTCCATTGTGTGAAGGTGGCTCGTTATCCAATTCCGAATAACGTCTATTCTTGATCTTCTCGAAATGAGAATCTGATTTGTATTTCATCCCCTGCGACGGCAAATGAGCAGAAAGCTCAGGACAGGAGGAGTCAGCGCAATCGAATCAACCGGGGGCAAAGGGAACGTGGCCGGCCGGGCCTTAGATTTTTCCCTTCCACTCAAGGCGACGAAGGACTGACTCTATTAGGTTATGTCGGCGCAATGCATACTTCAAGGTCAGGAAGGCCCGGGGCAATCCCCAAGTCGAGACGAAATCGCCTGGATTCCGCCGGACAAAGTCCGCCCACCCCCGAGGGTGGTTTCCTCTTTTTTGGAGGTGGGTAAGAGATTCATTGCAATGGAAAGCCGAAGCGAACGCCGCCGCCCGCGGTACTGCGGAGTGAATCCACTTTCCTTGATAAACTCCACAGCCTTCTCTTCAGATTTGAGTCCATAGCTGCGAAGCACATTCTCTTCCAGGATTACCGATGACATATCGTCTGCGCCCGAATGAAGCGCAATCGATCCCACTCCGGTTCCAAGGACCATTAGGGACGTCTCAATATGATCGATGTTATCAAGGAAGATGCGGCAGATTCCAAGGACTTTCAGATACTCAGGGGCCCCAACGTTGCGCACATAGAACTTCTTGGTCTGTTTCTGGAAGGTCCAAGGTATAAAGGCCAGGAACCCGCCAGTTTCATCCTGAAGCTCACGCACTACACGCAAATGCTCGATCACTTCGTCCTGCGTTTCATCTGAGCCGAATACTACGTTAGCACTGCCAGGAAGTCCTTCCTCATGGCATGTGCGAAGAGCCCGAACCCATTCCTCTACGCTCGATTTTTTTGGCGAAAGAATGTTTCGCATGCGTTCAGTTAGAATTTCAGCGCCTGCCCCCGGCACAGTATCGAGACCTGCAGCTTTGAGCTTGCGGAGCAATTCGCGTAGCGGAATTCCGAATGTCTTCTCCATAGAAATGAGTTCTACTGGAGAAAAGCCGCGGATGTGAACATCACCCAACTCTTTGACAGCGGACATGACGTCCGTGTAATACTCTAGTTTCAGATCCGGATAGACTCCACCCTGAAGGAACATCTGATTGCATCCGATCGTAAGGGATTCGCGCATTTTCTCGCGAATCTGATCGGTTGTTAGAACATAGCCCTTGCCGGAGCCAATCTCGTCCATGAAGCTGCAAAAACTGCATTCTACGTTGCAGAAGTTGGTATAATTCACTACGCGGAACATCGTATAAGTGGCAATGTCAGCCGGAACTTTACGATTGCGCAGCTCACGCGCTGCCATTTGAATCTTAAGGAAGTCTCCCTCGCGATACAGGAGCAGTGCTTCCTCGGGAGAGATACGCTGACCATCGAGCGCTTTTTCCAGGATTTTGTCTGCAGGTTGGTTCATTTGAAACTACTAGACCCAGGAAGCGTCACACTTGCGCCCCGGAATAGCTTTTTTCTGGACGAAATACCATAATCGGGTTCCCTGACCAAGAATTTCAATTTTGGGACGAGGAATATGCCTTCCAGTCAAGATATACTGATCCACGCCTTTCACGTACTACTCTTTCTTAGTGCAGCCAGCATTTTTGTTGGGGCCATTGTCTACAGACTCAAGACCGTTGCTAAGGGTCAAAAAGTCCAGAAGCTCGCTGCAATGGAAGCACGCCTGCGATCGTTTCTGTTCAATGTAGTATTGCAACAGAAACTATTCAAGCATCCAATCCGCGGCATCATGCACTCGTTCATTTTCTACGGATTCCTGGTGTATGGAATGCACACAGTCAGCCAGATGATTGCCGGCAACGCCTGGACATTTTTGAAGTCTGCGGGCATTGAACCCTACACATTCATTCTTCCTGAATACACATACCTGGGCCTTGAACTGGTTGGTAAGGGTTCCTGGTTAAGTCCCGGGGCTGCTACTGGCCTTGCAATCCTCGGACTGGTATTTACTATTTCTATTACATTCTTCGTCTACAATTCCCTTAGCATTGGTAAGAGCTTCAAAGCTACACGCAGCGCAGGCGCTCAATGGGGGTTCCTGATCTTACTCCTCGGGCAGGTTGGTTTGATCGGTGCACTGCTTGTTGGATCTGGCCCGGAAGTATTCGAAGCCGTAGTTCAAAACTTCTCAGTTCTAGTTCTGATCGGCCTTGGATTCTTTGCATATAGAAGATGGGGCCGTCGCGCCACTGGACTCGACATTCCTTCCGCACAATCGGCTATCGTACTTTTCCTCATTTCAACGCTTATGGTTTCCACTCTGGCCGCCGCTGCTGCTGATCAAATCGTATCCGGTAAACATGCAGCGTCCTGGGTAAGTGCAGCCACGCTCAAGCTTCTACAACTGATGGGAATGCAAGGTCCGGGCGAAGCTATGGCCGTGCGTAACTTCTCATGGTGGACGCACATCGTAACTGTGTATGCATTCATGGTTGTAGTTCCACTCTCCAAGCATTCACATTTGATCTTTGCTCCAATGAACTTCTTTTTGATTCGCGACACACCACGCGGTGCAATGCTTCCCATGGACATGGAAAATGCTACAGTCTACGGCGCGGGCAACGTTCGCGAACTTCCATGGACGAGCATGCTGGATGGCCTTTCCTGCATTGAATGCGGTCGTTGCACTGTAGAATGTCCTGCGAATCGCACGGGCAAACCACTCGATCCAAAGAAGATCATGGTCGACATCAAGCATTCAATGATCGAAAACTCAAAGACTCTGCTCAAAACAGACGATCCAGCTGCATCCGTAATCGGCAATCCTTACATCACAGAAGAAGAACTCTGGGGTTGCACATCCTGCTATGCATGCGTGGAAGCCTGCCCGGTTGGAAACAACCAGCTCGAAGCAATCCTGGAAATGCGCAGAAACCTGGTTCTCGCAGAGAGCCGTTTCCCATCACATCTACAACTTGCATTCCAGAACATGGAAAACAATTCCAATCCATGGGGCGTTGGAGCCCATACGCGCGCTGATTGGTGCAAAGACCTTGGTGTAACAACCATGGAAGAAAATGCAAACGTCGACGTGCTCTACTGGGTAGGTTGCGCTGGATCATTCGATGATCGTAACAAAGAAGTTGCACGCTCGTTTGTAAAAATCATGAAAAATGCAGGCGTAAGCTTCAGTATTCTTGGAACAGAGGAAAACTGCACGGGCGACAGCGCGCGTCGCGGTGGAAACGAATACCTCTTCCAGACACTGGCGCAAACCAACATTGAAACCATGAACAAGTACAATGTGAAGAAGATCGTTACGGCCTGCCCACATTGCTACAACACTCTGAAGAACGAATATCCACAAATGGGTGGAAATTACGAAGTTCAGCATCACTCAGACTTCATCGATGATCTACTCCGCGAAGAGAAGATCGAAATGGATCCAGCAGCTGTGGATCAAATGAAAACACGTCGTGGAACATATCACGATTCATGTTACCTCGGTCGCTACAACGACATCTACGAACAACCGCGTTCAATCGTTAAAGCAGCTCTTGGAATGGATCTGGCAGAAGCCTCTGATCATCACAAGACTTCGCTTTGCTGCGGAGCTGGTGGAGCGCAGATGTGGATGGAAGAAGAATATGATCGCGTTAACGTAAAACGCACAGGTCAGTTAACTGACACAGGTGCTGATACGATTGCAACTGCCTGCCCATTCTGTAACGTAATGATTACTGATGGCGTGAAAGCTGCCGGAATGCAGGAACATGTGAAAGTACTCGATGTGGCTGAACTCGTTGCAGCTGGAATGAAGAATGGAACTGGCGCAATTACGGCCGGTGGATTCTCTAAACTGGAAACTGCAGCACACCACTAATCCCTCAGATCAGTCGGGCCGAATGGCTGGACTTGATTTAACAGAACACCAGGTCAAAAGCCTGGTGTTTTTTTATGCCCCGAAGAAGAGAGGATGCAAAGGGAAAGGGAGGAATTAACCACAGAGACTCAGGGGACATGGAGCCAAACCCGGTAAGAATTATCCCCAAATGGACGTCCGATAAGAAGACACTTGAAAATGGCTAATGCCAGCTTGCTCGGCCCCCTCTGCGGTTAAATTTCTAATTTTACTATGTGAGATGTGGGGAGAGAAGAACGCCGCGTGAATACGCGGCGTCTGGGGGATGTGAATTATTTTGTTGGTTCAGTTTTAGCCGGTTCTGTTTTAGCTGGCTCGGTTTTCTCTGGAGCCTTTTCAGCTTCGCAGAGGATTTTACGATCTTGCAGTTCGCATTTGCGTATCTTCTCTGCAACTTTCAGACTACCGTTCCCGGCTTTTCCGTCGTTTTGAAACATGCCTTCGAAAATTGGACCCTCTTTGAACGTATACACACCATTTCCGGCGCGCTCCCCGTCTTTGAACTGTCCTACGTAGATATCACCATTTGCAAATGTGTATGTGCCATTTCCGGAACGCTTGTCGCCCATGAATTCGCCTACATAACGATCGCCCGATGCGTAATCCAGAGCACCCTTTCCTTCGCGCAGACCACCTTTGAAGGCTCCTGCGTATTTGTCTCCACCTGGATATACAAACGCGCCTTCACCGTTGTCGCAGGTTCCTTGAACGCATCCAGTAGTTGGTGCTGTTGTGCCCCGATCTGTCGCAGTAGATTGTTCCTGGCTCGATGAACAGGAAACCAGTGCGGTTAAAAGTATGAGTCCGGGGATAGTCAGTCTTTTTAACATAGTATTACTCCTGTATCCCTGATGACGTGCGAAACGAGCCAGCGCAAGGAAAAAATGTCGCAATAAAGGTGCATCATGTCCGTTCCTGTCCTAATGATACTTCGCATGCTCTGCTTGATGTTTCTTGTAACAGCCCTTCCGGCCGAGCGCGAGAAAACACCTCCCGGCGTGGGAGTTATCGACCACAGGAAACAGAAAATCCCGCTTTCCCTGGAGTTCAAAGACGAGGACGGGCGTACGCGCAAACTCGGAGATTTTTTCAAAGAGGGACGACCGGTTGTCCTGGCTCCCGCGTATTACAATTGCCCCCGCCTTTGCACCTATGTGTACAATGGGCTGCGCGACAGTGTTGCGGCCAATTTGAGATCCGGTCTCAATCCGGGGAAAGACTACCAGATCGTTTCATTCAGTTTCAATCCGGAAGAGAAAACAGTGATCGCAGGTCAAAAAGGAAGCAATTACAGGAAGTCCGTTGATACCGGAACTGTGCATCAGCAGGACTGGCCCTTCCTGACGGGCGATGCGGCCAATATTGAAGCTTTGAATTCTGCAATTGGATATCAGATCAAGAAGGATGGACCCGATTTCAGTCATCCGTCCGCGATTGTTATCCTTACTCCCGATGGCACAATTTCGCGCTACATGTACGGCGTAGATTTTCCAGCCAGAACCTTGCGGCTTTCGCTCGTTGAAGCTTCGGCAGGAAGGATTGGATCGGCAGCAGACAGCGTTATGCTTTTCTGTTTCAGATACGACGATCAGACTGGTGCCTACACACCGTATGCCTGGGCATTCGTACGAATCACAAGCGTTGCAATCCTCGGGACTCTGCTTTTGTTGATTTTTTTACTCCTTCGCAAGGACAAAACCCCAAGAAATCCTTGAGAATGGGACCGATCGCTGAAATCTGGCGGTAGAGGATTGTTATGTGGATTGAGCGCGCTTCGAATTTTGCACCGATGGTAGACTTGCATATGAATATCATCAATGCTGTCACGATCCTTTGCTTCGTATTAACGAACGCTGTGCTCGTTTACTTCATGATCCGTTATAGAAAACGCAGCGACAAAGACGAAACCTCCTCCATTGCACATAGCACCTGGATTGAAGTTACCTGGACTATTATTCCAACCATCGTATTTTTTTCTCTCTTTGCAATGGGCCTCGTTGGCTTCCGTCAAATGCGAGCAGCTGCAGCTGGTATCCGCGAAATCAACGTCTATGGCACACAATGGAGCTGGGATTTTTATTATCCAGCGGGACTTCGCACGGATAAAACAAAACTGGCTCAACTTAAGTCGCCAACAAATGAGCTCTATCTAGAAGACGGAGTGCCGGTAAAATTCATCATCAAAGCAAATGATGTACTACACAGCTTCTTTGTGCCTGCCTTCCGCATAAAGGAAGATGCTGTGCCAAACATGTACACCTATATGACACTCACGCCGCAGATTTCAGACGAACAGAAGAAGAATGGGTTTGGCGTGTATGATATCTTCTGCGCAGAATATTGTGGCCGCGATCACAGCCGCATGCTTGGTAAAGTCACAATTCTCCCCAGTGTTGCATTCAAACAAAAGATGCTCGAACTTGAAAAAGAAGAGAGCAACGTCAGTCCGGTGGCCGGAGCAAAAATCTTTGAGTCTAACTGCAAAAGTTGCCATTCAAACGATGGAAGCAAGATCGTAGGCCCAACCTTCAAAGGACTCTGGGGCAAGACAGAGAACATCGAAGGCGGGCCATCCGTGGCCGTGGATGAAAACTACATCCGCGAATCCATCCTGCAGCCTGGTGCAAAAGTAGCCAAGGGCTACAGCAACCTGATGCCGCCACAGACGCTAACGGATTCACAAATTGCATCCATGATTGAGTACTTGAAAACGCTGAAGTAAGGCGGAGGAACATATGTCTGCAGATTCATCACTGAATTATCTACAGGTTAACAAAGGATTCTGGGGTTGGGCAACCACCACAGATCACAAGAAGATTGGGATCATGTATCTCTATGCAATTATTGCATTCTTCTTTGTGGCCGGCGCAAGCGCGATTCTGTTTCGCATTGAGCTAATTGCACCAGGCAAAACGATCGTCGGACCTGACACATACAATGTTCTAATGACAATGCACGGCGCCATCATGGTGTTCCTGTTCATTGTGCCAGGAATTCCTGCAACCCTTGGGAACTTTGTCCTACCGCTCATGATTGGAGCCAAGGACGTTGCCTTCCCTAGAATCAATCTGGCCAGCTACTATGTTTACCTGATTGGTGCTGCAATCGCGATCGTTTCTCTTCTTTCCCCTGCTGATACAGGCTGGACTTTCTATGCTCCTTACAGCATGAAATCCAATAGCCTGGTGATCTGGCTAACGCTGGGTGCATTTGTCATGGGCTTCGCTTCCATCATGACAGGCTTTAACTTCATTGTAACCATTCATAGAATGCGCGCGCCTGGCCTTGGCTGGGATAAACTTCCCCTCTTCGTCTGGGCGCTCTATGCCACTGCAATTATCCAGGTGCTTGCAACTCCAGTCGTTGGAATGACTCTCATCATGCTCATGTTCGAACGCCTGATGGACATTGGAATCTTCAACCCGGCAAAAGGCGGAGATGCAATTCTATTCGAACAGTTCTTCTGGTTCTATTCACATCCTGTCGTTTATATCATGATTCTGCCAGCGTTTGGAATCATCGGCGAGATTCTTCCAGTTCTTTCCAGACGCCCCATCTTTGGATACAAGGCAATCGCCTACTCCACACTTTCCATTGCTCTTGTGAGCTTTGTTGTCTGGGGACATCACCTGTTTGTGAGCGGAATGTCGGATTGGGCACGCTGGGTATTCTCGTTTATTACATTCTTCGTGGCTGTACCCACAGCCATTAAGATCTTTAACTGGATTTCAACTCTGTGGAAAGGCTCGGTGGATTACAAATCGCCTCCGATGCAGTACACTCTCGCGTTCATCTTTCTGTTCTCAATTGCCGGATTGACCGGTGTGCATCTTGCTGTGCTTTCCACAGACGTATTCCTCCATGATACCTACTTCGTTGTGGCTCACTTCCACTACACGATGCAGGGGGGAACTGTAATTGCTCTGATTGCCGGGTTACTCTACTGGTTCCCGAAAATCACTGGCAGAAACTACAGCAACTCCTGGGCAACCGTCGGGTTCCTGATGGTGTTTATTGGATTTAATACCACGTTTATCCCGCAGTTCATTCTTGGATTTGAAGGCATGCCGCGCCGCTATTACGATTACCTGCCGCGTTTCCATACGCTTCACTTGATCTCAACAATCGGATCCTGGATCAATGCTGGCGGATACATCCTCACGTTTGGACATTTAATCTGGGCTGCTATGCGTGGTTCAAAGGCCACTGACAATCCGCACAATGCCCTTTCATTGGAATGGCAAACACCATCTCCGCCGCCGCTGACGAACTTTGCTCATGTTCCGCAATTCCCGGATTCAATCTATGATTACGGCACCATGGACGATGACCCAATGCATCCAAAAAAGAAAGATATAAAAAAAGCGGTCTAAGGTAGGAGTTAATGCAACAGACTGTAGAGCATCATCAAGAAGTAGATCAACCCAAACACCCGGTTCATGAAGAGCTGGGTGGATACGAAGGTGCCAAGCTTGGCATGTGGCTGTTTCTCGGAACAGAGCTCCTTCTATTCGGAGTTATGTTTTGCGGATTCGCACTGTTTCATGCAAAGTATGTAAACGAGTTCAAACTGGCACACCACTCGCTGGACAAAGTGATGGGTGGACTAAACACCATTGTTCTGATTGTCAGTTCCTTGACAGTCGCCCTTGCAATTGATGCGATTCAGCGCGGAAAACGCAAGCTGTGCGTCACGCTTCTTGCTATTACAATTTCCCTGGCCGGTGTGTTCCTGGTTGTTAAGTATTTTGAATACAGCGGCAAGTTTCACCATGATATCTTTCCTGGAAATGCCAGACAAGTCGTCATCGACGAGCATCATACGTATGGGCCAGTCCCACGCTTCATTGATACGCATCACTTTATGCCGATTACTGACGCAGCCTTGCTAACTTCGCTGGAATCTATAGTAGCGGAGAAAGGCCTGAGCGACGCCGAGAAAATTGAAAAAATGCATGAGAAGCATGCAGTGATTGTGAACCCTAAGGGCGTGGATCTGTTTTTTACCTTTTACTTCGTAATGACGGGAATTCACGGCGCACACGTTGTGATCGGGATGACCGTACTTGCAATTGTGATGGTCAAGGCCGCAAAGGGACGTTATACGCACTGGTATTATACACCCATTGAAAACGGCGGCCTTTATTGGCATCTTGTGGATCTGATCTGGATCTACCTGTTCCCGTTGATGTATCTGATTAAGTGAGGAAGTTGAAATGCATATACCTGATCAACAAAGCCGTGGCCACATCAGCAAAACCAGAGTCTACTTCATAGTTGGAACTCTACTGCTGATCCTGACTGTAATTACAGTCGGCGCTTCCTACATAGATTGGGGAAGTACTCTGATCAACGTTCTGATCGCTCTTTTCATTGCAACAATCAAAGCGTCGCTTGTGATTTTGTTTTTCATGCACATGAAATATGAGGATAAGTTTGTCTGGGGTTACGGGATCATCTACCCATTGATTATTTTCGCAATCATGGTTGGTTTCATTTCCCTTGATATCTTCCAAAGAGTGCAAGTAATCCCCACGCCCTGATGAGTTCATCAGGGCGTCCGCCCAATCGGTTGGCTAAGGAAAAAAGCCCCTACCTCTTACAGCACGCACACAATCCTGTTAACTGGTTTGCCTGGGGAGAAGAGGCCTTCTCCGCAGCTCAGTCCGGCGATAAACCCATTCTCCTCAGCATAGGCTATGCGACGTGTCACTGGTGTCACGTGATGGAACGTGAATCATTCGAGGATGAAGCCACAGCCAAATTCCTGAATGAGAATTTCGTTTCTATCAAAGTCGATCGTGAAGAACGACCAGACGTAGATCAGATTTACATGAAAGCACTGCATGCAACCGGGCAGCACGGCGGCTGGCCCCTTAACATGTTTCTGACGACTGATCTTAAACCAATCACTGGCGGCACGTATTTTCCGCCTCAACCGGCCCACGGCAGACCGTCGTTTGTTCAGGTGCTAGAAACAATTTCAAATCTATGGAAGACAGACAGAAAAAAGCTGACTGAATCTGCCGAATCCCTCGCATCAGTTCTCGGTCCGTCACAGGCAAACCCGGGCAACATTCCTTCGCCAGCAGTATTTGAAACGGTTATCAAGCATGCAAAGCAATCGTTTGATGAAATCCGCGGTGGATTCGTTACAAACGGTCCAAACAAATTCCCACCCAGCATGAGCATGCTTTTCCTGCTAAAACAGTTTGAACATTCTGGCGACACTTCGCTTCTAGAAATGGTGGAAACCACGTGCGATGCAATGAAGCGCGGCGGCATATACGATCAGATCGGAGGCGGACTCTCCAGGTATTCTACAGATCACGATTGGCTCGTTCCACATTTCGAAAAAATGCTCTACGATAACGCGCTATTCGCGCGCACACTCGTTGAACTTTTCCGTATAACCGGTAAAGAACGCTACAAACTCTGGGCGCACGATATTTTCAACTATGTCAAACGGGATATGACGTCTCCGGAAGGAGCGTTTTATTCGGCAGAAGATGCCGACAGCGAAGGCGAAGAAGGCAAGTTCTATGTCTGGAAAGCCCAGGAGATAGACGACGAACTGAAATTGCATGGAATTGACCTGGAAGATCGCAAGCGAATTGCGCGATTCTGGGGAATCAGTGCACGAGGAAATTTCGAGAACCATAGCATCCTTCATGAACCCGTGTTGCGCGAGGAGTTTCTGCGCGGCGCCGGAATTGGAGCTGATGCCTGGGACACTACGCTTGCTAGAGTTCGTGAATTGTTGCTGGCAAAGCGTTCCATTCGAGTTCGGCCCTTGCGCGATGATAAAGTGCTCACTTCCTGGAATGCATTGATGATTTCAGCGCTCGCCCGCGCGGGATTTGTATTCAACGATCCTGATCTAACCAATCGAGCCAAACAGGCCGCTACATTTATTCTTAAAACATTGCGCACGGACTCAGGCTTGCTGCGTCGCTATCGCGACGGCGAGGCGAGATTTGATGCAACGTTACACGACTATGCAAGCCTCGGGCTGGCCCTTGTGGATCTTTACCAGGCAACATTTGAATCGAGCTGGCTGCTTGAGGCCCAGAAGTTTGGAACGCAAATCCAGGAGAAATTCGCAGCCGAGCAAGGCGGGTTCTACGATACTATTGCCACTTCTAAGGATTTGATCGTTCGCACTTCAGATGTCTACGATGGCGTTGAACCATCTGGTAATTCGTCTACCATTCTACTGTTCCTTACTCTTTCTGGATATGGTTTCACAGAATTTCAGATTCTAGCAGAAAAAGCATTGGGTCGTTTTGCCGAGACAATGGAAACCAATGGTCCAGCCCATTCATTTATGCTTCTGGGGCTCGATCAATTCCACAGACCCCCAGCGGAGATCGCAATCCTTCAGGGAAATGACGGCGAAGGGGAGCGACTACTTGCAAAACTGCGAAATACAGGAATGATGTTTGGAATTATCGCCGGAACCGCGCCAGAAAAAGCAATTCCCTTGCTGACAGATAGGACAGCAATCGCCGGGAAAACTACGTTCTATATCTGCAAGAATATGGCCTGTGCCACTCCCGTTCACACCGCTGAAGAAGCGGTCGCATTGATTCAACAAGCGAATCTCTGACCCGGGCCTCAAAGTAAAAACCATTTGACCCGACGCCTAACTTCCGGAGCATGGGAGTGCACGGCGTCGTGGCCAAGTGGCTAAGGCAAGGCTCTGCAAAAGCCTGATCCCGGGTTCAAATCCCGGCGACGCCTCATTCTCGAGCAGCCCGGATGGTGGAATCGGTAGACACACAGGACTTAAAATCCTGCGGCGCAAGCTGTGCGGGTTCAAGTCCCGCTCCGGGTATTCGTGTACGGTCTACGTTCCCATGAAACGGCTTGCTATTCTCAGCTTGCCTGTCGCCTGGCTAGCCCTTGCGTGGGGTTGTTTGGGTGGTGCGATATTGCCGCCCTTCAATAAATATCCTGCAAATGTAACGCTACGGAAAATGCAAGTACCCGTCCGCTTCGACAGTTCGCCTGGCGTAAAAACATTTCGGACAAGAATCGTAGAAGGCGCGGCCGGTGATGTGAATTTTGCCGGTCACTATCTCATAGTAGAATGGGGATGTGGAACGAGCTGCATGTCCGGCGTTGTGATAAACGCAATGGATGGTCGTGTTAATTTCTTACCGACAGCTGTTTGGGCGCGTGAGTATCACGCAGAGAGCATACTTCTGGCAAACAACCCACCCTCTCCTTCCGAACAGGAGAACGCTGCGCGTCCAGAGTGGGCCAAGCCAGAGTACTTTCTATGGAAAGACGAAGTTTTTTCTCCGATTACGAACCCGTGAACTCAACTCGTTGACATTTTTTCCAGAAGAATTCTTAAATTCCTTTGACTATAAGCATCCATTCGCGTCCAAAGTGTAACCGAGAACGTGACTGGTTCACGCGTAGTTGGAAGGTTCTTGCAAACCTGCGGGATGGGATTCCATTGGCTTGTTTGATGCTCCCGGCTCAGAACGTATCACCTGCCCGGGGCTTTGTGCTCCGATTTTGCAGCGGTTCTTTCGCTGCAGTTCTCTTCGCGATTTTACCCGGTTGTTTCAATGGCGTGACGAACAGTTGGCCGGAGCTATCGCTCGTACTGTTTGGTCTGAGATCAAATCCCGTGCAAGCCATCTCACCCGATTCCGTGACAGGTTTAGTTCTCTGGCTCAAAGCCACGGACCTTGTGCAAGCGGATTCCACGCCAGTGAGTAGTTGGCCCGATGCCAGCGGTTTGGCGCATACCTTCACACAGGGAACGGTCGCGCGGCAACCGATCTACATTGCGAATGGAGTGAACGGCTTGCCAGTTGTACGTTTCTCGCCCGCAGGAACCCCGAAGCGCATGCAAGCGGTAGAATTTATGGATTATGAGAATCCGGCGGTTTTTGTTGTGGCTCGCACTACTTCAACCGGAACCATTCAGCGAATCTTCAACGACAACGGATCGGTATTTGCGCAGTTTCTCTGGATCGGCGTGAGCTCGGCAGACCAGGCCTTTTTCGGAGTGCGCGATATCAACAACGTTTCCTTGAGCGTAGTGACCCTCACGATGGATCAGTTTCGCATTATCGATATGCAGGTGCATGGGCAATCGGCTACATTCTCAAGCAACGGAGATGCAACCACGCTTTCAGACTCGACGTATGTCGCCACCACCTGGG
>JAIOPQ010000056.1 GCA_021413825.1 Spirochaetia bacterium | reverse complement strand
TTGGAAGAATATCACTTCATCCAAACGATTCAGAAACTCCGGTCTAAAGAACTGTCTGAGTTCTTCTGTGATCCGTTTCTCCTTCTCTGCCTGCACGCCAGCTTCCATTAGAATGTGACTGCCTATGTTCGAGGTCAAAACGATGATGGTATTTTTGAAATCAACCGTGCGACCTTTTGAATCGGTTAAACGACCATCTTCAAAAATCTGCAAAAATACATTGAATACCTCCGGGTGAGCCTTTTCAACTTCATCAAACAGGATCACCTGGTATGGTCTTCGCCGAACAGCCTCCGTTAGCTGACCGCCCTCATCGTGTCCAACGTAGCCGGGGGGCGCACCGATTAGCCGCGCAACGCTATGTTTTTCCATGTACTCTGACATGTCGATTCGCACCATTGCGTTTTCATCATCGAACAGAAACTGCGAAAGTGCCCGCGCGGTTTCAGTCTTACCAACTCCAGTTGGCCCAAGGAACATAAATACTCCAATGGGCCGGTTTGGATCAGATAGGCCTGAACGTGAACGCTGAATCGCTTCAGAAATGGATTTGAGTGCATGATCCTGACCAATTACACGATCTTTCAGTTTATCGAACATGGTCAGGAAGCGCTCTTTTTCTCCCTGCATCATGCGGCTGACTGGAATTCCAGTCCAGCGCGCAACAATGGCTGCAATATCTTCAAACGTAATTTCTTCTTTAAGATATTGCTTGCTTGCCTTTTCAATATGAGCTTCTGCTTTCTTCAGTTCATTTTCAAGCGCAAGCATCTTGCCATAACGAATCTCTGCAACCTGGTTGAGGTCACCTTTTCGCTCTGCTTCTTTTTCCTGCGTGCGGAGCTGGTCGATTTTCTCACGAATCACTTTGGCCTGATCTACGTTTTGACGTTCCGCATCCCAAATACTTTTCTTTGCTTTGAAATCGACTTCAATATCTGCAAGCTCGCGCTCGAGTTTTCCAAGCCGCTCCTTTGAAACGGAATCCTTTTCCATCTTCAGGGCTTCGCGCTCAATCTTAAGGCTTTGAATCTTTTTTGCGATCTTATCCAGTTCCTCTGGCAGTGAATCGAGTTCAATGCGCAGCTTGCTCATAGACTCATCGATTAGATCGACTGCCTTGTCCGGCAGAAAGCGATCCGTGATATATCGATCGGATAAACGGGCAGCAGCGAGGATTGCTCCGTCTGTGATGCGAATCCCGTGATGAAGCTCGTATCGATCTTTCAGGCCGCGAAGAATCATGATTGTATCGTCTACGCTTGGCTCCGATACAAAAACTGGCTGGAAACGACGTTCAAGGGCCTGATCTTTTTCAATGTACTTTTGGTACTCTTTGAGTGTTGTAGCTCCAATGCATCGTAATTCCCCTCTTGCAAGGGCGGGTTTAATCATATTTGATGCGTCGAGCGAACCTTCTGCGGCGCCAGCGCCTACAAGCGTGTGCAATTCATCTATAAAAAGGATCACGCGCCCATCTGATTCCTGGACTTCATTGATCAAGGCCTTGAATCGATCTTCAAATTCACCTCGATACTTCGCACCCGCCACCATGCTTCCCAGATCCAGGGCGTAGATTTCCTTGTCCTTTAGGCCATCCGGAACTTCACCCTGAACGATCTTACCTGCCAGGCCCTCAACAATAGCCGTTTTCCCAACGCCAGGCTCACCAATCAGAATTGGATTATTCTTTGTTCTGCGCGAAAGCACCTGCATGATCCGGCGAATTTCTTCATCGCGTCCAATTACTGGATCGAGCTTGCCCTTTCGCGCTGAGTCGTTCAGGTTTCGCGCATACTTGGCCAGTGCTTCGGTGGTATCTTCTGGATTTTCGCTTGTGATTGGTTTTCCTGCGCGAAGCTTTTCGAGTACTTGCAAGATAGCCGATGGCTGCAAACCCAGGGCTGCAAGTTCACGTTGAAGTTTCTGCGAACTATCACTCACATATGCAAGTAGAATGTGTTCAGTAGAAAGGAATTGATCGCCGCGTTTTTTTGCAAGGCCCTGCCCTGCCTCAAGGAGGCGCACAAGTCCCTGCGAAGGACGCACGTCGTTTGTTCCCTGTACTTTCGGCAGAGTCTCAAGATGATTCTCGATTACCTGCAGTACGCTTTTGGGCTGAACACCCAGTCGCTGGAGCACGACGGGCCCCATTCCATTCTCCTGACGGAAAATTTCAAAAAGCAAATGTTCTGTCGATGCTTCCGGATTCGCGCGCTTGCTCGCTTCATCCTGTGCCGCAGAAATTGCCTCGGTAGTTTTTGACGTAAGTTTATCTAATTTCATATTTCACCAACAATTCTCTATAGTAGCAACAAGAGTACCAGACTTGTGTACGATTCCCTTGCCCGGTATAAATGATCTGTCTAACATCAACCGGCTTTCTGTCAGGTAGTGAGACTTTCTGTCACGCGCTCCTGCGGCCCCCGCCACGTTTCCTGAAAGCCTTTTGCGCGCTTCGCCTTCGCTCCGCCGTCGCGGACGCTCGGGACGCGCCGTTGCGCTCGAATGCGCGCAAAACTGCTTTCAGAATAAATCTGCGTTGCCCTTGTCGCTCACGGTTTTCTCATAGTTGCGAGTCATCCGTAGCAACAAAACTCGCTAGCGACAAGACTCAAGCCATATTCCGGAAAGCGAATGCGAGCCGTGAAGTGAATTGGATATGAACGGCCCGAGGCTCGGAACACCGCGCCTCGGGGCAGGCACGCTTTCGCTTTCCGGCCACGGAATGAGTCGCCGGAGCAGATTTGTTCAAATTTTTCCATACGCAACTGACATTTCTTTGACAATTTGCTCGGTCTTTCTATGCAGGTCGGAGTCAACAAAATCCGCAACAGAGGTTTTGCGCCTGGTTCTATTATGTCATTAATCAGAATTTTTCAAAAACACGGCGTGAAGCTGTTTGTGATCTTCTCTCTCCTGGGGGGAATCGCTTACATCTTCGGCGCGGACACAAAATACCAGGGCTATGCCCCGGATCAACCCATCCCGTTCAGCCACAAGATCCATGCGGGCGAACTTCAAATCAATTGTAAGTATTGCCATGCTGGCGTTGAGGTTTCTGCTCATGCAACCGTCCCTGACCAGGGAACCTGCATGAAATGCCACTCAGTGGTTGGCGGAGACAGCGCGAACATTCAATACCTTCGCCAGACGTACAAGCAAGGTATTCCAATTCGCTGGCTGAAAGTGCATGACCTTCCAGATCATGTTAAGTTTAGTCACAAGCCGCATATTACGCGCGGTTTCGACTGTGCTACCTGCCACGGCGATGTTCAGAACATGGACAAAGTGGAACTTACAAACAAGTTTACAATGGGCTGGTGCGTGGACTGCCATCGCCAGAACACAACGCAAGCCTACAAACCAGGTAACAACCAGACTGTGAAAATCACAGAATGTGGCACGTGCCACTACTAAGAGCGGAAAATAGAAATGAATCAGACGAGAGAAAATCAGCCAAAGCATTACTGGCAAACCCTCGAAGAACGCACTACACCTCAGTCCTTCTCAATCTACAACCAACCCGAGTTTGAGCAAGACCGCGAGGTCATGCAGGCGGAGGCCAAAAAACTCAAGCTAACACGCAAGACCTTCATCAAGGTCATGGGTGCAGGTGCTGTAATGGCGCAGGCTGCATGTCGTCGTCCAACAGAGCAGATTGTTCCCGCTGTAATTCAGCCACCAGAAATTGTCCCAGGGCTACCCGTGTTCTATTCAACCGTATCTCCAGACGGCACGGGGCTTATCGTGCGCACGCGCGAGGGTCGTCCCATCAAGATCGCGGGAAACCAGGATCACCCGGTTTCAGGCGGCGGCGTTACGGCTTACAACATCGCTTCGCTCATGGATCTATACGATCCGGATCGCCTGCGCAAACCCGTTAAGTTTGTAAAAGGCAAGAAAAAGCAGGCTACTACAGAAGAGATCACAGGTGAAATAAAAGCCAACCTTGAGAAAGGAAGCTATGTTCTTCTCACCGGTCCGTCCATTAGCCCATCAACACAGAGCGTATTTAAAGAATTCCTTTCTGCATTCCCAGGTGGTCGTCAAATAACGTTCCGCCAGGATCCAACTCTTCGCCAGATCGCTGATGGTCAGGAAGCTTCCTACGGTAAGTCAATTATTCCTGGATACCGTTTTGATAAGGCGGAGTACATCCTCTCCATCGATGCAGATTTCCTTGGAACAATGATCCATCCTGGTCATTATACTCACCTCTTTACAAAGGGGCGTGAACTCAAGCGCGGCCAGAAGAAGATGAGCAGGCTCGTTGTAATCGAGTCAATGTTCAGCACTACGGGCTCAAACGCAGACGAACGTCTGGCAATTCGTCCAGGGGATCAAGTAATCATCGCACTCAGTCTTGCAGCACAGCTCACTCTGAAGAATGGTCTAACTGCTCCAGGAGGCACGGCTCTCCTTGAAAAATATCTTCCGGAGAAAGTCGCTTCATCCATTGGCGTTCCGCAAGAAGCTATCGAGCGCATTGCAAAGGAACTGGCAGATGCGCGTGGAACAAGCCTCGTAGTAGGTGGTTCACCGCTGGCTGCAACCGGAAGCAATGCATCGCTTGCAATTGCTGTCAATTTGCTAAACTCAATCCTCGGGAATGATGGGAAGACTATTGATTCCGGCTCGCCTATGCTCCTGGATCCAGGTGCATCAGATCGTGAAATTCAAGATTTGATTCAGCAAATGTCATCTGGCAAAGTTCAGACTGTGATTGTAGCTGGAGCAAACCCGGTATTTCATCTGCCTGAATTCTACAAGTTTGCAGACGCGCTGAAGAAAGTTCCATATAGCGCGGCCATTACAGATCATATTGATGAAACCGCAAAACTCACCCAGGCAGTGCTTCCTGTAAGTCATTACCTGGAATCCTGGGGTGATGCAGAACTCTTCCCTGGCGTTTACTCCGTTCAACAACCAGTTATTCGTCCGCTCTACAATACAAAGTCAATTGAGGATTATCTCTTCGCAATCGCGGGTGGATCGCTCAAAGGTGTTTCATCCTTCCATGATCTTGTGAAAGCAGCATGGCAGGGTCGTGCAAAAGGTGACTTCCGTACATTCTGGAACTCATCTCTGCAACTTGGCTACTATGCTCCGGGTAAAGGGGACATGGGTCGCGATCGTGGCGCGCGCGCATTCAATGCAGGAGCGCTTTCGCAGATTACTCTTCCGGAAAAATCGACCGGACTGCGCCTTGGGCTATTCTACAATGTTCAGGTCCTGGACGGAAGCAACGCTAACAATGCATATCGTCAGGAACTTCCAGACCCAGTTACTAAAGTGGTCTGGGAAAACTATGCCGCTATTCTTCCTGCAACCGGCAGAAAGCTTAAGTTGAAACAGGGCTCGCTTGTTACTGTAAAAACAGACAAAGGCACAATTGAGGTTCCGGTTCACCTCCAGCCAGGCTTGCATGCAGATGCAGTATTCGTAGCGCTCGGCTATGGCCGCACAGATGCAGGTCACATTGCTGATGGTCAGGGAAAAAATGCAATCGCCCTGGTTTCAGCTGGGACAGATGCAATCGCATTCTCCGGGCTAAAAGCAAGCCTGGAACCTACGGGTGATCGTCATCAACTTGCAAACACGCAGTCTGTGTATCGCACAGGCTTCAATACGGAAGAAAAAGCATTCTTTGCACCTCCGCTTATGGAAGCGCCTCTCAATGGTTCGAGCCAGAATGGGCGGCCAATCATTCGCGAAGCCACGCTCAAAGAATACATAGAGAAGCCAGGCGAGTTCAAACCGGAAGGCATTGAATATCCAGGCAAACCTGAAAATGGGAAAACGCCAGAGACGGCGGCCCTGATGAAGCCATGGGAGTACAAGGGTACTAAGTGGCACATGGTAATTGACCTGAACTCATGCACCGGTTGCGGCGCATGCGTTACAAGTTGTAACATTGAAAATAATATTCCAATGGTTGGACCGGAAGAGGTTCACCGCGGTCGTGAAATGCACTGGTTGCGCATCGATCGCTATTATTCAGGAAGCGAAGAATCTCCAGAAGTTGCACATCAGCCAATGCTCTGTCAGCATTGCGAAAATGCACCGTGCGAAAACGTTTGCCCGGTAGCAGCAACCACTCACTCGGAAGAAGGTCTGAACGTTATGACCTACAACCGTTGCATTGGAACTCGTTATTGCTCCAACAACTGTCCTTACAAAGTGCGTCGATTCAACTGGTTTGAAAACTGGATCTGGGGAGAAGGCCTGGAGCGCAAACTGCGCGATCCAATGCAACTCGGTCTTAATCCAGACGTAACCGTCCGCTCACGCGGTGTTATGGAAAAATGCACATTCTGCATTCAACGTATCAACTCAGCGCGCCAGGATTCAATCGCCAAAGGCGATAAGCGAATTGGTGACGGCGCTGTTGTCACTGCTTGCCAGGAAGTTTGCTGCGCTGATGCGATTTCGTTTGGCGATATCAACGATCCTGCCAGCAAAGTTGCAAAACTCAGCAAAGACATCCGCGGATATCAAGTCCTGGATTTCCTTGGCGTGAAACCAGCCATTACGTATCTAGCAAAAATTAGGAATAAGGCCTGATATGTCTACGGTCACAAAAGAAGATTTAGAATATATACACCCCGAGCTTGTACAGGGGGGGAAAAAGTATAAAGATGCGAACGCGGAAATTTCGCGCCCGCTTGAAACGTTCCCGACCAAAGCCTGGGGAATCTCTCTTGCTGTTGCAATTGTAACCTTCTCAATCTTTATCAGTGAAGCGTTGAATGTAGTCGGCTCCGGAATGGGTCGCCTTGGTCTGAATATCCCGGTTGGTTGGGGAAGTTTCATTATCAATTTCGTTTTCTGGATTGGTATTGGGCATGCCGGAACTCTGATTTCTGCGATTCTCTATGTATTCCGCCAGCAATGGAGAACCGGGATCAACCGTGCTGCAGAAGCCATGACCATCTTTAGCGTGCTTACTGCCGCATTCTTTGTTACCGTTCACGTAGGTCGCACATGGGTGATCTTCTGGGCCCTTCCCTATCCAAACGAGCGTGGTGTTCTCTGGCCAAACTTCCGCTCTCCACTGACCTGGGATGAATTTGCGATTTCAACTTACTTCATCACGTCGCTCGTATTCTGGTACATTGGTCTGATTCCGGACTTTGCGTCCATTCGCGATCGCATTGTGGAAGATTCTCCTGGCCAGAAAGTTCGTAAGGTTGCCTATTCAATTCTGTCATTTGGCTGGGTTGGATCAACCCGCGCCTGGGCGCACTATGAAGCTGTCGTAATGATTCTCTCCGGCCTGTCAATGCCACTGGTATTCTCGGTTCACTCAATCGTATCCTTCGATTTCGCGACTTCCGTGATTCCAGGGTGGCATGCAACAATCTTCCCACCATACTTTGTTCTGGGTGCTGTATTCTCTGGATTCGGCATGGTGCTTACTCTGTTGATTGTAATGCGCGAGGTATTCCGCTTAACGGAGTATATTACGCTGAAGCATCTTGAGAACATGGCTAAGATTTGTACTCTGACGGGCTCCCTCGTAGGCCTTGCTTACGGAACTGAATTCTTCATTGCATGGTATGGCGGAAGCGAGTTTGAAGGATTTGCATTTATCAACCGCGCCTTTGGCCCTTACTGGTGGTCTTACTGGATCATGGTATCCTGCAATGTTATCTCCCCACAGCTCTTCTGGTTCAAAAAAATCAGAACCAACCCCGTTGCTCTCTGGATCATTTCGATCTTCATCAACATTGGTATGTGGTTCGAGCGTTTTGTAATTATCGTTACGTCGCTGCATCGGGATTATCTCCCATCGAGCTGGGACATGTATGTGTTCACAGTGCATGATACAATCATGCTATTTGGATCATTTGGAATGTTCTTCACAATGTTCCTGTTGTTTGCTCGCTTCTTCCCAACAATTGCAATCGCGGAAATCAAAGCGACTATCAAGTCGCCTGATGCGAAAGGATTCGGTCACTGATTATGTTGGAAAAACTGGATTCACTCTTTCAGCCTCTGGAGCGGTTGCTTGACCGTTTGTTCGGCGGGATACTTCCCGGCGTTCACAGGGCAGTAGATCGCTTATTTGAGTATCAATATCTGGAAACACGCAAAGGCGTCTTTGGCTTGTTTGATACAGGCGAAAAAATCAAGCAGGCTGCTAAAGCAGCTCATGAGAAAGGTTATACAAAGTTCGATTGCCTGACTCCGTTTCCAGTCCACGGATTGGAATTCGACATGGGTTTGCATAGATCCAAACTTCCCTTTGTAACATTCTTTATGGGAATGACTGGAACTACGTTAGCGTTCTTGCTTCAGTACGGTGTGCATGAGCAACTCAGCACAATTCCTTACATGAACTCGTATCCGCTGAACATTGGCGGAAAGTCCACATTCAGCTGGCCTGCCATGGTTCCCATTTGCTTCGAGCTAACGGTTCTACTTGGTGGTCAGTTTACAGCAGCAACGTTGATGCTACTGAGCAAAATGCCCAGACCGTTCCGCAAGCCGCTTCACAAAGATATCACAAATGACAAGTTCGCACTCTGGATTCCGGCTATCTCTGCGGGTTACTCCGAAGAAGGTGCAAAAGCGTTTTTAACTTCGCTTGGCGCCCAGGAAATCACAGCAGTCGACGAGAAAAGCCCGTACTGAAATAAGTAAGGATCATCATGACGCAGGAAGAGAAAAAATCACTGATAACTCGCTGGACCCTGGCGATCGTATTCATGGGCGCCTTCTGGGGACTCATCTGGGTCGTTACTGGCGGCCGCTATCATTCAAACGTTTCCGGGATTCACTGGTTCCTGGATATGCACGATCAATCTTTTGTAAAGGCGCAGCGCGAAGACACAACCACGCTGGCTGATATCAAAGTTAACCTATTAAAGGGCGCAGATCAAAACGAGGTGTTTGGCGGACCAGGCTCATCCATTCGCGTACCTCCGGAAGGAACGGTGCCGCGCGGTTATGATCCGTATCCTTACACCCAGGCAGAGATAGATCTGGCTGGCGCAAATCTGAAAAACCCCCTGCCCCTTACGGCTGCCGTTCTTGAACGCGGACAGGCAGAGTTTGAGGTCTACTGCTCTGTATGTCATGGTCACCTGGGCGAAGGCGATGGTCCTGTAATTCCTCGTATGACTGCACCACCGTCGTTGATTTCGGGCGCAGCTAAAGATTGGCCAGATGGAAAGATCTTCCATATGATCACTATGGGTCGTGGAAACATGCTCCCATATGCAGCGCAGGTTCGTCCGGCTGACCGCTGGGCCATCATTCACTATGTGCGCGTGCTCCAGAAAAAGGGGGCATCGAACTAAACTTCGATTGAGAAATTATGAAACTTCCTGAAGAAAAAGCATTAAACTTCCAATTCTCACCCAAACTGCGAATGATCTGCATGGGCTTGATTCTGGCAGGCATGGTTTTGATCGGCCTGCAGTTCCTTTTTGTCTGGCATCCAAGCGAGGCGGCACACGGTGGACATGAGGCAGCCAATCCTCGTCTGTTCATGTCACTTCACCTTGCATTGCAAGTTGCACTTCCATTGGCGTTAGGCGGCGTTTACTTCGTAGCTTTCAACCATCTGGCCGGTGCTGCCTGGTGCGTGAGTATTCGTAGAATTGCAGAAAACTATTTCTGGTTCCTACCTATCGTTTTGGTCCTGATGATTGTGGTCTTCCTTGGAATGGGTTCTGTGTTCAGTCATTGGGTGCATCCGGCTGATCCAAACGATCACCTGCTGGCCGTTAAGCGACCCTGGCTCAATCCAGGATTCTTCGTGGGCAGAAATATCTTCTTTGTCCTTCTGTGGCTTGCATTTGGTTTTATTCTCTGGAAGAAGTCTACCTCCCAGGATTCCAATCCGTCCATTTCAATCACGCGATCACTTGCAAAATGGTCTGCGGTATTTGTAATTCTTTTTGCCCTCAGCTATTCAGCAAACTCATGGGATCTTAGTATGAGTCTTGAGCCACACTGGTTCTCAACCATGTGGGCACCCTATTGCTATGCCGGACTGGCACTGACAGCCTTCTCCTCTATTATCCTCTGGATCTGGTATTTGAAAGGTGCTGGCTACTTTGGCGATTCACTCAACGAAAATCACTATCATGACATGGGCAAATACATGTGGGGACATTCGATTTTCTGGGCTTATGTAATGATCTGCCAGTTCCTATTGATCTGGTATGCGCACATTCCGGAAGAAACCGTCTTCTACCACAAACGCATCTACTCGCCAACCATGGGTTTCCAACCATGGGGCGGTGTAGCATTGCTTCTGGTTGTGGTTCGTTTCCTTGTTCCTTTCTTTATGATCATTCAGCGCAAGTGGAAGCGCAACTTGAACCATCTGGCAAGCGTATCTGTTGCAGTTCTAGTAGGTCAGGTCATTGACGTATACTGGGTAACATACCCGACACTGGACAATGGACACTTCATTATGTTCTCCTGGCAGGAGCTTGGCCCGCTGCTTGTGGTCGCCGGTAGCTTTATCTGGATTGTTGGCTCAGCAATGACTCGCACTTCGCTCATTCCTAAGGGAGACCCACGACTGGAGGAATGCCTCCACTGGCATCAATGAGGACAATCATCGTGAATTCGAAACATATACTATTAATGGCCCTTGCGGTCGCAGCAATTGGCTGTAAAAAATCGGGGCTAACAGACGTTCGCCCCTACCGAACATCTGATGATCAAATGTTCATGGGATCTTTGCTGTATGCACAGCAGGGATGCCAGAACTGTCACGGCACAGGCTGGGATGGTAAAGGACCGGAGGCTGCAGGGCTTCCCGTTCCACCTACAAACTTTGTAGCAGCCGTTGGTCCTGAGAAAACGCCGGTTGTGTATTTCAAAGCAATTACTGCAGGAACTGAAAAGTTCAAAGCTCATTCAAACCAGGCATTGACAGACGCGGGACGCTGGGCTATGGCCAATTTCCTCTTCTCAATTCGCAAGCCGCTCACCGGCGAAAAAGCAGTTGAGCAGTCCAAGAATGTAGAAACACAGATGGCCGAAGTTCGCAAGACCTATAAAGACCTTGCAGCCAACAATCGGCGCAGATGGGAGATTGGATATAAACCAAACCTCGAGCGCGAAAAGGCGCCAGAACTCAAAGACCTGCTCAAATACGCAGCCATCAAACCCGACCTGGCACCAGGAACAGTCTCCGAAGAGCGCTTGAATCGCCCAATGACTGGTGAAGGTGCAGCTATCTATGCAAACAATTGTGCAAGCTGCCACGGCAACCATGGCGAAGGTAAATCGATTACCTATGGAATGGGATTGATCAAAGGCCAGGGAAACATGCACAGCCAGTATCATCTCGTGCGCGCTGCAATTGCAACGCGTGATTTTGCAACCTCAGACTCAATCGGAAGCGGTGGCGCACTTAAAGGCGCGCATCCGGCTGGTGGCGTACTGCAAGACAGTTTTGCAAGCCTCACCGACGCTGAATGGGCTTCTCTGTCTGAATTCATCCGGAGTATTGCTCAATGATTGCCCTTACACCCGATTTTAGAAAAGTAATTTCCCTGCACCTGTTTGCCGGCGTTATCTGGATTCTGGTAGCAGTTGTATTTGGTTTGTTGAACCAGCTGCAGTTGATGATGGGATTTCCATCCCCTGACGTGCTCGGCTTTGGGATCATCCGACCGCTCTTCACAAACGCATTGATATTTGGTGGATGGGTCGGTGTCATTACGGCTGCGTCTTACTTCCTACTTCAGAAAGAAGGCGAACTCAAATGGCAGTGGGTTGCACTCAGCGGATTTGCACTGCAGCAGCTTGCGCTTATACTCGGCGTGATTACGATTCTTTGCGGGTTTAACAAGGGCCGCGAATACGGCGAATGGAGCTGGGTTTCAGATAATCTGTATTTCCTTTCGCTTGCACTTTTCGTCGTTGTAGCACTCCGCTCAGCTAAGAGCGAATTGAGCGCGCCTGCACTGTATGTGCTGATTGGATTTGCCGGTGGAGCCGTAACGTTCTTGCTCGGAAACCTTTCCCTCCCCTACAGCCCGTTTGGCTCAACACCCCTTACAGCTGGAATGCCTGACGCATCTGTTCAGGAATTCTACCGGATGGGAATCCTCGGATTCCTGGTTTTATTCCCGCTATTCGGACTGTTATACTATTTGCTTCCAGCTCATCTCAAACTCCCCATCTACAACGAAGGAGCTTTGAAATTTCAAGCTGTGACCATGGCATTTCTCATTCCGGTTTCCGGATCTGCCTTTCTGGCTCTGGGTCCCGGACCACAGAAGACGGCCACAGCAGGAATCATCTTTGGAATTGCCCTAACCGTTGTGATTCTAATGGGGACGTGGAACCTGCTCTATACTATATCACGCGGGCCACATGCAGTTGAACTGGATCGTGACGGTGCATTCATGCGCTGGACTCTTCGTTTCCTGCTGCTACTTACACTGCTTCGCGCTATTTCCCTTCCGCGTTTCATGCAAGCGCACGTTGGACTAACGTGGTGGAACTCCCAGGACATAGCGTCTGACATTCTAATCCTCACCGCACTCGGCGCGTCTGGAATCGGCCTGCTCTTCTCACAGCGTTTCACGGGAAAATCTACAACCGGTGGCGGTGCTGGACTTGCGTTGTTTTTTGCAGTAATGGGATCCTTTCTACTGATAGCGACTAACGTTGTTCAAGGTGTAGTGGAAGGGTCTGCAGCAGCAGAGCTAACCGATGCTGGCACCCTGGCGCACCCTTCTTATCTGGCCGTTCTGTTTGCGGGCAACCTTGCAGACCCCTCAACATCGCCAACCCTGCAATATCTTCTGGGCTTCCGTGGTCTCTATTTGTTTGGATATCTGTCCACCGCTTTGAGTCTATTCGCCTGGGCTTTTGCAATCCTCTCCGTTTGGAGAGGTAACGGAGAAGCATACAAGGAACCCGATCTGCATCTTCCAGAAGAAGAAGTTCATTCTCAGGAGGCGCACTAATGTCGCGCGCATTCGATTCTCTATTTAAGACACCCGGCAGGACCGTGGGGTCAATCGTGGGAATCATCCTGCTTGGTTACATAATCGCAGTTTGCATTCCTTATGAAAGGAACCACTCCTACGGTTCACATGCTCAGCTGAGCATGGACGACGCACTGGTTCTCAAGGGACAGGAAGTGTATTTCCAGGAGGGATGTCAGTATTGCCATTCCCAGAACCTCCGCCCACTCGGCTGGGAAGTAACCCGATTCGCAAGTGCCGAAAAGTACGGATATTTTCCAATGCCGGTGGCCATGGAGTATGCGCATGAAACACCTGCTATGCGCGGTAGCACACGCCTTGGACCTGATCTCTCAAGGATTGCCGGGCGACTGGATTCTGCAACCTTGAAGTCATACATTCGCGGTGGAAAGGAAGATACGTTAAAGAATCGTTTTCATGCATATGCCTATCTTTTTGAAGAAACAGAGCTAGAACCTATGTTCCTGTCATGGAAGATCCGTATGATGATGGAAGCCGGCGTTCCGTTCTCCGATCCGTTTCAGAAGAGTTCATTCGACCGACTGGAAGGCCAGAGCCGGGGAGATGCGCTCATTGCGTATCTATCAAGTCTGGGTCAGAAACGCATGCAGTTTGACGGCGCGTATTACCGCTGAGTAAGGAATTATTATGAGCGAAGCAGGACATTCATCTAAAAAAGGACCCAGCAAGCACGGGCTTGCCTGGCTCTACTTCTTGTTTGGATTGGTTTTCGTAGCTGGTGGCATGTATGCCATCTTCTATCACGGATTCCTGGGCCAGAACAATCAGAATGCTTACAGGCAGGGAATCGGACAGGGCATCGTTGTTCCAACGATTGATATTGTTCCGGAGAGAACTGCAAAAGCGATATCGAACGGCGAAACGTCATACAAAACATGTGCTGCTTGCCATGGAACAAATCTGGAAGGTCTGGCCTGCCCAAGCCTGAAAGACAACGAATGGCTGCATTTCAAGGAACCTAAGGAAACGGAGCTTGCAAAACTCATCAATCACGGCGTGGGCGCAAGCGAAGCAATTAAAGCTAAGAGTGTAATGCCTCCACGCGGTGGTCTGGAAAGCTCCACTCAGGTATGGGAAGTTATTTACTACCTTAGCACAAAGAACACAAACATCATCAAAGACGCGCCTCAGGCCAAGTAATTCTCTGGAGTGGACCCTCTCACGGTGCTGCTAAGGCCGTCAGCGCGCGGGCACCCCGTCGCCTTACCGTTCGGTCATTGCGATTCGCTTCTGAGACTGAAGCAGTGATCCGTATCTGCGTCCATCTGTATCCATCTGCGGATAACCTTCCCGGCTCCTGACGCTCGCCCACACACCCTCTTACTCCTGGCTCATCCAATCCACACGGAATTGCATTTTGTTTCGTCTACCCCAGAGATTGCGTTCGAGCATTCCGTAGAGATTTACGCGTAAATCAGTGAGCGCACGAAATTGATCAGCCTGTCTCCACGCAACGAATTCAATCGGTTCGCATCCGCGCACCCGAAACTTAGCATGCTTTCCATCTTTTGTATAATCCAGCTTTTGAATCTCCGCACCAACAATGCGAATTACAGGCTCAGGATTTCCTGGGCCGAATGGTTCCATACGCTTCAATTCATCAAGTAGAGCGCGGCTGATCTGTTTGGGCTGCAGTGAAATATGTTCAGTCAAAGCTCGCACCGGAGGGCTCAAGTCCATTGTTCCTGCAGCATTGACAAGGATGAGTTCGAGTTCTGGAATCTTTTCGTATTCGATGGAGAATCCAGCGGCTTCGGGATGCCCCCCAAACTGAATAAACAAATGCGCCGCACGATCGAGCAGCGGAAGAATATTTCTGCCATCGCTTCGCGCAGAACCCTTTGCCCACTTTCCATCTGGATTAATGTATACGACAGGCTTGCCATGGCGTTCCATTAGTCGGGTAGCCATGATTCCAGAAACACCGGGTTGCAAATCCGGATGATAACAGAAAATCAAGGGCTTGTCTATTCGCGTCGGATGCTCTTCAAAATGAGCAGTTACAATCTTCTCATTCAGTTTGGTTCTGTCCTGGCGTTTCTTGTTAAGTTGTTTGAGTTCACCGGCTAACTGCTGCGCTTCTTCCAGCGATTCAGACGTAAGCAGACGCACAGCTAGAGCTGTATTTCCCATGCGACCTGCGGCGTTCAATGTTGGACCAAGAGTCCAGGCCAGATCCCGCCCGGTGAGATCGTTTGGTAAGTCCAGTTCCTGCATGAGTGCACGATATCCTGGCACGCCGCGCGTACTACGATGTTTGCTGAGTCCCAGCCCCAATCGCACAAGCGAACGGTTCTCTCCGACTAGAGGAACCATGTCTGTGACCATTCCAACCGAAACCAGATCAGCCAGAGAAAGCAGGAACTCCAGGAGCTTTGGACGAATTTCAACTAGTCTGCAGAGCAAGAGCGACCCGATTACTACAGGAATACGCGAAGCGTCCTCGCTCGGAAACTTTGCAATTTCTGCGCGCAAGTAGGCAATGGTCTGCGGCTCAAGCACTTTCGCAGTTTCTGGTTTTTCAGGAACAATGCCGACTAACGCGCCACACCGATACAATGCAAAACCAGTCGATCCAAATTCATCCAGCGCAACTGCTGTTTGTATGTCCCATTCGCCCAGGAAGGAAAGCGCATATCCAAATAGAAATTTAAAAGCAAGCCCAACGGTTGGAATCTTGCCTTCGTTTTCATGCACTTCAATATTGCGCTGTGGATTGATGAAAGCGCAATCTTCAAAATCTGGAACACGATTCCCAAGTTGATGATGATCCAGAACGATTACTTTTTTGCCTGCACCACAGAGTTCGCCAATTTCAGGACCATGCGACGATCCCATATCCAGCAAAATAACTAGATCTGCATGCGACGCGAGTATTGAATGAAACAATTCACCTGAAAGGCCGTAGTCATCCCCAAGGTCAGAAACCCTGAGATCGAGTGTTCCTCCCCGTTTTACATGCTGCTCACGTAGAAAATTCCCAAGCAATGCCGCAGAACTCACTCCATCCACGTCGCGATCACCAAGGACTAGAATATGCCCCTTGCGATCCATGACAGCGCGCAGGAGTCTGATACCAGTCTCAAGATCCAGCAATTCAAGGGGGGACCTCAGGGCACGCAGAGAGCTGGCAAAATAATTAGGATGCCTGGAAGGACGATAGTCTGGATGATCCAGGAGTGGAGCCAGGAGCCGCAGGGACATGATTGAATTGTATTATGTCTATGTGACAGAATCTGAGGTCAAGCCCTAAGCTTTGACAGAAAAACCTCACAATTCGCACATATTAAACACAAACAGCCGCCCTACACTTGATTCATGCGAACTAACCAGCTTCCATTTTTTGGAGCAATTGTGCTCCTTGGCCTGTCCTGCGTCCTGTCTGTGGCCCTGGCAATCATCAGGCTGCACTTCTCGCTTTCTGCGTCGTATCTGTTTCTGATCTGGAACCTATTCCTTGCGATGATCCCTGTGATCCTGGCCTTCCTGATGTTTCTAATCTATAGCCACACAGAAAAGACCGGACTGGTCTTCTTTCTATTGACGCTCCTCTGGCTATTGTTCCTGCCCAATGCACCCTACATCATAACGGATTTTCTGCATCTCAGGCTGCGTCCGCGAATTCCGCTCTGGTTTGATACTATCCTGCTTTTCTCCTTCTCCTGGAATGGATTCCTGGGCGGACTGGTGTCACTGCGACTCATGCAGCTGCTCTACGAGCAACGCTTTGGAGCAACCGGCGGTTGGGTCTTCGTAATCATCAGTTGCCCGCTTGCGGCTCTCGGTATTTTCGTCGGCCGATTTCTGCGCTGGAATTCCTGGGATATATTTCGCAGACCCAGGACCCTCTTCGCAGATGTGCTCGAACAGATCCAACGACCTACGTCGCTCGATGATGAATTCGCAGTAGTGCTCATTCTGACTCCGCTGCTATTTCTGGCCTACGTTTCCCTGCTGGCATTTGGAAAGATCAGCGAATCCAGATCCTGATCCTGACTCAAATGCCTCCAGCACATCGGATTGGATTTCATCCTACCTGGTGCGTAACTTGTGAGCGATGATGCGCGAAGCAATAATCCCAATAACGCTGATCATCAGAATCAAAAGCACCACAAGAGGAGATTTGCCGCCAGCACCACCGAGGTATGCACCCAGCTGAGACTTGCGAGCTTCAATCAAAGTTAACTTCACTTTTCGAATCTCAATGTTAGTATCATGCTTACCCTCCTCGAATTGATCGTTAAGCCATTCCAGCGTGATTGGCGCACCATTTTCGAGATCCATTTCGACCGACGCTTTTTTAAATACTTTAGAATCGGCCTTAATGGTAGTATCTGCGGTTTTCTCACCGGACGTCAGGCGAACATTAAAACCAGAATAGTTCGGTGGCAGAGGCAATTCAGATACGTGGTTCCTGGCTTCAACAGTGACTTTGTACTTTCCTGCTTCGAGCCCGGGGAAGCAGAACATGATTTGCTGGTGATCCCAATAAGTGAATGCAGAATTCTCAGTTTCCCAGAACCAGCGGCCAGCAACGTCGCAATACTGAGCTGCATTGCGCGCAAGTGACTTACTGGTCTGATGAGTTTCAGTATAACGCAATGCAATCTCTGCGAGATTGATGTTAGCGTCGTATTGGCCCTCAAGGTAGGCGTCGTTGTCCCACAACAGATTCAGGTCAGTGTCTCCTTTCTTCAAGTAAACAAGCATGACACCCCGATTGTACTTATCGTCGGAGGCTTGAATGCCAATTCCTCCAATCGTGATTCCATCTGACTTTACTTTAACGTTGAACTTCTCATACCATTCCGGCAACGGACCACCGATATTGGATGCAGTCAGCGCAAGCTTGTACCATCCAGCCTGACAATTCTTGCGAATCTTCAGGATTAGATTCTGATTGGCCCAGAATGTGTGAACTCCTGCTTTGATCGCATCTTTTGATGTTTTCCGATCAGTACTTGTAAACCATTGCCCCTGTGTGGTATCCACAGAAATCACGCGGTCCGGACACGCAACTTCTGGCCCCCCATCCGGGAGCTGCGGATCGCCACCCGGTAATTCAGAAACAACATCAGGTACGCATTTGTTATTAACGAGTACTTCATCTTCCTGGCACGTTGGTGATTCCGTTTTCACATTTCCCCATTGCCACCAGAACCCGTTTATGATGCTGGCATTGGGGAACCATTTTCCATTTATTTGCGGCACGTAACGGAAATGTGGGAAAGCCAGAGATTGCTTCTTTGCATCCCAAAGGCCTTGCACATCTGCCATCCCCCAGGCGAATTCTGGCAGGTTTGCCCTGGGATCAAGGCGCAGTTCGCGTCCGTTACAAGAGTATTGTGTATGAAAGCGTCCTCGCCCGTCGCCACCAAATGGAGTGTATAATCCCACAAAGACATTTTGATCCGTCTGGCTGGCTGTACTCTGCCCATCTTCGTTAATTTTCCAAAAGTCATTCAGCATACTGCAATCCACGGGCTTGCTAAATTTCATAACGATAGGCGTCGAAGTCGGAACATCAATCCGCGAATGTGGTGTTGCCGAACAAAGTCGAAATGGAGTGGAATCGTACGCACTGTCGGTAACGGAATCAACGGACGGACAATCAACGCTGGTTGCAAATTGCAGCAAGCCGCCCTTGGCTTCCGCTTCATCGATTTCCTGAGCGCCAAAGCCGTTGAAGCCCACAGCCGTATGGGAAGCTGCGGACATTTCCAACTGATAGTACTCGGGGCCCAGGAAAGGAGCTTTAATGGAGCGCACTTCACGACTGACAAGTATCCAGTAATTTGAATCGGGCATCAGGTTTAACGTAGGCTTGATGCGCACTCGATTGCATCTGCAGGATGTATCCGAAGGAACGATAAAACCCCGGCGCCAGTATTTACCATCTGCATTGTATATAGTTTTTGTTTCTCTAGCAACCTGCCCTGCCTCATGCAGCAGAACTATCGAAGTGAAGCGATCTATGTTACCTCGCTTTGGATCTCCGTACTGTGAATGTAATTTTGGAACAGAATCGCATTCGAGGGGTTGGCTAAAATAAAGCGTAAGCGGCGTATCAACAGAAACGGCCTGGGCTCCATCGCCAGGGGTGGATTTGAGAATGGAAAGTGGTGGATACGTACCGGCTGGAGGTTGATCACAAATTAAATTCGGATCATTGTCGGTTTCAATCGGAGTGGCCACAGGTTGAATTACGGTAGTCGGTGGCGAAACGGACGGACCAACGGTTGTAGTAGCACTGCCGCTCCCCGCTGTTTCTGGACTACTGGAGGGTCCCCCTGACCCGGAGCTTGCGCCAAGGGCTAAGAATAGACCCGAATCGGATTTTTTACCAGAGCCGCAGGCTCCGATTAGAAGCATCAATATGACCGAGCCAATGAATTGTTTCACGCAATTCTCCAGGGAAAAACATCCCGGTAAACAACAAGTGGAAAGCCTAGTCTTTGCAAAATATTTTAAGACGCAAGCAATCTATTTCACCGGGGCTCGCCAATCGCATACCCGCTTGCGGCTATGCGACGTGTTTGCAGGTCAATCGGACGAACTGAATAACTGCTTCATAAAATCGTCACCGCTCTCTGCAAAGCGTGTATGTTCGGTATCCTCGATCGTATCAATCATCCAGACGAATCCGTCCTCATCCATAAAGAAGATTACGTCATCCGGGCTATATGCGATCGGAACCCAACCCGGTTCTTGACCGCGCGGATTCTTGTGTGCGTTACTCCTGGTGCAAGCGCAGGCACCAAAGATCCAATCGTAACCCGCTTCTCCAATTTCGTCAGCAACGATCAACCCTGCGCTGCTGAATCAGCTCCTATGAAAGGCGCAAGATCAAGAGTGAACGGTGTCTTCGTTTGCTTTTTCGATTGAGCCGCACCGTTACCAGCAGGAGCGTTCGCCTCTGCCGCAGGCCTGATAGTTTGAAGCGCCGCGCCATTCTTTACTCCGTCACACGTAAGTGCGCGATCTTTCTCTGGCTGCGCGTAGGGCACGCCATCCTCGAAGCTAACGTTGGCCGCTTCCTGAAGGTCTTCGTCGGTTATGGTTTGACCTGCAAGCCAGGCCTCAACGACGGAGAACGCAGCAAGGCCGCATCGGGAATAGGTCTGTGTGCACGGAAGTCGGCAAAAACGACCCGTACGACCTCAGCGAGCGCATGCACTTCCCGGTAATGATCCTTCTTCACACCGCCCCCTTTGAATCGTTCCATTTGAAATTTCGAGACTTGTAAAATTCAAAAATCCGACGAATCCGTTGCCTCAGTGCAAGTTGACGGGCTTTTACTGCGAGGTTTTGCTGTTCCGGGAACAGCAAATCGGCACGCATATGAATTTGCAGCGGTACTTTCGTCCCTCAAAATTTGGACGGAAGTATGCCGAGCCTTTCTGCTGGCCCTCTACTTATCTGCGGACGCGGGTTCGAATCCCGCATCGGGCAACCGATTAGCTTAGTTGGTTAGAGCAGCAGACTTTGAAGGTGTGGCGAGCCTTAAATCGCACAACGGAGAAGAGGCTGGTCTTCCAGCGAAAGCGACGAGCCAGTTGCCATGCAGACCGCGGATACAGCCGCAACATTTAGATTCGTTTCTAGAGTGCTCACGCAATCATTGGATTGACTGACCGCTCTGGTTCCTCGCTTCGATGGTGCGGCTCAAGCAGGTTTCCGCGACTGGTTCGGGGAATACCGGTCTCTTCTTCACCTTTGAGGTGCATATGATTCATATTAAGAAACATGAAAGAGGACTCCTATTCCGTCGGGGCGATTACGTGCGCTGCCTGTTGCCTGGTTCGCATTATGCGGACTGGATTCCAGGATCGGAAGTTACAATTCTAGACACCCAAAAACTTTTCAAACTCAATCGCGGACTGAGCATGTTTGCCGCTGACAATGCACTGATGAATGAAATGCAAATCATCGATGTGCCGGATGGATCGCTGGCACTCCATTTTGTGAACGGACATTTTACTGAAGCGTTCGCAGCCGGACAATTCGCTTACTGGAATGCTACTGTTGAACACAAATTCAAAATAGTGAATCAAAACTCGCCAGAAATTCCAGGTGATCTCGATGCTACCGTTATTGCAAACGCCGGAATGAAAAATCACGTGCAACGCTTTCAAATTGACGCACACCAGGTGGGATTACTATTTTTTGACGGAGTTTTCATAAGGCAGCTGAAACCAGGGGCGCATTATTTCTGGCAGGGACCCGTTCAGGTACAGGTGACTCCGCTCGATCTCAGACAGTTGCAAATTGATATGACAGGTCAGGAAATACTTACGCTCGATCGTGTCAGCATCCGAATAAACTTTGTGTGTCACTATAGAATCATAAATCCGGAACGCATTGCCCTTCAGGTTAAAGAGTATGAACAGCAATTGTATGTAGCATTACAACTGATCCTGCGAGAATACGTGGGCACTTTGACACTCGACGAGTTGCTTCAGAAGAAAGAAGAAATCAATCAATTTGTTCTTTCAAAGTTAAAGGAACGATCTCCGGACCTGGGAGTGGAATTTAATTTTGCAGGAGTTAAGGATATAATTCTTCCAGGCGATTTTAAAGAGATCATGAATCTTGTTCTCATAGCTGAGCGCAAGGCACAGGCAAATCTACTCACTCGTCGCGAGGAAATCGCATCCACACGAAGTTTGCTAAACACTGCGCGCCTGATGGATGAGAATCCCACGTTATATCGTCTAAAAGAACTCGAGTACGTGGAACGCATTGCTGAGAAGGTGAGCTCGATTTCGCTCTCCTCAAGCGGCACCCTTCTCGATCAGCTAAGCGCCGTGGTGTCTTCCAAAAAGAAAGACGTATGACGTTAGCAGATTTTGAAATTTTTTCACACTGTCCTTGCGCCAATCGCCCAAACAGCGCGGAAGGTGCGCAGAAATATGTAAAATACGCGGCAAAACAAAGGTCTGCAAAAAGCGGCCAAAATTATTTGATCATCGGGAAAATTGGTTCCCGAAATTAGCGAAAGGCGCCTCAGAATTCTGCGAACCAGCGACGATATTGAATCGAAAATCAAATTAAACCGGAGACCTTATGCAGATCGATAGTTCTAACATTTCTAAACCAGTTCAAATGACGCCATCCCTGAACTCTCAGAAAGCTGAGCCAAAGGAAAGCCCGGTGACCAGGGCGATGAATAGCGAACCATCACAACAAGCGGATTCAACATCCACTGTAGATACCCTGGCGTAACTTTTCGTCCATAGGCGGAGGGTTCTCCTCCGCCACGTTTTGAGATTTTCAGATTTCTTTTGGGTCTCAGAAATCTTCGCGCAGAAGTGACGGGCGTGATCCAAAGGGCAGATCATCCGATACGGGATTGTAGTAGCGCGGAGCTCCCGACAGCCGCTTTGGGGCCAGAATATATTTTTCCTGCAAGTCACCGCTTTCCGCAAAGAAGAGTCGATTGGCAAACATCAAAAGCCCCATCCATGAGTGTTTGCGGATCGCCGTCTCCGCATAGGCAGAGCAAGACGGGTACATTGGGCAACGCGGACCATCGTAATGAGTATATTCTGCGCGATGTTCTTTGAGTAGTTTTAATGCCGGTGCCCAAACTATAGAAGGATTTTCCTCGCCTCCAGAGCGCGTCTGCTCCGAATTGCAACAGATGAGTAAGCCTAGCAATACAGCCCAGGCCAGCCTGCTAATTCTCTGCATGATTCCCTTCTGGCTAAACGCCGAAAAAAGTCACGAAGAATTAGGAGATTCTTACTACAAAGCCCGGGAATTCTCGCTGGCTCGAATCGAGTATGATCGCGGCGCCGGGGCTTTTCCTGGGAATAAAGTGCTACCTGCAAAATCGGCTCTTACGTTGATGCGAGAGAATCGCTTTCGAGACAGCATAAAACATCTGGAAGGCGATGAGTTCTCTCTCACATATCTGCGCATGTTTGCATCGCTTAAGGCAGGATTCCGAAGTCGCTTTCTCTTAGACCAGGGAAATCTGCTGGATTCAAATGCCACAGCTGCACAGAAAGATTTCACGCGCCTTCTGGGCGGAACACTGTATCTTGAAGACGGCGACTATCAAGTCGCTCAAAAATATTTTGAGAAACTGCAAGGTGAAGCTGAGGACGAAACAGTTCGCAGGGTAACCAGTCAGACTCTTACAGAAATGCAAAAGTTCGAACAACTCCCACGCAAGAGCGTACTGCTTGCTGCGGGACTTTCCTCAATTCTACCGGGCAGCGGCCAGATATATTCCGGTCATGTGGCCGACGGAATTTCATCGTTTGCTTTTACTTCAGTCGTTTGCGGATCCGCAGCTTACATGAACCACCTTGAGACAAAAGCTAAATCATCTCATACGGGCTCGATTGTTACCGGGCTTCTGGGGCTTGGATTTTATCTTGTCAACATCACGGGTGCTGTAGCCTCTGCACAGAGATATAACAACTATCAGGAACGTAAGTTCCAGCAAAATATCAGAGAGCGATTCTTCAATCTTGACTTTGTAGAAAAAAGTTCCGGGATCGTTTTTCAAACGAACTTCTAGTAAAAGGGCCGTCAAATCGGCCAGCATGCAATTGTTTAGTGTAAGCGGAGAATGAAAATGACCATAGGATTTAGAACCGAGCCAGTCCCAATAAATCAGGTTCCGTCCGGTGCAAGCGACCGCGAAGTACGCGAGATGATCTGCGAAATTTGCCGTAACCTGTACGTGCTTTGATGGGTAAGCGGGACCGGAGGCGGAGTTTCTATTCGCCGCGGAGAAACAATTTTCATGGCGCCAAGCGGCGTTGAAAAAGAAAAGATCCGGTCTCAGGATATTTTTGAACTGGATTTGAAAGGCAACATAGTCCGTGCTGCAAAAGATGAATCGCTCAAACTGACAGAGTGCGCGCCACTCTTCATGAGCGCGTATGAACTGCGGGATGCCGGAGCTGTGATCCATTCTCACTCGCCCAATGTAGTTCTCGCGACTATGTTTGCAAAGCGTGTCGAGCCTGGGCTATCGGTGCTTGAAATCACTGAACTTGAAATGCTTAAAGGCCTGGCGGGTCACGGATATCATGACGTGTTTGAACTTCCAGTTGTAGACAATACAGCACGCGAACGCGATTTGACGGACTCACTGCGCAAGGCAATCGAACGATATCCGCGCACATGTGCTGTAGCAGTGCGCAATCACGGGATCTATGTCTGGGGAAAGGATGAAGTTCAGGCTAAGACGCAGGCCGAATGTGTGGATTTCCTCTGCGAGATTCTAGTTAAGATGCGCCAGAATGGCATAACTAAAGACATGCATCCTATGGGAATTTGATGCGGAGAGTCGTGCTGGGATTCGCGAGACTTCCATTATTAACGCTCGGGTTGCTGATTGTTTCAGTAACGTCCTGTCTTTCAAATAGTGAATGCGATAGTCGTTGTAATAAAAACTTCAATGAATGTTTGCTCCTGCGCGAAGCTGTATCCATAGCGCAATGCCCTACTACCAATTCATGCCAGGCTCAAACAGTAAACTATGGAGTCCTGGCCTGTACATCAATCGTTGACGAATGTCATTCTAACTGTTTGCAAAAACACCCTTACTAACAGGCATTGAATTCAAAGGAGAACGCATGAGCCAGTATCGAAATCGTAAGAATACATTTATGGCGGTGATTGTCATTCCAGTAGTTGCATTGCTCCTTGCAGGTCCTCTGCTTGCAGAAACCGAATCCGATATCGACACCATAAATACGCACCTGACGTTTCTGGGTTACAAATGCGAAAAGAAAACCAATGAAAAGAAAGAATCGCTAACATGTAAGACCAAACAGACGATCCCAGATTTACACATCCAACCTAAAGCCGGTGGCTTTCTGATTTCATTCTATAGGCTTGCAACAGAGGAAGGAAGAAAACAGGAAACAGAAATGCTCCAGGCTATCAATCGTCTCAACGCAGATGCGATTGCAGCCCGATTCTACCGCGATTCAGATGGTGACATGAGCATGGAGGCGTTCTTTCCAGGCGTATATGAAAAGCAAGCTTTCTCAAATCTACTGAGTACTTTTAACGATGACTGGAAACGCCTGGTAAAAGAGCATGAAGAAGAGCTCGGAAAACTATTGAAGCTGTGACCTTCCAGGCCACAGCTTCAAATCGATCTATCTGTGTCATCGCATTCAATGCGATGAGTAAATGACGTTAGCTATTAACGTTTGAGTCCCAGAACTTCCTGGATCATCTGATCACTCGTTGTGATGGTCCGAGAGTTGGCCTGGAAACCACGCTGGGTTACAATCATATCCGTGAATTGATCTGACAGATCCACGTTTGACATTTCAAGAACACCAGCAAACATCTTGCCGCGTCCGCCTACTCCGGCTTCGCCAATGCTTGCATCGCCCGAGTTCATAGAAGCGCTGAATTTGGTTTCACCTTCTTTAGTCAGACCGGATGGGTTGGTGAACGTTGCAAGAGCTACTTTGGCCAGCGGTTCTTTTACACCGTTTGTGTAGGTTCCAACAACCGTTCCAGTGTTATCAATGCTAAACGATTCGAGGTACCCCATTGGATATCCGTCTTGCTCTTTGGCATGTGTAGTAAATGAACTTGCAAATTGAGTAACCCCTTTAACGGCCCCTGCCTCGCCCATGTTCAATTTGAATGTTTGAACTGCAGGGTTACCTGGAATGCGGAAGCTAACGTTAACGTTGAGCTTACCAGCATTCAGTGTGTCGACTCCGTCTGAGACCGATGAGATCTTTCCATCCGGACTAAAGCCAAGTTCGAAAGTATTGCTCCCGCCTACGGCCGTATCCTGACCACCCGGGCCTACAACGTTAACGCTGAGGTTGGAAGCATTTTCCATGTTCGCACGAACGTTCCAGCGATTGTCAGCGGTCTTCAGGAATTCCAGACGAATTTCTCGTTTGTTTCCTTGCTCATCATAAACGTTTGCAGTAGCTACATGCCCACGACGTGTTTCAATTGGACCCGCAAGGAATTGCTGAATTTGCTCTTCAGTTGCATCAGCTGGAACAGCCTGAACGGATTGATTCAGGTTCGATTCGAAAACAACTTCGCTTGTGGCTTTTGCTGGTTTCTTTTGATAGAGTGGAATCTTAATGTCTTCTACGCCGGAAGCAGAGTTGATTGAAGAATTTCCGTCGCGATCCGTGCGAGCATTCCAACCCTGAACGCGGAGACCAGTTCCTGGATGAACATAGTTTCCGTCTTTATCAAGGCTAAAGATACCTGCGCGCGAATAATATTGTTTTCCACCATCGCGAACAACGAAGAAGCCCTCACCTGAGATTGCAACGTCTGTGTTCTTACCGGTGGTCTGCAGAGCACCTTGCGTCATGATCTTGTCGATCGATGCGATCATCATCCCAAGACCAACTTGCTGCGGGTTGATCCCACCAATGTTCTCACGGGGCTCAGCGGCACCGGAGATCTCTTGCGAGATCATGTCCATGAACGTTACACGCTCAGTTTTGAAACCGTGTGTGTTTACGTTAGAGACGTTGTTACCAATTACATCCATTCGCGTCTGGTGGTTTTTTAATCCTGAAACGCCGGAATACAGGGATCGCATCATAGGTCTTTTGTCCTTACTTCTTTTTTATAAATCAATTACTGCTTTCTAACACTCGGGTTTCCGTGGAAAACATTGAACAAAATCATCCAATAAATTCAAGATTTGGTAAAACCCACTCGCCATACCCGCCACGCAGAGTCACGGGCTGAGGCTTCTCCGCAGGGGCTGACTTTGATTTGGAATCACTTGCAGGCGGAATAGCTTCTGTTTTGTTTGCTGGCGCTTGCGCAGGACCTGGAGCAACCTGGGGCTGTTTCATTGAACTCGTTGGGATTTCCTGCGAAGACTGTGGAACGGTGATCGCTGGAGCATGCCCCGGAGCTGCCTGTGGTTGAGCGGCTTGCGTCTGCGAAGTTCCGCCAAATTCAGGTTTAATCATGGATGGATCGCCAACCATTTCAATATCTTTAACGGTCATCGCACGGCCACCAACTTTGAGGAATGGCTGCCCTGCAGAATCGAAGAACAATGCCTGCGCAATGCCGCTGATACTTTCGCCACTGGTAAAATCTTTTCCAATTACAAACTTTCCTACCAGGTTTACTGCCTGCCGATTGGACATGCTCTGAAATCCATCAGCCATATTTTTCATTTGCTCGAGAGCAGAGAACTGGGCCATCTGTGCAATGAATTGCTGATCCTGGACCGGAGCCGTTGGATCTTGCGTTGTAAGTTGTTTTACAAGTAGTTTAAGGAAATCATCTCGATCGAGTTGCTTTGGCTTATCGCGAAACTCGACACCGTCAAGCTTGCCGTCCTCGATACGCTTACGTTCGTTTATTTCTTTTTGAATATTAACGCCGCGGTCCTGACCAAAATATTGTGATCTAATCGCTTCGCTTGTTTTGTCTACTTCAGGCATATCCTACCTCGTTTAGGAGTCAGAACCTTAGACCGCTATGTTTACGCTGCCGCTCCATTCAATGGCGGGCTCGTATTCAAGAACGGCGGTATCGGGAGAAACTGGAACAGAAAAGGAATTCGAGAACGACTGATTGCGAGCCGCATGCTCACGACGCTGCGCCTGGTCGTCTCTTGCTGAAAGATTTGAATTGAATGCAGTTTGAGAATCCATCTGTGGTTCACGCACACGAATCTCGATTGCGTCCACAGAAAAGCCCTGACGCTTGAGTTCGCGCTGGAGCTGATCCATTTCGTCTTTTACCAGTTTCTTAACCGAATCATTTTCAACCAGGATTTTAGCTTCAACAACATTCCCGTGGACTTTCAAATTCAGCGTAACGCTGCCGAGTTGTTCAGGTTTCAGACGAAGCGAGGCACTTGATTGGCCATCGGAGCCCAGGTTAATCCGCGCCTTCTCAACTAGTTGATTGAACAGGTGTTTTGTATCCTGAGTAAGTTTCTCTTTCTCAGCGGGGTTCAACTGAGGCTTTAGAAGTTCTGCAAAGACTGTTTCACGTTGCATTTCCATGCGAACGCGATTTTGATTTTCGGAACCCAGCTTGCTGTCCTTACCCTGTGATTTTTTTTCGCTTTGATTGTCTGATTTCTCACCGAATGAACGCTGAGCGGTTTCCTGGATCACCCATTTCTCAGGATTGACCTGAATTGTAACTGTGCGTTCGCGCGCAACCTTGCTTTGCGAATCGCTTGCCTGGGTTGACTCGTTTATGTGATTTGATTCACTTCCACGTTTTTGATTTGTGCGCTGAGCCAGGAATGTTTTTATATCCTGCTTTTTTATATCGATTGGTTCGCGCGGAAGCTTCTTATCCTGGAAATTTCCTTCAAGGAGCTCTGCGCGAAATGCTTGCGGCTGCATTTCCTGTTTCTTTGAATTTACGACTTCCCGAGTTGCAGTCTGGAATAATGCGTTTTTGGCCTGACGTGGTTCTTTGCTATCAAATGATTTTACTTCCTTATTGCTCAGCGGAAGATCAGCCGTTGGCTTGATGATTTGTGGCCTGGTTTCAACGGATGTTACATGATTCCTGGGAGATTCAGTCCCCTCACCGACTCGTTTGGAGTTCTTTGTTTCCTTCTGTGTCCGCTCTTCAACGGATCTGGCAGTTGCAATTGCAGCAGCGCTGGCAGCGGCACCTGCTGCATCGATTTTCTCTTTGCGGGTTGATTCTGTAGGTTCGTCTTTCTTCTCTGATCGCTCAGATTTCTCTTCCTCGCGCGAAGGCTTGCTTTCTTTCTTGCTTGTCTCTGACGCTTTTTCCTGGACTTCGAGGTCAGTCTTCAGGAAGGACATGAAACTCGTCTCCGGCTTTTCTGGAGGCTTCTCAGCCTTGCGCTGGACGAGATCGATTACGGTAGCTACCGTTCTGGTTTGCATCCTTCCTCTAATCGTCAAATCGGGAATTTCCATGAGCAAAACGAGACGGGATTGCCGTTTCTCCCTGCAAAATGGGCCTCTGCAGATCGCTGTGCGACATAAGGCCCAGAAAAAATCTCCTTGCGAGCACAGGCGCAGGACCGAACTCCGTAGGATGGATGGTAAACCTTTCCGCTTTGAATGCACTGGCTGTGGGAACTGTTGCCGCGGGCGCGGTGAAGTTTATTTCACAGAACAGGATATGCGCAATGTGGAGAAACTGCTCGAACTGAAGCCCGCAGAAAAGCCTGCATTCCGCCGCAAGATGGTGCAGACCAAACGGAATGGGCTTCTGGTTCATTTGACAAACGGTCGTTGTTCCTTGCTGGGTGCTGATAATCGCTGCTCAGTATACGAAGCAAGACCCATTCAATGCAGAACATACCCGTTCTGGGCTGGATTTTTCGAGAATGAAGACGACATGGAATTTCTCAAAAATGAATGCGAAGGTGTGGGTAGAAAGAAGGCACAGGTGTATTCGCCGCTAGCGATTAAACGCCGCACAAATAAAACAGAGAGAGAGTTCCGCGCACTACAAACCGGTAAGGAACCTTTTTCTTTATGAGTCTTGCGCCCTTTTATCGTGGCAAAGTTCGGGATCTGTACGCTGTTAACGATTCAAGTTTCATCGTAGTTGCAACCGACCGGCTTTCAGCATTTGATGTAGTATTCCCCGATCCGATTCCCGGAAAAGGAAAGATACTTACCAACGTAAGCAACCTCTGGTTTCAGGCTCTCAGATTGTCTGGCCTGCACCAAAGATTCAATTTTACTGATCACATCCTTGAAACTAACGTTATGCGATTTCCAGATGGATTCCAAAATCCAGACTGGGCCGGTCGCGCTGTGCTCGTCAAAAAATGCAAGCGGATCGATTTTGAATGCGTTGTTCGCGGCTATCTGGCGGGATCCGCTTATAAAGAGTATCTGGCAAAAGGAACAGCCTGTGGCATCGAACTTCCGGCTGGTTTAAAACAGGCATCCAGACTGCCAGAGGCAATTTTTACGCCCGCTACAAAGGCAGAAACCGGGCATGATGAGAATATCCCGTTTGCACAAATGCAGGCAGCCCTGGGCCCGCTTGCGGATCGACTGCGAGATATCAGTCTTGCAATCTTTCATTTTGCTTCAGAGGAGATGAAGCGCGCAGGGATTCTACTGTGCGATACGAAATTCGAATTCGGTCTGATTGGCGAATCGATTGTCTTGATTGATGAAGCGCTCACACCTGATTCCTCACGCTACTGGGACGCGAGAACCTACGCAGAAGGGACTTCGCCCGCAGGATTTGATAAGCAATTCGTGCGGGATTTCGTGGAATCGATTGGCTGGAACAAAGAACCACCTGCGCCAGGGCTACCGGGAGAAATCATTGAAAAAACCATTGCTCTCTACAGTGAAATTGAAGGGCTAATCAAAGCGACACTGAGACTATAATCGGCGGAGGAGGCCGCTGTCCAGCAGCCCGAATGGATCGAGCTCTCTCGACCTCCTGGCCATTTCATCTGCTTCAGCCGGATTATCCACTCGCAAAATCTCACTCAGTCTACGAGCGCAGAACGCAGACTCAGGTGCCAGGCGCGTGCAGCGTGAATAGTATTCTTTTGCACCACTCAGTGACGCTGGACTCCCATCGCGCTCATACATGAAAAAATAAAGCTCTCCGGCAAACTGATTGGTCTGCGAATCCCGGGCATAGATGCGAGTGGTGATCAACGCTGGAACCAGGGCTGCCTGAGCGCGACTCAGGCTCTGAGGTTTCTTATCACCAATCAGTAAATAGGAATCCTGCGAATTCTTGAAAAGCTCCGGAAGCACAATACGCAAGGCCTCTCCGCGATTGCGGAGCACAAATAGATGCAGGGCGATGAAAAGGATCCCCACAAAAGCAGCACTGACCTGGGCTCCAGCAAACGGCCATTCCCTACCCTCAGGCTCGGGCTTCACATCACCGTCCTTACGTCGCGACACAATCCCAAGTAGAATCCAGGTGGTAAGCCAGGTTGGATGATTCATGAAATGATAGTTCAAGAAGCCCTGCAGCAAAATCGCAATCAAGGTGATGGACGCAGCTATATGGATAATGAAGTCCGGCGACTCGTGCGAGCGCGACATTCCCATGTATATTCCAAATAGAATCAGGCCTACAAGCCCGAGCATATAAACAAGGCCGCCGTCAAGCCAGAGCTGAAGGATCAGGTTGTGGCAGTGGATGTATGCGCCGCTTTCGCGAAAGAAGGCGCCTAGCGCCGCGAAACTATTTAGATCCGCCGAACTCAGAATCTTCTGCGCAGAGAGTACAGAATAATTCTCTGAACCACTGCCAAAGATTGGTGCCTCGCTCAACGCTCGCATTGCAAGTCGCCAGAGGTCGAAACGAATCTCAAGTGTTTTGAAATCAGCCAGATACGCCAGGTCCGGCGCGCGATATAAAACCAGAATTAACATTATCAGTCCAAGGACAAATGCACCGGGGATAATCCAACGCAGGGCACGCTGAAACGCTTCCGGACCAGACCGGCTCCAGCGGCTCATGAAGTAGGCAACGAATGCTATGGATAAACCCATGATGGGCCAGGCAGATCTGGACTTAACGACGAGAAGCAAGAACAGGCAGCCAAAAAACAGAATAGCAAGAGCAACTTGCCGCTTACGTGCATCCTTTCCGTTTACGAACATTACGCTCATAATGAGCGGAAAGACCGTGATTAGATAGCCGGAAATATCGTTTACGTTAACCCCTGCAAAGTGGCTACGCTTGCTTACAAAAACACTGAGCGAACCATCAACGCTGGCTGCGATCACAACGGAAACCAGGAATATTAGAACGTGCAAGGCCGCGACGATAAGTAGCGATCGCACAACACGACTCCCAGCCCCTTCCTCATTTGAGTTGCGGATCAGACTGAAAACTAAGGCGCCTATAAGGAAACGGACAACTCCTTCAAATCCATTGAGTAAATTAGCGTTCCAGACATTAGCCGCCACGAGCGAAAGCAGAGCTACAGAAATGAGCAGGAAAAAAGGATCACGTCTTAGATCCCGCCATGGCAGAATGGGACGCGATGTTCCAAGCCAGAAGAACAGCAGAACTAGAAGAAGCGGGATACTTCTGATAAGACCTACAATGAATGTCCAGTTAAACAGGAATGATGAAAAAATCAGAACCGTGGTTGTGATCAGACCGATGCGCGAAATGCGTCTGGCCCATGGCGAACTAACATAAATCAGATAGCAGCCGTACAGGAGGCGAAAAAAGAATTTCAGCCTGGGAATTTCAGTGTCTACAATGTGCGAAATCGCATGGACCGTTGAGACCAGTGCAAATGCAATCAAAGCCAGTTGTTCCAAACTGGGAATGTAGCGTTCCGCAAGGTCACGTTTTCCAGTCAGGTACAACGTCAGAACAAAGAGCGCAATGAGCAGAACGTACAGGGCCGTTCCGCGAATAAACTCTTGTGCGATCTTCTCATCCACGTCGACTAAAAGCGTGGAAAACAAGAGTCCTATGAGACAGATTCTCAGGAAAACCCGCATGATCAGTTCTTGCACGGGTCGGGAAAATACGAGCTCATTGCCGGTACAGAACAGGGTTTGTCAGGTTTTCGTCAACCCCATATCAAACTCGAACTAAAATGTTCCAGTCACGTCCAAATAGTATGGTAAATTTCTTTACCGAGAAATCTCGGATGCTTGAGTAACCAGGAAGGGGAACAAAAATGAAATTCAAACCGGTCACAATTGGACTAGCAGTAAGCGCTCTTTTTATATGTTCAGCGTTTGCACAGACCATGCCCGTTCAGACGCAGGTTGCACCTACTGCGTACGTACTTGATCCGGCCCAGAGCATGGTTCAGTTTTTCGTAAATGCCCGGCTCACTAACGTCAAAGGGATTTTTAAACAATTCTACGTTGCCAACATCACACAAACCGGCGACGACATTACCTCCTTACGCGGAAACCTTCTAATTGATACTGCTTCAGTCTTCACGCGCGAAAAAAAACGCGATGATCATCTTAAGGCAGACGATTTCTTTTGGTCCGAAAAATTTCCAAATGCAACCGTAACCGTCAAAGACATCAAAGCGGCAGGCACACCGGATCTCTATAATGTTACGATCTCCCTGGGCATTCGTGACAAGCAAAAGGATTTTATTGTTCCGACAACGATTGTCAGAAATGGACCGGGCCTGGTTGCAAACGGTAAATTCATCGTCGATCGTACATTTTATGACCTGAATGGCGAATATCTTGCGAACAAGATTATGGATGATGAAGCGGAGATCACCTTCCGCTTGACCCTTAACAAGAACAAATGAATCGATACGCTGCGCTCTTTCTTGTATTTCTGGCTCCAGGCCTGTCCAAAGCGAGTCTGAGCGCGCAAGAACGCGCAGCAGTTCGCGGCGCCATGGCTGACATAGCTCGGTTTGATTTAGCCGATGGCAGACGGGGTCTTGCTGTCGCCTTGTTCTCTGAAGGAAAGATTGATTTTGTTGCGCCGCGCGACCAGGGATTTGTGGGTCCGCTGCGGGCTGAGCTGTTTGCTGGCAAACAATTCGAAGAATCAAAGCTGGTCAGACAGGATTCTCAGATCGATTTCTCATGGGGGTATGAAGCTCCCGGTCCAGGAGTCCCAGCAGACAAGTTCAGTGTTCGCTGGACAGGACAGATTCGCGTAGAGCGTGCCGGAGAATACGTATTCTATACCCAGACCGACGATGGAGCTCGCCTGACGGTAGATGGTCGTTTGATTATTGATCGCTGGCAAGATATGGGCACCACTGAATTCAGCGGTAAGATTAACCTGACTCCGGGCCGTAGCTATGATATCAAAATGGAACACTATGACGCCGGAGGAGCGGCCGAGGCTCGTCTACTCTGGTCCGGCCCTGGGCAACCTAAAAGTGTAATTGGCCCAATTGGGCAATTGGCACAAAGCGCACCCCTCTTTGAATTGGAACGTCCACCATTGCGGCTTGCCGCCGGCGATTTTAATGGCGATAAGAAGCAAGACCTGGCGGTCTTACATTCGGGATTCCCTGGTAATGTTACTGTTCTGCTTCAAACGTTAGACGGCTTTGAGTCAATGACATCCAACACTGGGATGGACCCCAGTTCCATGATAGTCCAGGATGTCGATGGTGACGGAAAACCTGAAATCGTTGTAAGCAGCAGTTCCTCTCGAGACGTTCGCGTTTACAAAATCACGCAAAACTCGCTTCTTCAAACTGCCGTCTTTAACACGGGTTCAACTACAGGAGAAACGGTAGCGTTACTCAGAAAAGACGGAAGATCTGACCTGGCCGTAGCACTGCCGGGGAAGAAAACAATCCTGATCCTTGGGCCTGCGTTAGAAGAGAAAGCGCGCCTTGAAACTACAGATCCTGCGCGCACCCTGGTTGCCGGTGATTTCAATAACGATGGAGCAACGGATGTTGCCGCATTTGACGACAGTGGGCAGATGTACTATTGGGCTGGCCGGGGGAATGGGTTTGCACCCGCAGAAACGTTTGCAAGTGGACGTGTTGTTGCCGTGATAAGTGCTTCCGCGGGAATTCTTGCCATCGATCAATCCGGAAAGCTGAGCCTGCTCAAGCGCAGTGGAAGCACCTGGAGCGCAAATCCACGCATGGACCTGGGTCGTGGCGCCAACAGAATTGTGCGGATCGCAAATGGCATTGCAGTATGCGAACCTTCACAAGGAACAATTGCAATCCTTAAGGGAGAGTAATCAAATTGGCGGGCAAGAAAGATCCATCCGCATCAATCACCCACTAGTGCGCGAACTGGCTCATTGTTTCCCTGGGCTACCAGACGTAACGGTCGTCCCATGCTATTTTTTAACAGCGCTTCCGGATCAACTCCTGCTGCCTTGTAGATCGTGGCTGCAGCCCCGCGCCAGTGAACAGGATCGCGGACAGGCTTCTCAGCCTTAGCTCCGCTATCTCCTATGACCGCTCCACCCGGAACTTTGCCCCCGGCTACTAGAGTAGTCCAGACAGATGGCCAATGATCCCGGCCATCGCGTCCCCCAACGTTAGGCGTTCTTCCAAACTCGCTGGTGAGGACAACGAGCGTTTGTTTTAACAAACCTGAACTTCCAAGCTCTCCAAGCAATGCAGCAAGGGCTGGATCGATGTCTTTCATGTACTCAGTCACCCTGCCCTTGTTATTGTCATGGGTATCCCAACCACCCTTTGTAATCTGGATAAATGGAACCTCGGCCTGGGCCAGTCGCTTTGCCATCAGGCATGCTTTACCAAACCAGCTATCGCCAAACCTGCCGCGCAAATCCGGCCGTTCCTGCTTTAGATCAAAGACAGAAAGCCGACTAGAATTTACAAACTCAAGTGCAGCCTCTGACATTTGTTGCCAGAGTGCATACTGTGACGAAGAATAACGAGCCTTGAATTTATCATTCAGCATATCAAGCATCTGGCCCCGCCTAACAAGTCGTTCTGCGCCAAAGTTTCCCCAGGAAGGCTTCATGTTACTGATCGCATTGTCCAGATTGCTGATATGAAACCCACCGTTTCGTGCACCCAGAAAGCCACCGGCACCAATCATTCCACCCCGCTCGCCCATAGTCACATGGCCCGGAAAATACCCGGCGTCCCCTTTTTTGCGTTTGATATGCGAAATTACGGCGCCCATGGAAGGAATATCCGGGAAACCATTGGCTTGCGGTTGCCTGTAGGCAGTTTGAATCAGAAACTGGGCCAGACCGTGATCACCATCCTCCGACCATGTTGAACGAATCAAAGCTGCGCGATTCAATTCGCGTGCAGTATTGCGCAACGCTTCTGTAACCTGCACGCCTGGAATCGACGATGATACAAGGCCGAACGGAGTGAGATTGGGTTTTGGATCAAACGTATCGACGTGACTCATGCCACCAGTCATCATGATAAAAATGACTGACTTTACCGGCGAGGGCAAAGATGCATCTTCATCGTATTCTTCTGCAAAGAACTTGCTTGCCGGCGTGAATGCTCCGAGCGTTGCAAGGGCACCTTTCAGAAAACTAGAACGCTTTATATTAAAATCAGCGCACATGTAAAAACTCCTGGCTATTGAGCATTGCCCAGATCAAATCATTCATGATCGCAATATTCTGGTTGTCGTCAACGGTTGTGACATATTTGTTCTGAGTCATCTTCTTGAGATCCGCTTTCTCCTCGGGCAGAATGTGCCGTGAAAGCGTGGACATATACATCAGGTCCATCACGGCATCCATATCCTTTGCCTTCTGATATTCCTGATAGATAAACGAATTCTTGTTAGATCCAAAATCCCAGACAATGCGCCCCGTCAGGCGACCATTCATGAGGGTCAAGACCTGTTCAATCGAAAGGTCTTTGTCATCGTCTGAGATATCTCGCCTTGGACCGGATCCGAAAATAGACAGAAACGTATCGTAGTTAACCGGACGCTGGACCTCAAAGGAAGAGGAGAAATCGCGCTGGCTGCTCGCCGGAACCTTGACTTTTCCAATTCCTTTCAGATCAATGTCGTGCAGTTTGCCTTCATCATCAATCGGAATCAGGCGCCTCTGCTCCCAGATATCTCCAATCGTTTGCATCTGTGAAGCACGAATCAAAGAATTCATCAATTGATCTGCGTCCATGCGTTCTGCCTGGTAATATGCTATCTTTGAATCCTTATCCGGTGCTCCCGGTTCGGGAGATTGACGCTGGTAAGCATCAGAGGTGACAATGTATAGAATTAGATCCTTGATCCTGAATTGTTTCTCTACGAACACTTGATCAAGATGATTCAGAATTGCTTCCCCCTGCAGTTTAGTGGAAGAATTCCAGTCATCGAGCGGAGTAAAAAAGCTCCAGCCCATAAGCCTGGTCCAGATTCGATTGATCAGAACCTTGCGAAAGCGATCATTCTTCTTGTCCGTAAGCCAGGCTGCAAAGATTGCGCGGCGGTCTTCGCCGTCTTTGATTTTTGGAGTAGTTCCATCGAGGAATTTTGGTTTTACTAAGTCTCCGCCCGGTTCGTCGTCCGTACGCGGGAAACGCAATCCGAGCCTTGGCTGATAAAAGACTGTGCCATACGCAACTTCGTACTTCTTACGATACGCCTGACGTTGCTCTTCGCTCCACTTATTCCAATTCTCCTGGTTCCATTCATTCCAGGCCTGCTCCAGAGATTTACGATCTGCATCTGGAAGATTCTCGCGAACCTCCCATGGAACGGCAGTACCATTCAGATGATTTGGATCCCATGAATCCCATTTTATGTATTGCTGCGAAAAAAACGCTCCCAGCGCATAGTAATCGCGACGCGTAAATCCTTCATCAAATGGATGATTGTGACAACGGGCACAACCAACTCGCTTCGCATAAAATAGACGACCAACGTACTCTGCGGTTTGCAGTGGATCTGCTCCGTCGCGCACATAGAAATATACTGCAGGATTTTTATCCGGGGAACCATTTGAAACCATAAGCTCGCGCACCAGCACATCGTACGGTTTGTTCTCATGGAGGGATTCTGCTAAATACTTATAGAATGCGCCAAAAGGAATTTTCCAGCCCGAGGTCTGATCTCGAAAGAGACCGTCAAAATACATTCCCCAGTAATTTGCAAAATCCGGAGATCTAAGGAAATCCACAGCGAACGTAAGGTCGCGCCCCTCTGGATCCGCTTTCTCATAAGCTATGATTTCTTTATATCCAGGAATTGTTCCGCGCAATTGAAGCGACATACGACGCAACACTGTTGCTGGATCCGCCTGTTTTACTGGATGACCTAGAAGCTTATCGTATAACGTGTCCAGTGGATGCCTGGGAGCGTCTTGAATTTCCCGGCCAACGAGGCTTGCAAGCGAACCCAGGGCTATTAGAAGTGTCACGAGGGACAGGATTAGTCTTTTTTTATTCATGATATCAACTCCGAAAGAGGTTCAGTCCCGCGTGGAACCAGCGGAAATGGGCGGCCAAGTGAATTTACCGGATGAGCTTCCGGATCCACTCCCGCAGCCTTATACAGCGTAGCTACAAGTTCACGCACGTGCACCGGTCGTTTGGCTGGTTTCTGTCCCTTAGCGTCACTTTCGCCCACAACGATTCCACCAGGGATATTCCCCCCGCCAATGAGCGTGGACCAGACTCGCGGCCAATGATCACGCCCATCGCGTCCACCCACATCAGGCGTGCGGCCAAATTCACTGGTGAATATTACCATTGTTTGCTTTAGCAGACCGGAACTTCCAAGTTCACCAAGCAGTGCTGCAAGTGCCGGATCCAGATCCTTGCAGATCTGTGCCACCTTTGACTGATTGTCCTTGTGGGTATCCCAGCCGCCCACTCCAATTTCAATGAATGGAACTTCAGCCTGGGCTAAGCGACGTGCCATGAGACATGCCTTACCAATCCATGACTCGCCAAATCGAGCACGAACGGCCGGGGCTTCTTTTGATAAATCAAACACATCGAGCTTTTCAGAATGCGCGAACTCACGCGCAGCCCCGAACATCTGCTTCCACAGATCTATTTCTTTTGAACTGAAATCCTTTTCAAAGCTGTCGTTTAGTAGATCGAGTATTTTGCCGCGGCGGCCCAGCCTGTCATCATTTAGACGACCCACAGTTGGTTTCAGATGAGTTACTGGATTATCAAGATTTCCGATTTGAAATCCTGAGTACTTTACGCCCAGAAACCCGCCCCGACCGGCAAGGCCAGCACGTCTTCCCATTGTAATATGGGAAGGAAAATAACTCGTAGCCTGGCGCGGCTTCTTGGCAAAAGCAATCACAGCACCGAGCGATGGAATATCCGGGAATGCCTGCGCCTGCGGCAATCTGTAACCTGTGTGCAACAATCGCTGCGCAAAATTGTGATCCCCATCTTCAGACCAGGTGGATCTGATCAGGGCTATGCGATGGAGTTCTCTGGCAGTCTTCTGCATACTTTCAGCAAAGCGAATTCCATTCACTGAACTCTGTGACGCAGAGAACGGGGAAAGATTGGGCTTGTGATCAAGCGTATCGACATGGCTCATCCCTCCTTCCATGTTAAAGAAGATTACAGATTTTACGGGAGAAGCAACGGTAATATCGTCATATGAATCATCCCCGCCAAACGTAATTCCAGGAATAAACATTGTTCCAAGAAACCCAAGGGACTTCTGCAAAAAGATGCGACGCGAATCGCCGGATTTGCTCATTGTAAGGTCTGGTTGGTTTTGATTATTTAACATGGAGAAACTCCTGGCTATTGAAGATGCTCCATACAATGTCCTGCATCAATTCAGGACGAAACTCACCCTTTTCCTTTCCAACCTTTTCCTGGGCGATGCGGGCAAGCCCGGCCTTCTCAAAATCCCTTGCTCGCCTGCCGAGTGTACTCTGAAACATTGAATCGTAAACTTGATTCATATCTTTGGTCTGATCATACACGTTAGAAATAAAAGAACCCTTCTTTCCATAGTCCCAGGAGAGTCGGCCCGTTGTTCGGCCATTTAAGAGCGTCAGCACTTGCTCAACTGTAATTGTATCATCATCGTCAGCAATGTCCATACGGTCGCCCGATCCAAACACGGCCAGGAAAGTGCGATCATCCGCAGGGCGCGGAACATCAAAGGCAGTTGTGAATTCTTTTTGATTCTCTTCTGGATTCTTAATTCCGGAGCCCGGCCCCGGCCCAGTAAGAGATCGCTCCCGCAAATCGCCCGACTTGATTTCAAGTGCTCCAGAACCGCGAACAAGTGAATTCATCAACTGATCCGGATCAAGACGCTGCGGTTGAAAATATGCAATTGCAGAATCTCGATCCCTTTCTCCGGCCACAGGTGGACGACGCTTGTACGCATTGGAAGAAATTATGTATTGAACTAGATCCTTGATCCGCATCTGCTTTTGAACAAAGACCTGATCCAGGTGGCTTAGAATCTTTTCGCCCTGGATCTTAGTGTCATCGTTCCAGTCATCCAAGGGGGCAAAAAAGCTCCAGCCCATGAGCCTGGTCCAGACTCGATTGATTAAAACTTTTCGAAATCTGCTGTTCTTTTGATCCGTGAGCCATGCGGCAAAAATCACACGACGATCTTCTCCACCTTTGAGCTTGGGAACCGTTCCATCCGGAAACCTTGGCTGCACCAGATCACCGCCAGGTGCATCGTCTGAATTTGGAAAACGCAGACCCAGATCTGCATTGTAGTAGAGCGTAGCATATTTGAGTTCGTGTTGCTTCTTGTAGGCTTCGCGTTCTTCTTTTGACATTTTGTTCCAGGTTTCGCGATTCCATTCGCTCCATTTCTGAATCATTTCCTTGCGCTTTTGATCCGGAAGATTTTCTACCAGCTCTTTGGGCACAGCTCCACCCCCAAACAGTGCGGGGTTCCAGGATCCACTTGCGTTGAACTGTTGTGAAAAAAATGCGGCAAGACCATAGTAATCACGACGGCTGAATTTCAAATAAGGATGATCATGGCACCGTGCGCATGCAACACGTTCGCCGTAAAAGACCCGGCCCACATACTCGGCCACTTGAAGTGGATCAGCCCCATCTCTTAGATACAAATCGACGGCAGGATTCTCCTCCGGCGAGCCTTGCGCTGTAAGCATTTCGCGTACCCAGACATCGTATGGTTTGTTCTGATACAGTGAATTTGCAATGTAAGTTAAGAAACTTGCGTATTTAATTTTTTTGCCCTTACTTTGTTCTCGAAATACGGAAGCAAAGTAGGTTCCCCAATAACGAGCAAAGTCAGGATCTTGAACAAACTCCGATGCGTAGCGATCAATGATACGCGGATCTCTGACAACACTTTGCACTTCATTCAGTTTTGGAATATTTCCGCGCAGTTGTAAACTCATGCGTCTGAGTACAGTTTCGGGATCTGCCACGGCCGCGGGTTTTCCCACATCAGAATAAACTGAATCCAGGGGATGTTCATTTTCTGCGCTTAGTATCCATACAAAACCAGAACAAGCTATGAGAAGGACAAAGAGCAGAAGGCTTTTTTTCATAGACGGCAATTAGACGCCCAGGGGACTGAAAAGGTCAAGAAATAGAATTTTAAATCCTGGTTTTGCGCATGCGTTCTGCGGCAAACGCAATGCCAGCCGCATTCAGTTGAATATCCATTTCCAGGAATTTGAAATCCACGTCGCCAAGCCAGGGAGCACTCGTTTTGAAATACTCCGTTACGCCGGAAACGGCAAACTCTACGAGGTCCCCGCCGCTTTCTTCTCTTTCTACGAGATTGTTCAGGAGCGATTCAAATGCGTTAATTCCCGTACGAAGCTGTTCTTCGCCAACTTGCATTTCTGTGAATGCACCGAAGTGTGTCAGGTAGGCATGCGATGCACCCGTGTTTTTTATTTTTTCAATTGTGAGCCGTGCTTCTCCTGGATCGAACTCCGTGGGGGTTGTAGAAGGAAACAGAAACGGTCCGTTGCTTTGTAAAACAGGATATGCAATTCCAAAACTGTCTCCCGTGAATATTCCGTTAGATTTAGAATCGTGAACACAGAAGTGATGATTTGCATGCCCCCGCGTATGAACAAATTTCAATGTGCGCGATCCAAACTTCAGTTCCTCATTGTCCTCCATGCTTCGCACGCGTGATTCTGGAACAGGAAGAATCTCACCGTATAACTTTGCGAAAACCTCCTCACCATACACTTGCTTCGCGCTTGAAACCAGGCGCGTCGGATTGATCACGTGGCGAGCAGCCTTAGGATGAGCAAGCAAGGTTGCGTTGGGACAGAGATTCATCAAGCTACCGCTCCCGCCAGCATGATCCAGATGCACATGTGTTATAATCGCATACTCAACCTGCTCTGGTGAATAGCCGCGCGACTTAAGTGCATCCAGAAGCAGGGGTATGGCGTGCGAGGTATTGTTTTCTACAAATGCAGCCCTATCTCCCTCGCAGATCAAGTACGCACAGGCAAGGTGTGGCGCAACATAGTTGCAATCAATCGTTACAATCGAGTCCATTAACATCTAGAATCCCGGGCAAACCGGGTTTGCAAATCTCATTTTTTTGGTTTCGGAAAGACCCGACTGCAGAATCTTTGCATCGTGTACCTCGCAAAGATTGCAATTCGTCTCAAACAGTCCATTCAAGACCCGCAGGGTCTGGCTATACTGAAGGCTGTGCATGACCTTGGATTTCAAACAGCACAGGATGTGCGCATGGGCAAGTTTATTGAGCTGTGGATTGATACCTCAGACAAAAGCAAAGCTGAATCAGATGCGCGCAAAATGTGCGAAAGTCTACTCGTAAATTCAGTCATGGAATCGTACGAAATTGAGCTGGAGCAAAAGGCATGATGAAAGCCGGCGTTGTTACCTTTCCTGGATCCAATTGTGATCGGGACATGTACAATGTGCTCCGTGATTTTTTTTCAATCGAAACAAAGATGCTCTGGCATGCAGATCTGATCACTGAATCGTTTGACCTGCTTGTAATTCCTGGTGGGTTTTCCTACGGCGACTATTTGCGCACGGGCGCCATTGCCCGCTTTGCTCCAGCGATGAAATCAGTTCAAGAGCATGCAAACCGGGGCGGAACCGTAATTGGAATCTGCAATGGATTTCAAATCCTGTGTGAGGCCGGAATGCTACCCGGTGCTTTAATCCGGAATATCACCCTAAAACACATTGCTAAAGACGTGCAGCTTCTTCCATTAAAGACCACGTTCACATCAAGCCTGGATTCAACCGCTGTGCTCACGATCCCAGTTTCACACGGTGAAGGCAACTTTCGCGCTGATTCAGATACAATCAAATCCCTGGAAGACAATCACCAGATTGCATTTAAGTATACAGAAAACGTCAACGGCTCGCTCAACAACATTGCGGGCGTTGTAAATCAAAAAGGTAATGTGCTCGGCATGATGCCGCATCCTGAACGGGCTGTCGATCCAGCAACTGGCGGCACCGATGGCAGAAAGATTATGGAGTCGATTCTGAATGCCTGCGCCGCAAAAACCTGACGTTATTCGCTTCTCTGCAGTTGCTCTGAACCAGACACCCCTTGACTGGAATGGAAACTCAGCGCGAATCATTGCAGCGCTTGAAGCATTAAAAGCATCGGCACCGGAGATAGTACTTTTCCCGGAGCTTGCTGTAACCGGCTATGGCTGTGAAGATGCATTCTATGGAGAAGACGTGGCTGCGCGGGCCCTGGAACGCACTCGATCGATTGCAACTGCTTCTGCCAATATTCTGCCGGAATCTCTGATCCTTGTTGGGCTTCCTGTCCGTTTCAATGAGCGAATCTATAATTGTCTGGGACTGATTCAAAAGGGTAAGGTGATTGGGATTGTTCCCAAACAGAACCTTGCAGGCGATGGAATTCATTACGAGCAAAGGTGGTTCACTGCATGGCGTCTGGCTCCTCAGACCATTCGAATTTCAGAAACGGAAATTGTTCCGATTGGTCCTCTTGTAGCTGATTTAGGCGGTGTGCGAATCGCATTTGAAATCTGCGAAGACTGCTGGGTTCCAAACAGGCCAGCAGATCATTACGCAGACGCATCACCGGATATCATTCTCTGTCCTTCTGCTTCTCATTTCGCATTCGCAAAGCAAGACGTCAGGCGCACAATCGCCCTGGATTCTGCCAGGAGTTTTGGCTGCATCTATGCCATGATTAACCTGGTTGGAAATGAAGCGGGCCGCGCCATATACGACGGTTGCGCAATCGTTGCATCCCCTTCTGGATTGCTCTACGAAGGTAGGCGCTTTTCGTATGAAGATTTTCATGCACATACGGTGGATCTCGATTTAAGTTCGGTTCGTACTGCTAGAAGCAGATTGTATTCCCTGAAGGAACAGAGCGGACAATCACTCTGTCAAATTCTCGATCTTTCAATCGATCGCTCAATCGATCGTTCTGCTTCAAAAAACTCGTTGCAGATCCATGCAGCGGAAACTGGAAAACCAGAAAACCTTAGTAAAGAAGAGGAATTCCTGCGTGCTGTGGCCCTGGGTCTGTTTGATTATCTGCGAAAGTCCCACTCGCGAGGGTATGTAATTTCTCTCTCAGGCGGCGCCGATTCTGCTGCATGTGCAGTGCTCGTTCAGCGCATGTTCCTATTTGCGATACGGGAACTTGGATGGAAAGTAGCACTGATAAAACTAGGTCTTGAAAAACTCATTTCAGAACTTGAAGCCGATGTTTCAAATTCGAGCGACCCGGCTGCAATCACACGAATCATCTGCAAGAAACTGCTTCACACTCTCTATCAGGGCACAAAACAAAGCGGAAGCATTACAGAAATCGCCGCCCAGAAAGTTGCGGCAGAACTGGGTGCAGATCACCATGTAGTCTCTGTTGAAGATCTCGTTGGCGGGTACATTGGCCGCGCAGAGTCGATTCTGGAAAGAACCCTTGCCTGGGAAACAGACGACCTCAGCCTTCAGAATATCCAGGCTCGCGTACGTTCACCGATGGTCTGGCTGCTTGCAAACACAACTGGAAGCCTGCTCATTGCCACGAGCAACCGCAGCGAAGGCAGCGTAGGCTATTGCACAATGGATGGTGATACGTCAGGCGGCATTGCTCCAATAGCTGGAATTGATAAGGACTATTTGCGCAAGTGGTTGCGCTGGATGGAGAAAGACGGTGACGCAGTCGGCGGAAAACTAGCCTCTCTTTCTTTTATTAACAATCAAGAGCCTACGGCTGAGCTACGGCCGGGACAAACAGACGAAAGTGACCTGATGCCATACGAACTCTTAAATCAGATTGAAGCGCTTGCGATTCGCGATAAACGTTCACCGCTTGAAATCTACAGAAGCCTGTCCGGAAACTGGGAGAGGCTGTTTCTAAAAAAGAGCATTGCTCGATTCTTCAGATTGTGGGCGCAGAATCAATGGAAGCGCGAGCGAATGGCCCCCTCATTTCATCTAGACGACAGAAACGTTGATCCCAGAACCTGGTGTCGGTTTCCAATCTTAAGCGGGGGCTTTGCCGCCGAACTCGAGGAACTGGACAGCGCAGGAGATTGACCCATGAACGTTCAAACCAGAATCCAGGCGGTTACAGTTTATAGTGATCGCGCAAGAATATTGCGCTCTGGAAATTTTGAAACTCAATCTGGAATAACAAGTGTTCGTGTAACTGGACTGCCCGGCCAGATCGACGAGAAATCCATTCGCGCCAGCCTGCGCGGACCTGCTAGAATTCTGTCACTGGAAACCGCTCACGTCAGATTCAATGAAACCCCTTATCAAGCGGTGCAAGAACTTGAAACTAAGATTGAACGGATCCAGGATCAGTTAACACTCATTGAACATGAAATTCGAATCGAGCTGGAAAAGGCAAGCCACGCAAACGGCATCCTGGAGCAGAGTAAGAGTATGGCACGCGGCTATGCGACGGGGACTCTTTCAATCGAAAAGAATAGAGAACTCTTCGCATTCGTTGATGAGACCGCGCGCTCCGTTGCCCGCACTACAATTGAAAAATCCCAGGAGAAGCGCAAACTTGAACGTGAATTGCAGAAACTGCAGGGAGATTTGAATTCCCTTCGCGGACAACAATCGCGCGAGCAAATAGACTGCATAATCCAGATTGAGTCGAGCGAAGGCGGCAAATGCGAGCTGGACCTGACCTATATTCGTGGTGGCGCATCCTGGAATCCGTTATACGATATTCGTTTCGACAAAAAACTCACAATCCACTACCTGGCTGAGATTCGCCACCATGGTGAGGACTGGAACGACGTTGAACTTACACTTTCCACGGCCCAGGCATCGCTTTCTACAACTGTGCCGGAATTCTCTCCCTGGTTCTTGCAGGAAGCCAGACCGGTTCCCCCGTCGTATCCATCGCCTGCACCAGCCATGATGCAGGCGCGAGGGGCAGCCATGGAGGCAGAGGAAAGTGACGAATCTCCAGAGTTTCTAGCAGCAACGATGGCACCCTCCACGGTATCTGCCGAAGGCGCAGCTGTAACCTATAAGCTAGCTGGACGCGCCACAATTCCAGGAAACAATGAACCTCGCAAAGCCACAATCGCAGTTAAGGATCTTTCGCATAACCTTGATTATGTGACCGCTCCAAAACTGGCCGATTCAGTTTTCAGACGGGCTAAATTTAGAAATGATTCGGATCTGATGCTGCTTGCAGGCGAATGCCAACTGTTCTTTTCAGACGACTATATTGGACAATCGTGGATCCCACAGACAGCTCCGCAGGAAGATCGTGAGATCTATCTTGGTGTGGAAAATCGCCTGCGTGTAACGCGCGACCTCAAGCATCATGAAGTGGATAAGAAATTCCTGGGAGACAATCGTACGTTACGCTGGAAATATTCCATTACCGTTGAGAATCTTCTGCCCTCCCTGGCCAGAATACTTGTGCGCGAACAAATTCCTGTCTCAGCGCACCAGCAAATCAAAGTCAAGGTTGAGAGTTCAGACCCAGGCCAGATAAAGGATCAGAACAAGCTGGAATGGGAACTGGATCTAAAGAGCACGCAAAAAACGGAGCTTTTATACGAACTGTTCATTGAGCATCCAATTCAGCTACCTGTCATTGGACTTCCGTGATGCGTGTATTGATTGTAGAAGATGAACCGGCCATTGCAGAGGCGCTCGTGTTTGCTCTGAGGACGGAGGGCTTTCAAACCAATCATGTAACCACAGCAACGGAAGCCGGATCACTGCTTGGAACAGATTTTGATTTGATGATTCTTGATGTTGGTTTACCGGACAGGAACGGATTTGATTTTCTGCGCGAGGTTCGCGCGCACAGCAAAATTCCTGTGCTCATGCTCACGGCCAGGAGTGAAGAAGTAGACCGTATCGTTGGACTTGAACTGGGCGCCGATGACTATGTCGTAAAACCATTCTCTCCTCGAGAAGTCTCAGCGCGCGCAAGAGCAATATTGCGCCGCACGTCGCAAGGGCAGACAGACAAGCAGAAGGCATTTGAGGTAGATGAAGAACGCACAACAATCAAATTCTTTGGACAGGCTCTAGCACTTTCGCGCTATGAATACAGAATCCTGCTACTTTTGATCAAGCGACCTGGCTGGGTTTTTTCGCGTGAGAAAATCATGGACCTGGTCTGGGAAGAGCCCGAAGAAAGTTTCGATCGCGCGGTCGATACTCATGTTAAGAATCTTCGTTCTAAACTAAAAGAAATTAGACCGGACCTTGATCCAGTGCAAACTCGTCGCGGCCTGGGATACTCGCTCAAAGAGGACTTATGAAAATTACAACCAGACTTGTGTTCAGTTTTTTTTTGTCTTTGCGGTTGGATTCGTCCTTCTGTTCAGGTTAGTTGAGGATGAAATTCGTCCACGTTACCTTGAAGCTCTTGAAGAATCCCTGAACGATACGGCACATTTACTCGCAGCCCTGGTGGAGCAGCAGGCTTCGTCAGTACCAAACACAACTTCACTCAGGCTTGTCATGAACGATGCCAGGAAACGTGAGTTCACTGCACGCATCTATCAAATCAAAAAACATCGCGTAAACGTTAAAGCCTACGTAACGGACGCAAAGGGGACTGTAATTTACGATTCTGAAGGCAAAGCAGAGGGCCAGGACTATTCGCAGTGGAATGATGTAAATCGCACGCTGAATAGAAAGTACGGAGTACGCGCAACGCGAGTCAATAAAGAGGATCCAACCACCGGACATCTATACGTTGCAGCGCCAGTCTACAAAAACGGCCGAATCATTGGCGTAATCACTGTAATTAAGCCTAGCGACAGCATTGCGCCATTTGTGGAAATAGCGCAAAGAAAACTTCTATTAGCGGCAGGGTTTGCGGGGCTTGCAGTACTTGTACTCGCTGCTTCCTCCTTCTTCTGGATAATCAGGCCTATTCGACTTCTCACAATGTATGTGTCAGATCTTGAGAAACGGAAACGCGTTTCACAGCCCGATGTAGGTGGAGGAGAGATTGGCGAGCTGGGTGCTGCGTTTGAAAGAATGCGTCAGGAACTGGACGGCAAGCATTATGTGGAACAATATATCAAGACCCTTTCGCATGAGATCAAAAGTCCGCTGTCATCCATTCGAGCCGGCGCTGAAATCCTGCGCGAGAATCCGGAATCGGCACAAAAGGAGCAATTCCTGGCAAACATCGTTTCAGAAACCGAACGAATTGAGAATCTGGCCCGCCGCCTGCTTGAACTGTCGAGCATTGAAGGAAAAGGTGCAATCGACCGGAAAGAAACGTTATTCGCCCATTCTGTGATCGAGGAAGCAGTGGAACGATGCCAAAGTCTTTTCACTAGAAAGTCGCAGAGAATAGAAGTTCTATGTAACCAGGCCATTCAGATTCAGGCAGAACGATACCTGATTGAATCTGCATTTGTAAATCTCCTGGAAAATGCAAGTGCCTTTAGTCCAGAAGGTTCCGTAATCACTCTCACGGCCACCCTCGCCGGCGATAAGTTCATATGCACAATTGCTGATCAAGGCCCAGGAATTCCAGAATATGCTCTGGGGCGAATCTTTGAGCGATTCTATTCCCTGCCCCGCCCGGACTCCGGGCGTAAAAGTACAGGGCTGGGCTTGTGCTTTGTTAAAGAGATTGCTGAGCTTCATGGCGGAAGCGTGCAACTTACGAATGGGAAAGTCGGCGCGGTATCCGTGTTTGAGATACCTGCACGATAAAGATCACAATGCTCGCTTGAATATCTCAACAAGCCGCCTGGCCCTGGCCTGTACTGATTGAATTGATTTGCTTTCCGAAGCATCGGCTGGATTAAGTCTTGTACTTTCGCGTTGCATTCGAATGATTTTTCCGCGCGCAAAGTAATATCGCATCTCAGTCTCATGCTTTTCAAAACAGAAGACAAGCTCACCATTTGCATCAAAAAGAAATTCCGCGGATTCTAGCCGTGCTGCGCGAGTTGTGGTAACTTCTATTTTCAGCAAACGATCCGGATACGGATTCTTTTCGCGGTCACCAAATGTATAATAGAAGCGCGTAACCTCTTTGAAGGTGCCTATTGCTGGATACTGAGCCTCTCCGTGATTTACGGTCAACTCGATCGAATAGATGGATGCAACAGAGGGATCTTTTTGCATCTGCGCAATTTTGGCATTTGTATCCTGGTACAAACTGCGAATCGATTCGATCTGCTTGATTTCATTTTGCGCTAAGATCGGCAACGCCCGGAGGAATAATAAAACATAAAGCGCTGATTCGGGTAATTTCATATGGCCTGCTCTTGAGCGGAAATCCTTAGACGAACCAAATTCATCGTCCGCCTGAATTTTTTGCAGCAAAAAAATTCCAGACCTCACACAAAGCTCACACAGCGCACAAACAATCAACGCATCCAGGTGCGATCCTGAGAATCAGCAAAGCGAACACTTTGCACAGGAGGGTACCATGTTACGACTTAGTATTAAACTGGCAATCATTGGCACACTGAGTCTGCTGCTTTTGATTCCAACCATTACGATTTGCTCACTGACCAAAGAGCGAAAAGAACGCAGAGATGAGATAGTTCAAAAATCTGGGATGATTTGGGGAAGCACTCATGCACTTGCAGGCCCGGTGATTATCCTTGGAAGTAAGAAGTATTTTCCAACTTCCCTGGATATTAGGGCAAGCGTAAATGCCGAGGTCAGGCATCGCGGGATATTTGAAGTTCCGTTCTATTCTTCAGATATTGAGATCAAAGCTACCTACAATCTGCCCGGGAGTTTGGCAAAGCCCCTGGTAGTGATCGGTGGACTGAGACGCGGAGAGGCAGACATTACTGAAGCGACGCTGGACCGGGAGACTGGACTGTATTTTGCGCAGAGCGAGAAGCAGCGCCAAATTCATGCGCTCGTTCCGGTAATGGAATCAGGCAAGCATGAAATCAAAATGAAATTCCGACTGCTCGGGACGCAGCGCCTGCATTTCCTTCCAGTGGCAAATCAGACAAACGTTACTATGACTTCTAACTGGCCGCATCCAAATTTTTCGGGAGCGATGCTGCCATCAGAACGGAGCGTTAACAAAGACGGATTCAAGGCTACCTGGGGCTATCAGTCGCAGGATCCTTCCATGATGGGCCCAGAACTCGATCAGAATGAATATGAAATTTCATTAAAACCGGACGAAGACGTGCAAAGCTTTGGTGTAGATTTCTTTGTTCCCGTAGATTTGTATACGCAGATAGAAAGGGCAGTCAAGTATTCAATGCTCTTCATCGCGCTTACGTTTCTAACGTTCTTCATCTTCGAGGTGGTCGCGGGGCTTCAAATTCACCCGGTGCAATACCTTTTTGTAGGACTTGCACTGAGTCTATTCTTCCTTCTTCTGCTTTCCATGGCAGAGCATATTGGATTTGGGAAAGCATACGTCCTTGCATCGACTGCAGATATTGCGCTCATCGCAATTTACACGCTTAAGATTCTGAAGTCAAAAATTCGAAGCGGCATCCTGCTTGCGATCCTTGCAGGACTTTATGCGTTCTTGTATGTAATTCTGCAGCTTGAGATGTATTCGCTACTGGCTGGATCGATTGGACTGTTTGTGATTCTGGCCCTCGTGATGTATGCAACTCGCAACATCGACTGGTACGCTAGAGATATCAAAGCTACCTGACCCTCCGCGTTTTGGCGGCCCGCAAGGGCCGCCACTTTTTTTAATCTAGATCAATTTTCCATTGGGACGAGAGCTTCGATTGCAACGATCGATTCGCGCGAAATGGTTTGCACATTGCCCGATTTTCTAATCTTAACTTCTGATCCGACTTC
>JAIOPQ010000076.1 GCA_021413825.1 Spirochaetia bacterium | reverse complement strand
GCGCTGATCGTGGGTAACCATTCGGTTTCTACTCGGCGAGGTATGACAGCTAACGTCGGGCGTCCCAGCATTACGGACTCAAGGAGCATCATTGATGTGATCCCTAGAACACAATCGACCGCAGAAATCAACTCGTAGGGATCGCCGCCATGACTGATCTCATCAGCAATATCCAGAAAGCTTGCGTAGTCGTCTGGAGTATCCCTGGGATGGACCCGGATAATAAAGTAAGGCTTGCACCCTGTGCGAACAAATGCAGCTCGCAATTCTTCAAGTATGGTTTCAGTGCGACCTGGACTTCCTGAACCACGAAGCTCATACGATTCAACCCATTCGCGTGGTTGCTGTTTTGTACGGACCGAAGCCTCTGCGGCAAAAAGGAAAACCGGTCTGTTGCCAGCTTCAGGTAAGAGTTTATTACGTAGGGCTTGCCGATTGCCCTCGAGGAGCGTGCGCTGCTTCTTAAGAAAATCGAAATGGGGCGTGCCGATCGATCTTATGCGATCTGCGGCAAAACCCAGACCAACAAAGCTCTCCATTAAGGTTCGTGACGGAACAAGCAGCCAATCCGGTGCGAATTCTAACGGATTCTCCGTTCTACCTCGAAACCGCATATCAGCATTCATAAGTGCGTCGACTACACCCACCGTGCTAATTCCCTGGTTACGCGCTGCGCGAATCAAGCCGAGAACTGGAGAGTCGAGATTCGCAGAGGTCCCTCCCAGGACGCAGCGGGGCTTTATCTGGTTTAGAATTGATTCTGGATTTCCTTGTGGAAGTATTTCACAGATTTTTGAGAATCTTGAGAGATGCTCCACGGCCCGCCCGCAAGCAAACAAGCGTGAAGAAATTCCGCGCTTTTGAAGCTCGTCAGGCAGGAATGCCACAAAGTTTGCAGCACCAGGGTCCTCGACGGCTATCGCAATATCCGTGGCGTCAGCCATCCGTTTTTACTATCTGCGACCGGGACAAACCTTCACTCGCTGGCGCTATCCACGAATTTTTTTAACTCGGCTACACCCATCCATTGGCTGTTGTTGTTGCTCGAATATTCGAATCCTTCTGCAAGCTTCTTACCTGACCACGCATCATTCTTCCACCATGGATGAGCAGGTTGAATTACAAACATGTCAGGGAATTCAAGGGCATATCGTGCCTCATCTTCTGAGATCAAAATTTCATGCAATTTTTCGCCAGGGCGAATTCCAACAACTTCCTTCTTACATCCCGGTGCGATTGCCTCGGCAAGATCCATTACGCGCATACTTGGAATTTTCGGTATGAATACCTCTCCGCCATGCATCTGCTCCAGACAGCTGAGTACAAAACGGATGCCTTGATCAAGGGTTAACCAGAAACGAGTCATTCTTTCGTCCGTTACGGTCAGCACACCTGAACTTTTCTGCGCTTGAAACAGGGGAACGACACTTCCGCGACTGCCAATCACATTGCCATAACGCACACAACTCAACTTGGTGCCACTCGTCCCGCGATACGAATTGCTTTGCACAAAGAGTTTTTCTGCGCACAGCTTGGTTGCCCCATACAGGTTAAGGGGATTAACCGCCTTGTCGGTACTTAGCGCAATCACGTGTTTGACGCCGTTGTCGAGTGCAGCGGTGATCACATTTTGCCCACCAATGACATTGGTCAGGATGGCTTCATTTGGATTGTATTCGCAGGCCGGTACCTGTTTTAACGCGGCCGCATGAATTACAATATCAATGTCGCGCATTGCACGGCGCATTCGCTCTACGTCTCGGACGTCGCCAATGAAATAGCGAATTGGTAAATCACCTTGATCAGAAAATACTTGCCGCATTTCATGTTGCTTCAGCTCATCACGACTGAAGACCACAAGCTTTCTGGGCTTGTACTCCCGGAGTGCGAGCTCGACAAATTTTCGTCCAAACGAACCGGTCCCGCCGGTCAGGAGAATACTTTTATTGTTTAACATTGTGCTGTGATCCGTTTTTAAATTTTGTGTTTCTTATTAAGCGCCCATCGCCCAATTGACCTTTGGACGGAGATACCCTCCGCTTCTGGCTCCAGGAAAATGGTTGTTATATCCCTCGAAGCGAACATCGAAGCGCAGCAGGCGATTAAAGACTATATGTTCTATCTTGGGAACGATAAAATGCAAAGTAAGAAAGTACTCGCGGCTTGCAAGCAGGTCTGCCGGAATCGAGCATTTTACTTTGTATTTGCCCGTATCGAGCCTCACTAGCCCGTCCACTCTTGCATCATCGTTGCTGAACGTTTCCAGAATTTCCTGTCCATTGTCATCGTCGAGACTGAGCTTGAGCAACAAACCTGGTGCGGGTTTTCTGACTTCGAACGCTACCAAAACTGAAAGAGGTATGGCGGATGAGTATTGAGCTCTTGGCTTACCCTCATTGTCTAGTATATCAACGCGAAGACATCGTATATAGGGATCTTCCTTTTCAAACAGCCCGGTGCGCGCACCGTCGAGCTCCGTTCCGGAAATGGATGTGCCCTGTGCAAGGTTTCGATTGAGATAGTAGTTCATGCAAAGGGCAGTGGAATCATCCATTACGACCTTTCCGCGTTCAAGAACGATGGAACGCGGGCAAAGAGTCTTGAGTGCAGAAAGATTGTGGCTCACAAAAAGCACTGTTTTACCTGAACCGGCAGCACCCTCAAGCTTGGTCAGACACTTTTTTTGGAACTCCGCATCGCCGACCGCGAGCACCTCATCAACAATCAAGATGTCTGAACTCAAATGCGCTGAAACAGAAAATGCAAGGCGCACGTACATGCCGCTGGAGTACCGTTTGACCGGTGTATCAACGAATTCGCGAACTCCCGAAAACTCAATGATTTCGTCGAGCTTTGACCGAATTTCTGGTCGGCTCATCCCAAGGATCGAACCATTCAAGAAAATATTTTCCCTACCCGTCAGTTCCGGATGAAAGCCTGTTCCTACTTCGAGGAGACTTGAAACTCTCCCCATCAAAATCGCCGACCCGCGATCGGGCCGAGTAATCCGCGAAAGGACTTTGAGTAAAGTAGATTTGCCAGCGCCGTTGCTGCCTACAATCCCGATCACCTCGCCCTCATTCACATCGAAACTAACACTTTCCAAAGCCCAGAATGTGTCCTTATCTACAACGGGAAGCCCGAGAGTACGTCGGGCTAATCGACGTGTATCTTCCCAAACAGATTTATAGCCCAGAACACCTTTGCGGTATTTCTTTGAAATGCCTTGAACTGAAATACTCTTACTCATATTCTATCTGCGAAATCGCGCTCGGCCTGAAAGAAAAGCCAGAGCCCCAGGAACGTAAGAACTGTAAGAACGGCCCAACCAATGGCATGAAATTCAGTCAAATGAATGGCCCTGCCCGCAACGAACGAACGAAAAAGATCCACCGAGCCGCTTGCTGGATTCAATGCATAAAACAGTCGATACTTTTCCGGAATAAGGGAAACGGGATAGACAACCGGCGTTGCATACATCCAGAACTGAACAAGGAGCGTGCTCAGAAATGAAAGATCCCGATATGTAACTGTGATTGCAGCAAAAAGACAACCCAGACCCACGGCCGTCATAGAAAGTTGCAGAAACACCAGGGGTAGCACCCAAATATCCGCGATATTCGGGATCGGTAAATCGCCTCGAAGAATGAATAAGACCATGGCGCATATCAAAACAACGATATGAACCAGCGAAGAAAATGCATTCGTCAGAATAGTCGAAAGTGGGATTGCAATGCGTGGGAAATAAACTTTGGTGATCAAGCCTGCGTTCGCGATGAAGGTCTGGCCTACGCCGTCAAATGTCTGCGAGAGGAAGGACCAGCAAATAGTCCCAGCGAGGAAAAAAACGAACTGTGGCATTCCATCCGTCTTAACTCCAACAATATTTCCAAAGATCACCGTGAACACGAGTGCATTCAATAGTGGCATCAAGACCAGATACAGCGGTCCGAGAATAGTCTGTTTGTACTTAGAAATCAAGTTCCGGTATACAAGCATCCTGATCAATTCGCGGGCGCGCCAGATTTCACCAAAGCCGTTGAAGTTGAGGCCTCGGGCTGTAATGACTGTAACGAGGGGCTTAAGCCTGGGATCGCCGGCCGCGTCGACTGGTATCTGCGCGTTAGAATTTTGAAGCATTGTGTCCGGGTGTTGAAGATAGAATTCGGAAAATTAGCCGCAGCATCGTGAAATAAGAACTCATATAGAAAAAATGAACCTCCATGTTCATAAAATGAACGATGGCGTCAAGCCTCGATTGAAAGTTGATCAAACACCTGTTTTAACGAGCGCTTCGCGGGCGCTCGGATGTTTTCCCAAATCCTTTAACAGATCATATATACCAACGTCGACCTGAGAACGTTCGATATCTTGACGACTGATTTGCCGAACTGCATATTTAGGAGTTCCTACGCTTGTCCGCTTTCTTTGAAGGTGAGCAAATATTCGATCTGAAACGTAGGTCTTCACCGCCATCCTGATTCGTTCCGCTACTTCTTCTCTTACTTGATGCGCATCCTCAGTGCAAATTCGATCGCAAACTTCTTCCATGCCCGCGGCCCATTCCTGGGTCCATCGGGGAGAAAGAACGCGATCCATAATGTCTAATCTCCGATACATTTCCGCGGAAACGCTCTCCGGCGATCCTCGGTGCCGCATCATATATACACCATCAAGCACTCGTGTCTTGCCACCAATCAAGGCATGAACAGCAATTGAGAAATCTGTCATGGTTAAGTCCATGAAATTGTTGTTAACGATTGTCCTCCAGGCGCGCACCATATTCTCCATTCTGTGCACGTTATAATACAGGATATGAGTGTAGTGCGACCAGCTTTCAATGCGTTCGATGGCGTTCGCCTGATCAAAACTCTTGAGAATCCCAGCAGTTCTATCGTCTTTGGTGAGGTATACGTCATCGCAAATAATTTCACCATTTGAATCAAAATCAAAGTCAACGTGCGCCCCACGGCAGCAACTGTGATCAGCATTGCTCTCCATGAAGGCGATGCATGCCCCAAGGGATGAGGGCACGGGGAACGTATCATTGTCGAGGAGAACGACATATTTTGTTTTTACCATGGACAGAGTATTCAGAACCTTTTTGTAGTAGTCAGCGTAGGTTGCATCAAACGGGAATCGGAGGTACTCCACGTCGAGCCCTTCGAGAAGCTTTGCATTCTTGCCCATGAACTGACCGATCTCATCCTCTTTACTTCCATCAGCAAGTATGAGCTTGAACGGAAGGCGGGCTTTCAGAGCGTAGCTCACCCAGAACTCGGTGTAGAAATGACGTCCTTTGAGCGGCATAACGATTGTTAAAAGGTTTTGGTTTGTTTTCATTGTCGTTTAACGTTTACGGGGTTCAACGGAACCAATTACTATTCCAACCTGTGTGGAATCACACCGAGTCCATGCGACGTGCGCCTTACCCCACTCGACTACCCGGCTCGGACGGCTGTCTTCAAAAGGGTCACCAGGCGCTAGCCGATAAATCTCCAATCCGTCGCCATCCATACAGGCCACTTGGCATTTTTCTAATGAAGGCGCTGGATGCTTGTGATTTGAGACTACAGCCCCTGTAATATTCACCCGCGCAGACGGGCGTGATGCAATCCAGGAACTCACATGGATCAATATTTCGTATGATCCGGGGGGAAGATCAATGCTAAACGTTGCCGGTCTCTCATCGTACATGATTTTGCGTGTTAACGGAGAGCCCAGCTCCCGCAGCAATTGCTCCGGAGCGCGATCAAATCCGTAGCCGCGAGCTTTCGAGTACAGGCAATCAGTCGCATCCACGGCAATCCAATCGTCTGGGAGCTTGAGTTGGTCTGGCCCAAAGCTAAACCTCTGGCTTTTGGGACCGCGTACTTCCACCCCGTTAGCCACCCAGAAGATTCCGCCCGGAACTGGTTCCGACTTGAAGTGTATACTTACAATACCTTCCCGAACTTCGAGGTCGAAGTGATGAACAAAACTTCCCCACACGGATGAATGCGCAGAAACCCAAAGACGATCAGAAGAATCGTTACCTATCTTGGGGCGAGCCAACGAATCCGTTTCACCAGGGAATACATTCTCCGGCGTCGTCCAGGTGCGTCTATCCGACGATGAGGAAAGCAGGACCGTGCTTCGTCCTTGGATCAATTGGGTATAGACCAGATGCATCCGGCCACGCGAATCAAAGGCCAGATCTGGACATTTCCCCACATGAGTTGCTCCTTGGATTTTCTCGGGAGTCTGCCAGCGCCCCGATGAATCACCTTTAACCAGCAAAAGGTTTCCGCTCGGGCGGTGTTCGCAAACGAGCCAGATGAACCCTTCAGAATCACAGGCCAATGACGCGTAACGTGTATCAAGGACATCCGGCAAGGCCAGAGTTGGCTCGGTCCAATTCAGACCATCCGATGAATCTGCGTACCAGATGTTTGACACATTCCCATCAGGCGTAAACGGCTCTTTGCCCGGTGGGCGCCATGAATGCCAGGCCAAACGAAATCCTCCACCACGTAAAGCGACCAAGCTTGGCCCATTATTGTAGCTAACTCCACGGGACACACAAACAGGCTCAAGCCATACAACACCATCCGGTGAGCTTGATGACCAGATGTCAGAGCGATCCGGTCGAACTGGCGATCCATACGCATACCAGGCGCATACAAGCTTGTCCGGGGCCGCTGCCAGCGCGGGGTAAAGAGCTATAGTTGGAAAATTCCTTATGAAGTGAACGTTTGGCGCCAACGATTCCACTCATTCAATCGGAACTTTCTTTTTCAATCGTGCATCTGCGTCGGCAACGTTTCTTCCCCTACGTTCCTCAATCATCTTGGCTCGCTTCAGGAGCTTTTCATCCTCAGCGTCTTTGTTCGAGCTTAGAACATATCCGACTGGGTTGTACTTGGTCACAGCATCGTCCATGAACTCGGTTAGGCGCGCCGCAGCAATGTCGCTCGCCCAATGCGCGAACTGCGCAAACTCGGCCTTCATTTGGCCTTCATTCAAAATTCGACCATCCAGGATGTGAGCAATCATTGGTTGAGCCATAACTGTGTGATGGCGAATCATGGAAGTCATCATACGGACCGCATAATTCTCCCGCGAACCGAGTTCCTCGAAAATGAGGGGTGCAACCAGCGTGTTCCCTAGCATATAATCTCCACGTCGCAGATAGCGGGTACGTTCGATAAATGTCTGGTAGTTATTGACGACCTCGGATGCATCGATGGCGGATAAAACCACCGGAACGATTGCGTCCTGATGCAGCATGTCTTCATGCAGATTTTTCATGTCGTCCTTGCTTGAAGAAATAATGCAACGGTAGTTTTCATCAACATCGATGTGAGTCGGGCAAATATCACAGGCCAGGCATCTCAAAATCTTCTTGTTCACAATATCGATGAAAGTTGCGTCGATAGGCACTCCAGCCTGTGCGATAAGTTGCTGAGTACGCAGCAGAGCTTCTCCGGCACGATCTTGCAGAATTAGGAAAAGAACCTTTGGATTCCCATCAAGCTCACGGCGATGTGATAATTTCTGAAGCAGGCTTCCGATGCGACGCCCGGTACCCATTGAAGTATCGAGGCCATACGTGTCCTTATGCATCGTTCCTATGTCACCGGCATGCCCCGTTCCGCCATACTGAGCTGTAGTGTCGCTGTCATTTCCAAGCGCCAGCAGGCCCGCATGAATCATATCAAGCATCTGGTAAATCAGCGTAGTTTCCTGACCGCCATTTCGCTTTGCACCAACCGCAATTCCGGCATAGAGCTTTCCATGAAGGTGCTCGCGGAGATCGTGATCCTGGCGGATCAAATCCTGCAGCGATTGCGCAAGGCTTCCCCGATCTCCGAAATAAACAGGGCCAGAAAGTAAAAGGCCATCAGCGGATATCAACTTCTCTTTCAATTTGTCGAGATTGCGGATTTGTCCTGTGGCAAGGAAATGCTCCGAAAGCGAGAGATGGTCAAGCTCGACACCAAATTTCAAAGCGGCCCAGAGCGCAGCGGCAAGAGCAACTTCGGAATTACTGAGACCTTTATCACCCTTGTTCTTGCGCAGATGATCATAGATTTCAAGGAAATCCTTCCCTTCTTTCCTCCCTGCTTGAAGAAAATTCTCAAGGTGAAGTTCCGATTCCACTTTCAGGAATTCGAAAAGCTCTTCCTTCGTCGCAATTTCTTTCAACGAACTGAGAAGCTTGTCGTTCCCGATTCCCCAGCGAGCATTGCGCAAGCTGGCTGCAATACCCAATAATTTTGGTTTCCGCGCGTTATTCATAAGAGTCTCCTGTGTTCTAATCCTAAACTAAATATACGACTAAGTCACTCGCCTATGTTGCATTCTTCTAATATATGATAATCTGACGAAATTTCCAGTGAAGCGGCAGTTACTACTGCTCGTCCGTCGCGCACCTTCAAGCCGCACTCGGTCGAGAGGGCTGTAAGTTTTAAGAAGCCATTGGACTCCGAGGCCAATCCCATTTCTGAAAGGTTGGTTAACCAGAAGACTGACTCCTGTCGATTATTCATGGGTCCGGCGACGCCGTTCCCAAACACGACCGGAAAACCAAATGATCGCGCCACCTCGACGCATCGCACCAGGAAGTTCCATCCGAATTGTTTCATCCATTTCAATTTTACGGCATTGCCAGCACCAGCCCGTGCAGCGCGCGTTATGGAGTCCTGGTCCGTAATTGATTCGTCCAGGAGGATCGAGACCGGAAAATCGCGGGTCAAACGCGCCGTAGCGTCAACATCAGAGACCGGCAGGGGTTGCTCAAAGAATTCTATTTTCGCTGGATTGCAGACGTCAAGCAACTTGATCGCCTGATCTTCCGAGAGCCCCTGATTAGCGTCAACCCGCAGGCGCTCCCCAGGGAGAAGGGCTTCCTGGAAATCCAGCAGACGTTTCATTTCCCGGGCAGTATCCGTGTAACCGACTTTGGTCTTGAAGCTTCTGTATCCTTCTGCTCTAACTCGGGCTAGCACTCCGGCAGGCTCTTCCCCTGGATTCTGCTGGGCCAACCCTACAAGGGGTACTTCTCCTGTGATTGCTGGGATAAATCCTGAGGCGTCTTCCCAGGCTGAAACCAAAGCCGTCGATAGGAATCCGTCGCCTTTGCATGCTGCTTCAACGTCTGGCATTCTTGAAACAAGCCATTGCCTTGCAAGACTCTGGCTCGAAGCCCAGACCTGATCCGCGTTCGCTTCTGAATAGCCTGGCAAGGGAGTGCTCTCACCCCATCCAACCCGTCCATCTTCCAACGTTATGCGGCAACAAATACTCTGCAGAGTAGAAACTGGCCCGTATGCGAGCTGATAGGGCACCTTTAAAGGACTTTCTGTTCGATAGAGGTCGATCTTTTCCAAGGGAATCGATGCGTTCATGAATCCTTCAGCCCTGCTTCACATCGAATGGACAAGCATCAAAAATCAAATCGTGCGTCGTGCGAACCATGGTAATGCCATCTTTGAATCCTGGATCAGCTCCGGGATCTCGTCCCAGCGCCGCTTCCACCAGGGCCACCGGAAAATTAACGCCGGCACCAACGGCAAGAAATCCATAGCCCCAGAGCCTCGGATTCACTTCTATGAACTTGAATCGTCCGTCACGCGGATCGAGCATCCATTCTACGTTTGCTGGACCGCGCCATCCACCGAGGCTTTCAAAAATGCGCTCAGTCGTCCGAATCAGCTCGGGCAGATTCTTACTAATTCCTGCCGTCGCGGGACCGCCGTTCGCATACAGTGTTCTGATACTGTGCGACGAGAATCGCCGAATAACTTTGCCATCTCGATTGAAGAGAAGTCCTACCAGATGCATGCTACCAATTGCACCCGGGATGCATTCCTGAATCAGACAATCGCTATCTGCGCTCTGAAGCTGTTTAACCGCTTCCGCAATGGACTCCACGAGAAAGACCCCGCGCATTCCGTGTCCCTGCACAGGCTTTACAATCCAGGGAAGTGGGTATTGTTTTTGAAACTCTCCGAGCGTGGACATTTGTAACGCCGTTGGCTTGATCCGTAATGTACCCGGACAAGGGATACCCAAATCAAATGCTCTCTGAGTGATCATTCCTTTGTCAGTGACCGATTGAATCTGCTGCGCCGATGGCAGAAGGATATTTGCACCCTCTGCCTCCAGGCGCTGTTGATTATTTGCGAGAACCTGGACTTCCTCTTCAATTCATGGAATTACAAGATCAATCTTCTCCGCTTTGATTAGCCTCATTAGCGCGGGTATATAGTCAGGGTGATTTGCTTTGGGCAGCACATGGCCTCGAACTCCCGCAGTATATAGTGACGGACTCATTCGATCCGCATCCGAAGCAACCAAATGATAACGACCGGACTCTTGAAGCGCGCGCAGTGCATTTAGCCCCGGCGGGGCACCCACAGCAGTCACGAGTACAGTGTTAATTGTTTCAGAATTGTTCGTCATTGCGATTTCTCTTTCATCAATAGCCTGTATTTTAGTTCCGCAACTTCCCAGTCCTCCTCGGTGTCAATATCCTGCACTTCCATCTCACGAAGAACCAGGGGGGCTCGACGCAGGAGTGCCATTGACTTGCCGCCGAGCTCAAGAAAGCGCGCAATCCGAAACCAGTAAAACTGACCCGCATCGTGGTATGTCGCGACTAGATCCTGCGAGCGGATATTCTGATTTTCTGGTTGGATCATTCGGACCCGATGATCTACAACAGTCAGTGCGCGTTGGATTGGATAGCTGAATGGAACAATTGGAATAACACCCTCAACCGTTGCGTCAGATTGCATTTGCTCCAGACAGGCTTTCAAGCGAGGTGCTGTAACCAGGGGAGCGCATGGATACAGGCAACATCCAATTTCAAAAGTTCTATTCTGTGCTCGGTACGCTTCGAGGACTTCGAGCAAAACATCGGCAGTCATCGCGTGATCATTGGAGTGTTGATCCGATCGCAGGAACGGAACGTGGGCCCCCGCGGATCTAGCGACTTCGGCGATCTCGGGATCGTCAGTTGATACCATGACCTCATCGAAACAACCTGATTGTAAGGCAGCCTCTACGGAGTACTCGAGAATTGGTCGCCCACAAAAAGCCCTTATGTTCTTTCGTGGTATGCGTTTACTACCGCCTCGCGCAGGAATAATACAGATGTTAGCAGCCATTATTGTGGACGAGTATGATGTGGGCGCAGCCAGATACCTGAGCCACTTGCCAGAGGTTCGAACGTTTCGGGATTATATAATCCGCGGCGAATACGGGTCTGACGATTTACCTCGTCTCCGGCCGGACGCTTGATTCCATCCCCCAGAGCCTTTTCTAGATTCCGAACTGCAGTTGCCATTTCCGCGAATTCGCCAAACGTTATTGCAAAATGATGGTCGGGACCAGGTAGCGTTTTATCCACCGTAACATGTTTCTCAATCAACGTTCCACCGAGAGCTACGGAAGCAATAGGTACGGTAATTCCAGGCGTATGGTCGGAAATTCCAACAGGAACTTGATGACGCTCACGCATGGTCACGATGGCACGTAAATTCATTTCATCCCATTGTGGAGGATAATTTGACACACAATGAAGTATGGATATATCGGTGGTCCCACCCTTGCGCAGCATCTCAAGTGCGCGCTCAATATCTTCCGGCGTGCTTGCGCCAGTGGATAGAATTACTCGGCGCTGCTTGCGTCCGATAGCCTCGATCAAGGGAAAGAAGGTAATATCGCCCGAGGCAATTTTGTAAAACGCAACATCAACCTTCTCCAAGAAATCGACTGCTTCAAGATAAAATGGAGTGGAGGCAAACGCAATACCGACTTCGTCTGCAACCTTTTTCAATTCAAAGTGCCAGGATTCCGGAAGCTCCAAGCTTTTGAATATATCAAAAACGGGATTATGAACCACAGCACCATCCGTCCAAGTTTGGTGAGAAATAATCTTACTCTTGATCAGAGTCTGAAACTTCACCGCGTCGGCGCCAGCCTCTTTGGCCAGACGAACGTACTTCTTAGCAGTATCAAGGTCGCCATCAAAGTTAGATCCGACCTCCGCTATTAATGTAACAGGTTTTATTTTCATTGAATGATCCGATGTTGTGGATTTTGCTGAAAGCCCTTACACAAACTCCGGTGTATTCTGAACTTGAATCAGACTAGAAACTGTGTTCTCCGGATGCGTTACACGAATGTTTGTGGTAATGAAAGCAGTAGGCTGTCAAATCGGCGCGATCGCATTTTGCGATAAACCAGCCAAATTCAAGTTCTTCTTCATGTTTCAGAATTTCTGAAATCTTAAAGATGGCAGCGGTACCGGGCTTCAGCATTACAGCATGCGATACTACTAGTCCCTGTGTCGTGTAAAATTCAATGGTTACCTTATCTTCCGATCCATCCGGTGAATCCAGACAAAGGCCGAGTCGACTTTCGTATTCAGCGCTCCGCAGAAACTGCCCCCAACGATAACCCTTTTTATAATCCGGAGTAAACACGCTCCGGTTCGCCAAGCTAACGTTGATCGTTCCATTCAATGCGCTCTTTTCTCCGGGCTCTCCGTAAATCAACTGATGATTGACGCGGGTCGGTATACGCCCGCCGAGACCAGTCGCCAGCACGCTGAACGCTGTTGGGTTATGAATCTTTTCGCTCTTGACCATTTCATTCACATCGATGATAAGAGCTTCGCTCGAAGGACTGGTGATTGGGAATTCCTAACGCAATCTTATTCGCGAATTACGCAAACAATGGATAGGTTCTGTACGAGTCTGGATCAGGAAAATACTCCGCCACGGCCGATGAATCATAATATGAATGGTTTGCGCTGAATGCGCCTGTCTGCCTATTCACAATACCTGCAAGGAGACGCCCATAAAACATGCTCTGCACAGGCTGACTCAGTTTGATCACGCCTCCCTTGCTATTCTTCAGGTCGGGGATGACCTCCGAAAGAAAATAGGACTTGCTCGAAAGCCGTGGTAGATCGATGGCGAGAGCCCCCTGTACTGATTTGTTCTTCTCCGCATAGGAAAGCCTGAGCGAGTCTCGGACTGAAACAATGCCCGTAGCAAACGTCACGAAAGTATCATATGTTGAATCGCAGACAACGTCAATAGAGGCTTCTGCCACCTGTGTTTTGTTAACTGAATCGTTTTCGAAAATGTCATTCAGCACTCGATTGTAGGAATGCACCACATTTACAAAATCTTTGCCCACATGATTCACCATTACAGCGGGGAACGGAATAAAGAGATTCTTGTCTGAAAAGAACTCGACCAGGAAATTCTCAGGATTTTTTTCCGCGAACAGGCGGGATAGATTGAAGGTGTAAACTATGGGATCCTTGACGTCAAAGGTAATAGAATCAAGCAGATTCCCTTGGCGCCCGACGGCGGTAATCTTCAATGCAACGCTCTGGTAACCACGCTTCAGCAGGAAGTGATTAAGAAAGCTGATGTAGACGTCGCAGCCAGCAATGGCCGGCGCCATCAAGGACGATCTGTGAACAGTATTCTTGTTCGGGTATAGATGGTATTTCTTTCGGGTCTCTTCGACTTCGTGGATTGGTTTCATGGCGTTTGCCTCACTTCCTGCAATTCTTTTTGAGATACCGGTGCGGAACTAAATCGAATCGCCCTTAGCTCAGCAAGATTTATCCAAACCTTCCTGAACGCTTCGATGATAAGATCCACGTCATGGTTTGAATACCTGTTTACGCAAAGTCCCAGACCAAGATAGCCATTCTCATTGAGATCTTCGGCCACAGGACATGTACCATGCTCGTAAGAAACTGTGCCTGAATAGAAAGGAGCAGTCCATGGATAGCCCTGGGTTCCGTACGCTACTCGTTTTTGATACATTGGAAACAGGTGAACGTTCACGTAGCGTTTTGAAACGGGAACTCCTTCAGCGCGCAAGGCTTCCCAGATTTGATCCTTGTGTATTCCTGTCTCACTCGAATCGATTTGCATACCAAACACATAATAGACATGCGTGCAACCCGTGCGCACAAAGGGCAGACTGAGCCCTCGTAATCCTTTAAGTCCGGCACTCAAACGCTCAGCAACATTCTGGCGATCAACTACAATGCGATCGAGCTTTTTCAACTGCTCACTGGCAATTGCCGCTTCGATCTCAGTCATGCGAAAATTAAATCCAATCATGTTATCGAGATCAGCAACCCCTTTTGCTTCTACGACAGCTTCCGCATGGTTTCGGATCAATTGCATACGTTCAAATAGCCGAGTATCGTTTGTTACGCATACGCCACCCTCTCCAGAATGGATATGTTTGTGGTAGTTCAAGCTGAATACACCGATATCGGCTATGGTCCCTACAAACGCATTATTGTAACGAGCACCGGGCGCCTGCGCACAATCTTCAATAACTTTCAGGCCATTCTTCCTGGCAATTTTCATGATTGCATCAAGATCAGCTGCCTGACCAAAAATATCGGAGACTACGATTGCTTTTGTGCGCGGCGAGATCCTTTGTTCAATCGAAACTGGATCCAGGTTGAAGGTGTTTGATTCAATGTCAGCAAACACTGGAATCGCATTCCAGACGAGGATCGATGTGGCCGATGCGCTCATAGTCCACGGACTTACGATTACTTCATCGCCTGGACTGATTCCGATCGCACCGAGAGCCGCCATCAACCCTGATGTATTTGAATTTACTGCAACAGCATGTTTCGTTTGAAAATATTTTTCCCACTGACGCTCGAGCTGTTGAACGCGCGGGCCACCGAAAAAATCCGGAGCCCAGACACCAATGAACTGCGAAAGGACACCAGACCTGAGAACTGAAAGCACAGCCGCCTCTTCTTCTGCTCCAATCTCATTGAAGCGTTGAAACGGCTGCTGAATGACGGCCGGGCCGCCAAATATCGCCAGGTCGCTCAAGCGCCAGCCCCAGGGAGTTTTACGCGCCCATTTGATGCACCCGCGAGAATGCGCATGGTGGCGTCAATTTCTCCGGCAATACTGGCCTCCGCTTTGAAGCCAGTTTTCTGAAATTTTTCCCAGATCACTTCATAAGAAAGCTGGTTCATAATGGGCGAATCAACATATTCTATCGCTGGCTCTGCCACGAATTTCTTGATATGATCTATAATATCCTGTACCGTTAGATTGGCGGTAAGGACATTATAGATTTCACCTGAAAAAAGATCCTTTTCAAGACAAAACTGAACGGCGCGCGAAGCGTCAGTCAAAGCAAGGTAAGGACGCTTCTGATTGAGTGCAGTACGCCAGACCGTAATAGCCTGTCCCATGCTCGCCTGCCAGCAAAAGCGATTGATCGCTGTATGAAACCGCATACCGGGTGAGGTTCCGCAAATCGTTCCAAAGCGCAGAGTAACAAACTTCAACCCTTCAGACGCCATTTGCTGCAGAAGTTTCTCCTCATTTAGTTTAGTTTCCGCATATGGACTTTGGGGTTTGAGCTCGGATTCGTCGCAATCCTCTGCGACTGTTTTTTCGGCCGTTCCATACACCGAAGTAGAAGACAAGTGCAGAAGTCTGGTTCCGTGCTTTAAGCACGCTTCAGCAATCCGTTTCGTGGATTGAAGATTATTTTTCTCGACTATTTCACGATTCTTAACGCTGCCCGCGGCATCCGTAATTGCGGCGAACTGCAGCACTGCATGTGATCCCTTAATCAACGAGTCTAAGTCGAGCGTTGTGATATCGCCCTCCACAAATTCAAAGTGGCCGGTGGGGAGATTAAACAAGGAGCAATACCTCTGGGTTAGCATGCTATCAAGCAGAACAATCTGCGTATCCGGGTACGCGCGGGCAAGGTCGGGCGCAATACGCGAACCGATATGACCGAGGGCCCCAGCAACTACTATGCGTTTAATTGAATCTTTCATAGACCTGCCTGTTAGTTATCAAAAACGAAAGGTGATTTTATTTCACTGAGTCGCAAGTGCTCCGCGTCCTTGAGCGAAATGGTCGCCTGCGACGTTGGCCATGGGATTGCGAGTTCTGGATCATCCCAGCGAACGCCGGACTCAAGCGTCGGTGCGTAGAGATTATCAAGCTTGTAGAGCATTTCAGTTTGTGCTACAGTTGTACAGAAACCATGTGCAAGGCCCCGTGGAATAAAGAGCATTTCAAAATTCTCTGCACTTAATTCAAAGCTTGCCCATTTTCCAAACGTAGGTGAACCTACACGCAGATCGAGCACTACATCGAATACTGCCCCGCGAATCACTCGAACTATTTTTGCCTGGGTTGATGGAGGCAACTGAAAGTGCATTCCCCTGATAACGCCGCGTTCCTGAGAATAAGAATGACTATCCTGAACAAATCGAGCCGTAATGCCTGCTTTTGCGAATACTTCTTCATGATGATAATCGAGAAAGAATCCTCGGGTGTCTTTGAAAACTTTTGGCTTTAACCGAATGACACCTGGCAGTTTTGTTTCAATGAATTCCATTTCACGTTACGACGGGTACGGCTGAATTCGATACGGGGCTAATTTGTTCTACTGCCAGGAAATACTCCCCGGACTCAACAAATCGCCGGACGGTTGCCTGAATAGCATCGTGTCGTTCAGGGGTGGCCTGCGCAAGAAAAGCCTCATAACCCCAGGGCCCGCACTGCACATTCTGACGCTGACCTGAATCTTCGATTTGCTTCATTAGGTTATCTATCAGCCAGAAGTCCGGTCTCCTCAGGCGATTCATATAATAGAACTCCGCGATCTTGTCCCTTTCGCGTACTGGTCCAAGCTTATCCAGATTGATCAGCAGCTCTTCATAGTGCGCGACGGATTCAGGATGAATATTGAAGTCGTACCTGATGCGCGGGTTAAATCGTGAAGCGTTGATGACGGGGATACCAAGATACGGGTACTCAATGCCAATCGTGCCATAGACCGTGAGTGCGACATCAATTCCATCGGCGATGATCTGCTTGTGCGACGTGCTCGCTGGCAACAAACGAAACCTTGGATACCGATCTTGAAACGCCTTAAGAACTTCATCGTTGCCGGGTAGAACATCCGGATGCGTTTTTATGTACCAGTCGTAATCTGTCTTCTCCGAGACCCGCCCCAGGAAATCTATCCATTCGTAAAAATCTACGAACAGATGACCGCCGAACGTATTATTTGGATTATCAAAGAAGCAATGCGGAGCGATCAGGATCTTTTTCCTGTTACTCGCTTCCAGCACGCGCTCTCCTGACGGTGTAGCAAACGCCGATCGACTGGAATAAAGCATGTCGACGCCAACTTCTCCACTTATCCTTCGCTCCAGACTTTGCGCCGCCCGGGCAATGCCAGTGGACCGCGCATCGACAGGGATTCTCTGAAAAAGTTCTGGATAGTCCAGGAACTCAAGATAGGCATCGGGCCGCTGGGCAGAGAAACGATACAGGCTATCAGAGTTGGCTTGAAAGACCGGAATTCCAGCAGAAAGAGCAAGTCTCGGGAGAACGCCGAATTGCTGGTAAACCGTATGACTGACAACGATAGCGCGCACCTTATGTGCTTTAAGGTACCGTTTCCAGTAAAGCCATCCCATTAGGCCTGTACGGAGGCTCTTTGCGAGCATAGGGGCGTGCATGTCCACGGTCGGAACATTGTATGTTCGGAGTATCGAATCATAAAATAGATCGCCAAGCCGAATTCCATCTAAGGTAAGTTTAAATAAATCCTCTTTGGATTGTAGCTTTGCAAGTACTGATGAAAGAAGGTCGTCCAATTCCCGGTCTTCCTCATCCGAATTCACATGAAAGATCCTGTTTGCGAAAGAAAGGTAAATGCGCGCTAAGGCTGTATCCAGGAAGCTCTCTTCCCAGAATCGCTTGCGGGTGAAATAGGCGCTAATGCTTGCATTCATGTCGCGAGCAAGATACTGCGCCAGATGGCTGAACGCTGCAATCGACGTCGCGCACTGGAATATCTCTACAAGGACTTCCCCGTCATTTCCAGTCTTTGCGGACCAGACTTTCTTGTTGTGCGCAATAAAGCGCGCCGCCCACGGGTCCATCCGATAGGCCTTACTCCTCGCCATAAAGGTTGAAGGTAGTGCATAGAACCAGCCAACGAGGCCTTGCAGTCGCTCCGGTAGGGCCCGATAAACGCGACGTCTGATGCTCAGCAAGAAATCCTTCATTGAATCGCAGACCTCAAAGCCTCAACCACGCGATCCTGGTCCGCCTCAGTCATATCAAAATATAGAGGTAAAGTAATCGTTTCTGAATAGTAATTCTCGGCGTTTGGGAAATCACCAGGTTCAAATCCAATGGAGCGATAGTACGGTTGCAGATGCACCGGGATATAGTGAACGTTAACTCCGATGCCTTTGGCGCGCATTGCTTCAAAAACTTTTTTTCTGGAAATCGAAAGTGAATCTGCGAGACGAACTACGAACAGGTGCCAGGCAGAGGAATCGTCATTCGAAATCCACGGGGTTTTGACCGGCAGGCCGGAAAGAATTGAGCGATATCGTTTCACGAGCGCACGCCTTCGGTTCACAAACTCGTCTACGCGTTTGAGTTGCGATGCTCCCAGAGCAGCCTGCAAATCCGTTATGCGATAATTGAAGCCAAGCTCAGTTTGTTGATAATACCAGGGCCCTTCTGATTCAGAAGTCATGTGTGCCTGGTCCCGCGTAATTCCATGACTCCGAAGGCGCCTCAGTCTTTCGTACAATTCCTGGGAGTTGGTCGTGATAGCACCGCCCTCTCCCGTAGTAATGATCTTCACCGGATGGAAGCTGAAAACGCACAGGTCTGAGAATTGGCAGCTACCTATTTTCCTTCCAGCGTAGTCGCCACCAATTGCATGCGAAGCGTCTTCGATTATTTTGATTCCGTGCTCGCTTGCAATCCTGTGGATCTCGCGCATTTCACACGACCCTCCAGAAAAATGCACAGGAATCATTGCAGATGGTTTCTTCTCAGGTGGCGTCTGTGAAAGTTTCCTCTCAAGTTCGGAAATAGAAACATTCAGACTGGAGGGATCAATATCAACAAAGTCAATCCTCGCTCCAGTGTACAGCGCGCAATTGGCCGAAGCAACAAAGGTATTAGGAACGGTCCATACCGTTTGCCCCGGGCCAACACCCAGAGCCAGACAGGAAATGTGCAGAGCTGCGGTTGCACTCGAGACAGCCACCGCATACTTCGCCCCGCTGCGTAATCCAATCCGACTGCAGAACCTCCAGCACGGCTTGGATATCACTCTGTGAAATACTCTGACGCCCGTAGGGGATGTTCGTCAGACGTTTTTCAGTGTTTTGATTTGAGCTAACGACTGGTTCCTACAGTTTTTATGAAATCGGCGTAAGCGGTTTTCAACCCTTCGATCAGCTCAACTTTATGGCGCCATCCCATCTGATGAAGGCGCGATACGTCGAGAAGCTTGCGCGGCGTTCCGTCAAGTTTGGTAACATCGAACGATATCTTTCCTGCAAATCCGACGGCCGTTCCCACAGCCTCTGCAAGTTCCCGGATAGAAACTTCAATTCCAGAACCAACGTTCACAAAATCGCCGCCACCCGGAACACCCTTGACATCGTATGTTTCCATAAGAAACACGCAAGCCCTCGCGCAATCGTCAGAGTATAAAAACTCCCGAAGGGGTTTTCCTGTCCCCCAGATCACAACTTCTGAACGGTTTTCAACCTTTGCTTCATGAAAGCGTCGAATCAGAGCTGGAATAACATGCGAGTTTTCTGGATGATAGTTATCCGCCGGACCATAGAGATTGGTGGGCATCACAGAAATGAAGTTAGTGCCGTATTGTCGATTGTAACTCTGGCACATGATGATTCCGGCGATTTTTGCAATCGCATACGGCTCGTTAGTGGGCTCTAACTTTCCATCGAGCAATTGATTCTCTGACATGGGTTGGTTTGCGAACTTAGGATAAATGCAGGAAGAACCCAGGAATAAGAGCTTCTTCACTCCGAATTCATGACAGGAGGAGACTACGTTGTTCTGGATTTGCAGATTAGAATAAACAAACTCTGCCGGATACGTGTTGTTTGCATGAATCCCACCAACCCGGGCGGCGGCCAGGAAGACATACTCTGGTTTTTCCGCCCGGAAAAAATTTGTAACCTCATCCTGGCGGGTTAAATCCAATTCTGAATGGGACCTACCGATCACGTTGGTATACCCCTGCTCAGCAAGAATACGGCAGAGCGCAGAACCCATAAGGCCGCGATGGCCGGCCACATAAATCTTACTTTTCTTATCCAATGCATTAACTCGCGTATTTTTTAGCGTACTCATCGAGGCCGATCTGCTTGATCTTGCTTGCCTGGCCGGAGCACCAGAATTTCTCGAAGCGATCCAGACAAACGTCTTCCATATATTTCATCGCAGGCTTCAGGAAATACCGCGGATCAAACTCTTCGGGTTTCTTTGCTGCGGCTTCGCGAACCGCTGCAATCCAGGCCAGCCGTAAGTCCGTATCAATATTTACCTTACGAACACCGCTCTTGATTCCTTTTTGAATCTCTTCCACTGGAACACCATACGTTTCTGAAATCTTTCCACCAGTCTTGTTTATCAATGCAAGATAATCTTGCGGCACGCTTGATGAGCCATGCATTACGAGGTGAGTATTCGGGATTCGTTTGTGAATTTCTTCAATGCGCGAAATGACTAGAACTTCGCCCGTGGGCTTGCGCTTAAATTTATACGCTCCATGGCTTGTTCCTATTGCAACCGCAAGCGCATCGACGCCAGTGCGTTTTACAAAGTCCTCTGCTTCTTTTGGATCAGTCAGCAATTGTTCGCGTGTGAGTTTTCCTTCTGCTCCATGGCCGTCCTCTTTGTCTCCCATCATGGTTTCAAGCGAACCCAGGCAGCCGAGCTCGCCCTCTACGCTTACTCCAATTGAATGTGCAACCTTCACAACCGCGGCCGTAACATCGGCATTATAATCAAAATCAGCAGGAGTCTTTGCATCTTCTCTAAGAGACCCGTCCATCATGACGCTAGTAAAACCGTTTCTTATTGCCGAGAAACAAGTGGCCGGACTATTTCCGTGATCCTGATGCAAAGCAATGGGAATCTGTGGATATGATTCAACAGCCCCCAGGATTAAATGCCTGATAAAGTGCTCGCCCGCGTATGCGCGCGCGCCGCGCGACACTTGAAGAATCACGGGACTGTCGGCGGCAACCGCAGCTTTCATGATCGCCAACACCTGCTCAAGGTTGTTTACGTTGAACGCTGGAATTCCGTAGTCGTTTGTCGCTGCGTGATCGAGCAACAATCTCATGGGTACAAGAGCCATCTATTTATCCTCTTTCCGTTGCCAGAATGTAGTCTGCTGCATCCTGCAAATCTCTAGCGGTATGCACAAGATTTTTTGGTGCCATGGTCGATTGGACTGTTTCCCTGTTTGCCAGCAGGATTCCTTTCACGCCTGATGATTCTGCCGCTTCAATATCTCGCAGCTTATCCCCAATCGCGTAACAGGCATCCGGGTTTGCCTTAAACTCGCGAAAGAACTGTAGAAATAATCCAGGCCTTGGTTTGCGGCATTCACACGTGATTGGTTCACCGTGTGGACAAACATAAAACTTACGAATCTTGAGTCCACCATGGGAGAGAAGAAGGGAAATCCGTTCATTCACGGAAACAAGTTGCTGCTCTGAAATTAGACCTCGGGCAACGCCTGATTGATTGGTCATTACAAAGAACTCGTACCCGGCTTGCTTAAGCTTCTGCAGTCCCTGGAGGGCACCTGGTTTGAGCACAACCTTTTGCGGATCGTTCAAATAACCCGGGTCCTCATTGAGCGTATCATCGCGATCGAGCAGAATCGCTTTCATTGTCATTCGAGTACAAACTGGAAATTATATCCAGTTCGGATCTCCATACTGAGCTCAGGAGAACAGACCAGGCAGAGGCCAGATCCATCGTCCGGCAATGCATCAAGCGAATCGCAGTGCACGTATTCGCGATTCATTTCAGCTAGAGTTTCATTTGCAAGGTTAACCACTTCACCCCTGCCCAACACATAGATCCTCCCGGATTCAGCCGAATGCTCCTGGACCAGCTGTCTGATCCTGGCTCGAACCTGGGTAATATAGCGAATGGACGCCGTTACATAGTCGTAGGAGCGCCTGAGCTTTTCTGCAAATCCCGTTGGGGTAAGCATATAGCTAAGAGTCCTACCGTTCAGCGTAACCACCTTGATCAGTCCCTTCTTGACGAGACGACGGATCAGCAGGTTAGTCATACCCAGAGATAGCCCGGCCTCTTTGGCCAGATTTCTCTGGTTTGCGCTTTCGTTGGAGAGCGAGGCAATGAGGCGAGCCTCGCCGTCACTTAGCTGTGAGTGTATTTCGATGGAATCTGACATGGTCTGGACCCAGCTTCGCCAGGTGAGTCCCAGGAGGGAGAGTGAAGGACCACCCTCAGAAGAGGGAGGGTCATGTCAATTGGTATTGTTCAATGATTGAACAGTCATTCAGTCGGATTTGAATGTCTTTCGTAACCCGGCAATGGCCGAACGACCCATGGCGAGAACCGCTTCAAGGGCATTTCCACCGATATGAGGTGTCCCAAGGAGATTGGGCAGGGCCAGGAAGGCAAGATCGCCTGGGGGCTCGGACTCAAATACGTCCAGAGCGGCCCCAGCAATTGCCTTGCCCGGACCGAGGCCCAGCCCGGCTAGAAGGGCCACCTTCAGGGCGTCTCCATCCACAACCGCGCCACGACTTGTATTTATTAGAAGAGAATCGTCACGCATCCGGTCAATCTGGGGAGGTCCAACCAGGTGATGTGTCATTGTAGTTAAGGGAACATGAAGCGTTACAATGTCTGATTGCTCCAGCAAATCGTTCAAAGGAACCTGAACTGCTCCGAATTTTCTGGCCACATCTGCTTTATCTTCAATATCGCATATGAGGAGTTCACAACCAAACGGCTTGAGCAGAGTTAACAAATCCTGGCCGATGGCGCCGCATCCCACAATGCCCACAGTCCTATCAGAAAGCAGGCGCCCCCCTTCCTTGGTCCAGATCCCCCGCTTTAGATCCAGCGAGGTCCGATGGACATTGTGAACCAGGCTTAGCATGAAGCCCAGGGCCAGTTCAGCCACAGAACGGCGATTCACCCCTGGCTCCCAGGCAAGGGTTCTGCCTGCCGACTTCAAATAATCAAGATCAATCGAGTCAAGGCCCACACCATATTTGGCAAGCACCTGCATTCCAGGCAACGCATCGATCACGCGCGCAGAAATTGGCTCAGTCCCCACAATAACAGCGTCGAATCCCTGAGCGAATTCGATCACGTCCAGCTCGGACATTTTCTTCCCGGATTCATTGAACACCGTATCGGGAAAGATCTCAAGTAGCTCTGCCCGCAAAATTGGATTCTTTGAGAACGAGATGGATGTAACGCAAATCCTGGGCATGAAGTTACATGGCGGCAATCATTTGCGTACAGTCAATCAGGGATCACCGATTCAAAAACTACTTCCCGGAATACTAAACTTCTGTTTCTATTGTGCTGTGAAAGAACAGTTTCACCCGGCAGTTGCTGGCTGGTTTGAGCAGACGCTTGGATCACCCACGCAGATTCAAAACCTGGCATGGCCGGTGTTACGTAAGGGAAATCATGCGCTGATCTCTGCGCCAACCGGTTCCGGAAAAACCCTTGCGGCTTTCTTAAGCATTCTTGACGAACTAGTCTGCCTGTCGCAGAGCGACGAGCTTCCTCAAGAATCGCGAGTGCTCTACATCTCTCCTCTCAAAGCGCTCAGCAATGATATTGAAAAGAATCTGAACGTTCCACTGGCCGGAATCTGTGAACGGCTCGAGCAATCCGGCGGAACAGCACCCAGGATAGATATCATGGTGCGCACCGGAGATACCAACTCCAGCCAGCGCGCACGAATGCTTCGAATTAGGCCGCAGATCATTGTAACCACACCAGAATCATTATACGTATTACTTACGAGTGAATCCGGACGCAACCTGCTCTCCACAATTAGAACAGTGATTGTAGATGAAATTCATGCAATCGTTGGGAGCAGACGTGGATCCCATCTTGCACTCTCGCTGGAACGGCTTGAACATCTGGTTGGAAGGCGCATTCAAAGAATTGGACTCTCCGCCACCGTAAAACCACTTGAGCTGGTTGCGGAATTTCTCTGCCCGGATCCAGGCGATCCATGCATAATTCTAGATGAAGGCCATACGCGCCAAACAGACGTGAAGATGATGCTCCCAGAACTTCCCCTGGGTGCTGTGATGACACAGGAGGCCTGGGGGCAAATTCATCGTCAGCTTGTAGATCAAATACAATCGCATAATACTTGTTTGATTTTTGTGAACAATCGCAGGCTGTGCGAAAGGCTTGCCCGTCATCTAAGCGAACTGCTAGGCCAGGAAAGAGTTGGAGCGCATCACGGTTCCCTCTCAAGAGTGCAGCGCCTGAAAGCGGAAAATGCTCTTAAAGCAGGCGAGCTCAAAGTAATGGTTTCAACAGCCTCCCTTGAGCTCGGAATAGACATTGGCTCAATTGATCTGGTTGTGCAAATTTCCTCTCCAAGATCCATCCACACATTTCTGCAAAGAATTGGGCGCAGCGAACACCGCCGGGATGGAATTTCAAAAGCAATTCTCATTCCGCTCACCCGCGATGATCTGGTCGAGTGTACGGCATTGCTCCGCGCCATGTATGCAGGAAAGCTTGAAGCAATTGCTATCCCTAACAAACCGCTGGATATCCTGGCTCAGCAAATCGTAGCAGAGATCTCTTGCAGGGAATATGAACGATCGGAATTGTTAGCACTGATTCAGCGAAGCTATCCATATAAATGCATCACTGACGCTGAATTCGAACAAATCCTGGACATGTTGCAGGAGGGCTACTCGCTCCGTTTTGGAAAACGCGCTCGGTATATTTTTTATGATAGAATGCAGGGGATTATCCAGCCGCGACGAATTGCAAGGCTCAGTGCAATCACAAACGGCGGCGCGATTGCAGAGAATTTTGAATACGAAGTAATTCTGGAAGGCGATCAAGTCTTCCTTGGAACCGTTCACGAGGACTTTGCGATTGAAAGTCTTGCAGGCGATGTTTTCCAGCTTGGAAATCAATTCTGGAGAATTCTGCGAATTTCAGTGGGTAAAGTGTTCGTGGCACCGGCACCCAACTCTACGCCTTCCATGCCCTTCTGGGTAGCAGAGGCACCGGGCCGCACGGATGAACTTTCCCGCGCCGTATCTGATCTGCGAGAGATGGCCAACCTTGAACTGGCAAGTGGACGTTATGCGCCAACGCTGGTGCGGGAAACCGGGATTACAGAATACGGCGCTTTGCAACTGGCTGAATACTTTCAGGAAACAAAGGGATTGCTGGGCCATGTACCTTCCATGGACCGGATCATAATTGAACGCTTCTTTGATGAAGCCGAGGATTGTCACATCGTAATTCATTCGCCGTACGGAACTAGAATCAACCGTGCCTGGGGACTTGCCTTGCGTAAACGCTTCTGTAGAAAGTTCAACTTCGAATTGCAGGCAGCAGCAACAGACGACGCAATTCTGTTTTCATTGAGCCATACGCACAGCTTTGCCCTACCAGAAGTCTTTTCCTATCTGAAGAAGGCCTCAGCAGAGAGAATTCTAGTCCAAGCCTTACTCGACGCACCAATGTTTGAAATTCGCTGGCGCTGGAATGCCTCGCGCGCGCTTGCGATTTTGCGAATGTATGGGGGCAAGCGAATTGTGCCGCAGATTCAAAAGAGCCAGGCGCAGGATTTGATTGCCCTTGTATTTCCAGACCAGATTGCATGCGCAGAGAATCTTTCCGGTGAAAGACAAGTTCCGGATCATCCCCTTGTAAATCAAACAATCCATGATTGCCTGCATGAAGCCATGGACGTGCGCGGATGGGAAGCGGTGCTTTCGCGAATTGAATCGCAGGAGATTCAGATTACAAGCGTAGATACGCCTGCTGCGTCCGCCCTGAGTCATGAAATTCTAAATGCTCGCCCCTATGCATTCCTGGACGATGCGCCTTTGGAAGAAAGGCGTACCCGCGCGGTTAGAACGGATGTTCGCCCCATGACTCCGGAAGAAATCCCCGATGACCTGGTAGATCAGGTTCGCCGTGCTTCACTTCCTGAACCACGGGACGAGGCAGAGTTGTACGATGCATTGACTGCGTTTGGGATTCTTCCTATCAAAGAGGCACAATTACTAAATTCGTGTGGGGCGCTGGATTCGATAATTGAGTCGGGTCGCGTACGCGTGACTGAGCCCGGTTTCCTTTTAAGTGGAGACAGACTCCAGCATGTAGCGCTTATATTTCCTGAATGGCTAATTGACGTTCCCGTACGAATTCAAAACCCTACCCTAACGCAAGCGCAAGCCCTGGACGAAGTAGTGCTGGGACACATGGAACTGATTGGACCTTTGGAAGCGGCTGAATTGCAGAAACGTATCCCCGTTTCCATTGCCCAAATAAAGGAATCATTTTTGCGCCTGGAATTGGCTGGCACCATATTTGTCATGCCAGGAAAAGACGGTGTGTACTGCGAACGGGCTTTCTGGAGCCGCATGCGAAACTTTAGCAGGATTCAGAAACCGGCTGAAGCAACCCCACAGGACTATATGAACTTCCTTTTTACGTGGCAACACCTTACACAGGATTCAAAAATGCAGGGGCTGGATGCAGTCGAAACGATTGCCAGGCAGTTGCAGGGCTTTGCTATGCCGGCCGAATCCTGGCAGCAGGTTTTCAAATCCAGGATAACTGATTTTGTTCCATCAGCCCTCGATCAGGTGTTTCTCACAGGAAAGTTTCTCTGGTGGCGTCATGTTAAACCGGGAGAAGCGCCAAGGCGAACTGTGACTCGAAACGTGCCGATTATGATTCTTTCCCGGGAAATGCTTCCGCTTGTTTCAGCAACCTCTAACGTAAAATTCTCGCATTACGCTGAAACTGTCCGTGAGTACCTACAGCTCTATGGAGCGTCGTTCTTACCTGAAATAGAATCTGGTGTGAAACTATTTCCGGAACAAATTCAATTTGGCCTGAAAGAACTAATCGCAGCTGGACAAATTACGTCTGATAGCCTGCTAGCGTTAAATTACCTGTTTCGCAAGCGGCACCCTGGATCTCGCCAACGTGGATTCAGGCCAGAGTACCCAACAGGTCGCTGGTCATTGATTCGTTCGCAGAAGGCCCCGGACGACGATACAGCCGATCTGATGATTGCACGGCTCTTTTTGCGGCGCTACGGAATCGTATTTAGATATATTGCGGAACGCGAGCAACTCAATCGTCCATGGCTTTCGCTTGTTCGGGTTTTGCGGCGGCTGGAAATGCAAGGAGAAGTTCGTAGCGGACGATTCATCAAAGAGGTATGGGGGGAACAATTTGCTCTTCCGGAGGCGCTGGGATTGCTCGATCGAGCCCGCACTGATGCAAGCTCAACGGACATCCAATTACCCACCTACGATCCGCTTAATCTTGCCGGAGTTCTATTTGATGGAAATCGAATTGCCGCAAACCGCAAGTCCCTCGTCCGCTATCAGAGCGGACGGATTGTGGCTGCTTCTTGATTCTATGTCAGCTTGCCTGGATCTTATACCGCTTACTAAACGCAACAGTAGTTTGCGGATCCGATAACGGAAAGAATGGTCCTGTAAATATAAACACGTCTTCGCGTACTTTTGAATTGCGCATAATAATCGATGCGATCTCTTCAAGGTATTGGATAGAGCGGAACTCGTAGGCCATCTCCGCCGGAACCTCAATGAACAATTGACTGAGTTGTGAAGCGGCGGCAAGATACTGACCGGCACGCTCAAACACTACCTTCACTGGATTTTTTACGGGACATCCACTCAAAGTCACGATCATCGTATGCGAATCAGGTGTGCGAACTGAAACTTCAAAAGGATGCAATTTCTTATCGAATAGTTGATCAGGTTTTACTC
>JAIOPQ010000075.1 GCA_021413825.1 Spirochaetia bacterium | reverse complement strand
TAATGCGTATCGTAATGATTCTGGCAAGCGCTGGTTCATACGGAATCAACGCAGCGATTTCAAAAGTCCTCTATTCCAAGAAAGACGATATGAACTATGAGCATCCGCTTACCGTTCTAGTCTGGTTGACTTCAATCATATCTGTTGCATTCACGTATGCGGTATCGTATGTGCTGATTCCAACACTCGGGGGCGATTCAAGTCTCTGGTGGAAACTTTCCACAATCATTACCTGCGGAACGTTGGCTGGTGCGATCATTCCCGAACTCGTAAAAGTATTTACTTCTACTGAGTCGGCGCATGTGCGCGAAGTAGTTTCTGCATCCAAAGAAGGTGGAGCCTCGCTAAACATTCTATCTGGTCTGACTGCTGGAAACTTCAGTGCATATTGGATGGGTTTAACGATTGCAGCACTTATGGCCGCAGCATACGGAATTGCATCGCTTGGTCTTGCCGAGCCGCTCGGAATGCTTGCTCCAACTGTGTTTGCATTTGGTCTGGTTGCATTCGGCTTCCTTGGTATGGGTCCGGTAACGATTGCTGTAGATTCCTACGGCCCGGTTACTGATAACGCGCAATCCGTGTTCGAACTTTCTTTGATCGAAACTCGTAAGGGCGCTCGCGAAGAAATCAAAAAAGAATTTGGTTTTGATCCTCATTTCATCAAAGGAAAAGAATTCCTGGAGCAGAATGACGGAGCTGGAAACACATTCAAGGCAACCGCAAAGCCAGTTCTAATTGGAACTGCCGTGGTGGGCGCTACAACAATGATCTTCTCGATCATCGTAATTCTGACTCATGGCCTCACAGCCAATATGGACAAACTCTCGCTGCTGCACGCTCCATTCCTTCTTGGACTGATTGCTGGCGGCGCGGTGATTTACTGGTTCTCCGGTGCATCCATGCAAGCTGTAACGACTGGCGCATATCGCGCGGTTGAGTTCATCAAAAAGAACATCAAACTGGAAGGCGTAGAAAAAGCTTCTGTTGAAGATTCCAAGAAAGTGGTAGAGATTTGCACAATCTACGCACAGAAAGGTATGTTCAATATCTTCCTCGTTGTATTCTTCAGCACGCTTGCGTTCGCATTCGTCGAAGAGTATTTCTTTATTGGATATCTGATTTCAATTGCGATCTTTGGTCTGTATCAAGCGATCTTCATGGCTAACGCCGGTGGAGCATGGGACAACGCCAAGAAACTGGTTGAGACAGAACTCAAAGCTAAGGGAACTCCCCTGCATGATGCTGCAGTCGTGGGCGATACAGTTGGAGATCCGTTCAAAGATACTTCTTCTGTTGCGATGAACCCGATCATCAAGTTTACTACTTTGTTTGGTCTGCTTGCTGTAGAACTCGCAATCGAGATCCCAGAAAACATGCACAACGTTCGTATTGGCCTTGCTGCACTGTTCTTTGTGATTTCAGCAGTATTCGTGTGGAGATCCTTCTACGCGATGCGAATCAAAGTAGAGGATTAACGCCTCTTGCATTGTGCCGCTGGGCAGGGGTCCCTCCGTGGACCCATTGCCCGGACGCTTGCCCTCCATGGCAGCTCGGCACAAAGCCTTCGGCGATGGTTTTTGAAAGGCACCTGTGAAGGTGCCTTTTCTGTTTATGGCTATTTGAGTTTAGTTGCTGGCTGCTAACCGTCGTTGCTTTCGCTATTTTTGATCTTTCGCATCCTCTTCTAAAGTTTACAGCGCACCCACTGTCGGTGCGCGATATGTTCCAGCCATACCGTATTTAAATTCGTTAGAGGCTATTTCGCGGGGCTAATCGATGCGGGATTCACGTACGCGCGAACATAGTGGCGGTGGCGAAAATGATATGGAATAGGCTAGCTATGGTTCTTTCGCTCAGGCGATGTTGCAAATTTCGGTACGTTACTAAGTGTCTGCGAATGTTGAGGCTATGCGATGCATTTGTTGTGCGACGATGACTCTTTAAGATTTATTTAAAAATTTTATAAAATTCGGACAGAATTCAAAAGTTTTCTTTACCGAACAGTGTTCGGTTTGCACTTGGGCACCGTGAAAAGGCGGATACTATTTTGCCTGTGCGCGTTGGGCGCATGTACGCCTCCTCCGCAACCGGGTGGTGAACAGGTGGGGAGCAGTGGGCTCGTTTTGCTTTTGACCAACTTGCAGAGCCTGGTTTCCATTTCGCGACCTACGGCCTTATCGTACTCTGGATCCCCGTTTGTTTTCACTATTGGTGCGAGCATTGTTCCAAAAACACCTTCCGTCGTGGGGACAATTGCGTCTTGTAATGCAAATCCTGCCCTCCCAGCAGGTCTGTCCATCGCCTCCAGTACGTGCACCCTCAGTGGTACTCCTTCTGCGTTACAAAGCGCCATCAATTATGTGATTACTGCAGGCAATTCTGCGGGAACAACTTCCACGACGATTTCTATCACGGTGAACAACGCTCCGCCCACAGGCCTGGCGTATACAGGTTCTCCGTATACGTTCACTCAGAATGCTGCGATTACAACCCAAACGCCAACGGTTACTGGAACGGTTACGTCCTGCGCCGCAAGCCCTGGACTTCCAACTGGACTGTCGATCAATGCTTCTACTTGTGCAATCAGTGGCACGCCTACTGCGTTGCAGACCTCGACAACCCACACAATCACGGCCGGCAACGCGTTCGGAACTGTTAATACGAATATTGATATTGCGGTGAATGGTCTGCCCCCTTCGGCGCTTTCTTATTCCGGCTCGCCGTTTGTTTTCACGCAGAATCTCGCAATCTCAACCCTCACTCCATCCGTAACTGGAACGGTCACAGCTTGCAGCGCCAGTCCCACTTTGCCGACAGGTCTGTCAATTTCTCCAACTACCTGTGTAATCAGCGGAACACCAACGGCATTACAGTCAGTCACGACCCATACAATCACAGCTTCAAATGCCTACGGCAATACAACGACGACGATTGACGTGAGCGTTGTAGTCTCAGGGCATAAGATATTTATTCCATCTGGTCCAGCATGGCCGCATGACGCGAACTTTGGCGGCCCATTGGGAGCAGACGCCCTTTGCAATAATGCGGTTCAAACAACCAATAAGCCAACGGGCGTCTATAAGGCTCTACTGGTGGACGCAAGCACGCGTCGACCATGCAGCACGCCAACGGATGCAAACTGCAGCGGAGGAATGGATCCTTCCTGGATCATGTCGCCTAACACCACATACTATCGCGCGGACGGAACAACGCCCGTATTTACAACCAATGCGAACGGCATCTTTGCGTTCGGAACCATCACGGCCGTTTCAACATCGAATTTTGGTGCATGGACCGGATTGAACGGGGACTGGACAAATCATGGAAACGATTGTAGCGCCTGGACTTCAAACTCCGGCGGTGCTCCATCGCCAGCAACTCGGGGGAAACAAGGGCAGAGCGATCAGACCAATGCTGGAATGCTGGCCGTCAATCCTGCAGCTGGAGCTAACTGTTCTACCACAGCGTATCTGTACTGCGTGGAACAATGAATAGGAACCGTATCAAGGCGGATATTCCTTCCGAGCAATGATTCGATTTGTTTTGGATCAAGATCTGGAATTCAGGTGAACCAGGCGGGCAATTTTTTGATTCAAGAACCAACCATGTTGCTCTAGATGCCAGGTGGCGTACTCGAGTACGACTCGCAGCGTCTGTTCGCCGCGTTCGGGGTGTTGTCCAGCGCGCAAAAAAGTAGAATCAGGCAAAGTTCCAAGCCAGGTTCCTGTCCATTTTCGCACTGCGTCGATTGTATTTACGTAATCGGTAATCGGAAATCTTGCGGTGTTTCCAGGTGTGCCATACAAACCAGAAGTAATGAATTCGTTCTCATCCCATACCGCAAACAAGGGCCTTTCTTCTGCCGCAATTCTGCGCATTCTGTGCACAAAAGCGATCTCCGCATCTGCCAGGTGCCCCATAAGAACTCTACAGGGCCATTCCCCTACACCATCCTCTGCATTGAATTTAGTGTCGAGTTGCTCATCCGTAAGTTGCAAGAGCCGTTGATCGAGGTTTTCCAGGCCTACGCAAAATCTCCGGATCAGGTCCGTGTTTGTAAGAGGGCGCAGCTCGGATATGTCGGATTTTTTAGTTAGCAAAGCCCTTCAATATTTCCCGGGACAACAATTCCGTCAAGTCAACGCATAAAGCTCTGCTTGACAAATACATCGACAGGGCTAATTCTCAGGGCATGAACAACAGCGAGTATGACGAATCGTTTGAAGACGAGAAGATAATCCGCGGAGAGATTCTGTCCATGTCGCTCGGGAAGCTCCCCCAGCGTCCCGTTGTAGCTTTGCCGACTACTGCATCTATTGCAGAGGTGATTGGATTGATGAATGATACGCGCGTTGGCGCGGCAGTTATTACGCATAACGGCAAACTGGTTGGGATTTTTACGGAGCGCGACGTACTGACTCGAGTTGTTGGGAAGAGTATGGACATTACAACGACACCCGTCGAGTCTGTTATGACGCGGAATCCTGACACCCTGAGTCCCGAGGCCGGGGTCGCGTATGCATTGCGCAAAATGAGCGAGGAAGGATATCGTCATGTCCCAATGGTTGATGCCCTGGGAAACCCTGTGGGAATTATTGCAGTGCGAGACATTGTGCGCTGGCTGGTAGATCTGTTTCCGGAAGCAATGAACCTGCCGCCCAATCCCTCCCTGGAATCTCGATCTGTGGATGGGGGATAGTTCTATTGATACGAAAGTGGGAATATTCGTATATCGTTGCCCAAATTCCTCGCAGTAAACCCAATTACCGCATGACGGCGATCTTGCATCCGCACCGTTTGTCGCATGCCCAGGATTTGTATCATTGGTGCCGGCCCATCCGGACTTGCAGCCGCAAAGAATGTGATCACCTCCGGCCTGGCTGAGAGTCTGGTAATTTTTGAGAAAAGCGGTGAAGTTGGCGGGAACTGGGTCTTTCGCGATAAGCCCGGGCACTCAAGCGTATATGAAACAACTCATATAATTAGTTCTAAAACATTATCAGCGTATGAGGATTTTCCGTTCCCTGCTGCTTTTCCGGACTATCCATCACATTCACAATTGCGCGAGTATTTTGAAAACTATGCGCAGAATTTTGATATTTCATCTCGTGTGCGATTTCATACAGAAGTAACGCACGCGGAGCTGGACCACAGCGGCGTTTGGAAGGTAACTTCAAAAGGGCCTCGCGAGAAGAGGGTTGAATATTTTGATTACCTGATGGTTGCGAATGGCCATCACTGGGATCCGGCTCCGCCTAAATACGAAGGAACCTTCACCGGTAAGTTCATGCATTCGCATGAGTATAAGAAGTCAGAGCCATTCCGTGGTAAGCGGGTTCTAGTGATTGGTGGTGGAAACTCAGCCGCTGATATTGCCGTCGATTGTTCGCGCGTTGCAAGTCGAACATTTATTTCAATGCGTCGAGGGCACTGGTTCCTTCCCAAGTTCATGTTCGGAGTTCCGTGCGACGTGTTGTATCACAGAACCGTCTGGATTCCCAAAGGAATTCGGCAATGGATCCTTCGAATGACATTGTTGATCTGGCAGGGCAAGAATACTAAATACGGAATTCCAATTCCTGATTACGGGGTAATGGAAGGACACCCAACCGTGAACTCGGAACTATTCTATGCTATTCGCCATGGTGAGATTGGAACCAAACCAGGCGTCTCAAGACTGGAAGGAAGAATCGTTCACTTTACTGATGGCACATCTGAAACGTTTGATGTTATAATTGCTGCAACTGGTTATCATATTTCATTTCCATTTTTCGATAAGTCATTCATAGATTTCAAGGGAAGAACTGAAATTCCCCTCTGGAAAAAGATGTTCCATCCTGAGATCAAGAACTTGTATTTCATAGGTTTGTTCCAGCCTCTGGGATGCATCTGGCCTATGGCCGATTTTCAAGCGAAGTTAGCCTGTCTTGAAATTGAAGGGCGATACACAAGGCCAGTGAATATTTCACAACTAATCGAGCGCGAAATGCGAAACCCGCATTTTCGGTTTATCAAAACCCCGCGCCATTCGACGGAAGTTGACTATCCGACGTTTAGATCTGAACTAAGAAAGGAAATTCGGAAAGCTTCAAGAATAATTTGATCAGCGCATTATTATGCTGAACGTATCAATTGGTTTGGCTGACCTTTCCAAAAAGACTATGCAGTCAGTGCTTCAAACCGAATTTTGGCCATGGCTCGATTGAAAAAGATAGGCATCATTGCCGTTGTAATCCTCTCCATTCTCTGGATAGGCAAGGTTGCGCTTCTAGATCGATCTCCAGTCCCGGAAAAATCCGATTTCAGCCTGAATCTAAAAACAATTCGAGCATTGGCGCATGAGTCCAAAGGACCACTGCCAGAAAGTCTGCACGCGCTTGTAATCGGGGAAGGTGCGTTTCCTGCTTCTGCCGTTGTTGCGGGGGAGGGTCTCACTCGAAAAATCTCGATGGTGTTTGCATCCTTTCAGATCGTCTATCCTGGAAACAAAACTATTATCATAGATTCTGCAATGGGGCAGAAAGAGCACAAGGCCATGGCACCAGATGCGCCGTACTATCCGGAACGATTCGATGCAATGCAAGACGCCATGCTGAAGGCGTCGCAGATCTTACTTACGCACGAGCATCCAGATCACATTGGCGGTATTGCTATATCGCCTAACGTGCAAAACCTTAAAGACAAACTGGTCCTTACAAAAGAACAAATAAACGATCCGTTTCGCCAACCAGAACAGTTTACTCCTGAAGCATTGCGCGTGATTCAATCGCTTAAGCCACTTGAGTTTGAGCATTTTATTTCTCCGGCTCCTGGAATCGTGCTGATCAAAACGCCAAGCCACAGTCCGGGAACTCAGTTTATCTATGTTACGCTCAAGAATGGAACAGAATTCCTGCTTGTGGGCGACATTGTCTGGAGTATGGAGAATATTCGTAAGCTAAAGGGCAAAGCTTATCTCTTGAATTTGATGTTCTTACAGGAGAATCGGGCCCTTGTTGCTTCGCAGATACGGATGCTTTCTAATGTGCTAAACGACCCTGAGAACAAGATTCAAATTGTTCCGGCACACGATGCAGAGAGACTGAAAGAGCTGTTTGAAAGCAAATCAATCGTGGAAGGATTTCTATAGTGCGTCGTTATTCACTGCTAGCTCTATTCCTCCTTTCGGCCTGCACTGGCGGAAACTATCTGGATTACAATCCATCCATGCAGGGTAAATCACTGCCGGAGATCATAAACGATTTTCGCGCCGCGCGCGGCTTGAGACGAATTCCAATTTCACGCGCACTTACGCAGGTGGGACAGATTCACGTTCGTGACATGCAAATAAATGCAACAAAGCGTGCAAAGAACTGTAACCTCCATAGCTGGTCTGTCGGCGGAAACTGGACTCCATGTTGTTACACTGATGATCAGAAGGAAAGTAAATGCATGTGGAACAAACCCCGCGAACTCTCCACCTACAAGGGCAACGGCTATGAGATTGCGGCGGCGGCATTCGATTCAGAAAAAAAGCAAGCGATGACTCCCTGGCTTGCTGTGGATCGCTGGGCGCGGAGCTCCGGACACAGAGCAGTTATGCTGAACGAAGGACCATGGGCAGGAATAGAATGGCATGTGATCGGCGGGACTCTATCCGACAACTATGCATCCGCCTGGTTTGGATCTGATCCAGAATGAGCTAACGAAGCTGGCTTGTGTCCATTCGTACTTCCAGGGTTTTCCAGTCTGGCGTAGTCCGATGCTTAAATATTACCAGACCCGCGCGCCCCTGCTTCGGTTTTAGAGGGTCCATTGAGAACAGCAGCGTTTCGTATTTAATTTCCTGAGAGATATCAAGAGGATTGAATAGCTCACGACGTTCTATCTTTGGTTTTGAATTTTCCGCCGGAGGCCCGGCCAATGGAATATTGCCAATGGATATCATGGCTGCCAGGACTACCACAATCACCGTAAAGTTATACGTATTCGCGGCCACAGCCTTCCAGTTAAGCTTACTGAAGTGCTGCGGTATCTCGGCTGGATAAATGGGCGCGATCGGCCCATTTGTGGTTTCGAGTGAGATTACGTTTCTGGGATAAATCAACTGGTCTGATGTATTCTTAACCTCCAGCCAGACCGGTACATAGTTGTTCTCGAAAAGTATTTCCAGTGCTCTGGAATCATTTTGTGCTGGAGCGTATTCGAAATCTAATCTCGAAAGTGCATTTTGAAATTCTCCAGCAAGGAGATTCTGGGTGAACACTTCCAGAGGATAAACGGCCGGACGATACGTGTAGTAGGCAAATCGTATTTCGTTCTTCTTTGTCGATTGAGGGGAGAGAATCGTTGGGACTGATGTCCTCAGGGGCTGGGACTCACGGGTCTGCACGTAGATGCAATGTGATATCAGGGCCATTGCAAGGATACCTGAGATGCGCATGAATTTCATGCCTGATTGTCAGGAACCGTCTGTTTCCGTCGATTTCTTTCCAGGGCAAAGAACCGCAGGTGATGAGTAGTGCCTTCTGAAACTACGCAATGCAAGGTTCCAGAAGGCAAGAATGAGCGCCTAACGTCGAACTAGCTACGAATCAATCCCGTGTATTTGTATTTGCTTATGATCACACCTGACGGGACAGTTTTTGAGCTGACCAGCGCAAGCGCGCGCGGTTCGACTTCATCCGAGAAGAAACGTTTGCCCTTGCCCAGTAAGACCGGGTAAACAAACAGCAGAACCTCGTCAACCAACCCGTGGCCGAGCAGCACGGGTGTCAGCGTTGAACTTCCCCAGGTTATCAAATCAGTTCCATCCACGGATTTTATGCGACTGATACCATCCACGATGTCTTTGCCCAGGTCGTTCGCCGGACCCCATCCGAGAGTCTCCGGTCGATGGGTCGCAACATATTTCGTCGCAGCATTCAAACTGTCCGCCATTGGATTGTTCGTGACCTTCGGCCAGTGGTGACTCCAGATATCATAGGTACGGCGGCCAAGCAGCAGATCGAAGCCCTTCGTGTGGGCCTGGGCGATTGCATCACGTACGGCCGGATCACCAAACGCTGAGGTCCAACCACCATATTTGTAATCACCATCTTCATCTTCGGTGGGTCCGCCTGGCGCCTGGATCACACCGTCTAACGAGATGTGTTCGATGATCTTTATTTTTCTCATATCATGGCCTGCCTGTTTGAATCTTCACCTTAGCTCGCAAGTAGTTCATCGAGTTTCTCGTAACACGCTTCGTCGGCCATGCCAGTCTCAAGGGCTGACTTGCAAATCTCGGCTGACGGATAGAGCAAGCTCAATGTCATCAATGTCTGCTCACCGTGAACCACGAAGGTATACGTTTGTAGCGCAGCGTTCGGATCATCCGGACTGTCTGCTCGGTAGCTATCCACATCAGTGAGAAAGAATTCGCTACTCACAAAGCGCTCGGGTTTAACGATCTCTTTGAATGTTCCGCAGACGCCGAATTTCTGCTTCTGTGGACTTAAGAAGACATTCAGAAATCTACCACCCACCTTGAGATCAACCTCGCAACTATCGCAGGTCCAGCCTTCCGGGGGAGTTAACCAACGCCGCATCAATTCTGGTTTGGTGTGGCAGTCAAATAGCCTGGCCGGCGTCGCATCAAAGTAGCGGGTTAAGACAACCTCGCGGTCCCCACGCACTTCTAGTTTCAGTTCTTTCTTGTTTCCTATCTTATTCGTCATTTTGTTTCCTCCAGTTTCAATTCTTCCAATAGTCTGTCCAATTGCTTGTACTTCCCCTCCCAAAGCTTACGATTCCTCTCTATCCAATCAGTCGCCTCCATGAGCGGCCGCGTTTCGAGACGTCGCGGACGTTCTTGCGCCCGGACGGTAGTTGAAATCAGGCCGGCATTTTCCAGCACCTTGAGGTGTTGCGAAATTGCAGGCTGACTCATTCTAAACGACCTCACAAGGGCCGTTACGGTTTTTTCTCCTCTGGCAAGGCGTCCTAGAATTGCCCTGCGTGTGGGATCTGCCAGGGCGGCAAAGGTAGAGTCGAGTCGTTTAGTAGAATGCATAATCTATTATATAAGCAAATACTTATACGAGCAAATTGAGTCAACCATTTTTGGCTTTTTTGTCTTACTGGGGCAGGCGTAAACAACGTCCCACCACGGAGTTCATCAGCTTCTTCAGGCTGTAATTTCTTGATATCCTTAGTGTGCTTGCCTGGAAGGTGTATACCCAGGATACCGAGGGTTCGAATCCCGCCCTCAAACAGAGGTAACAGTTATGAAAATGAACGAGACAAATACGCTTATTATTGGGGCCAGCATTTCGGGGCTCGCCTGCGCTGCTTCGCTTCGCAAAAAGGGAATCAGTTATGTCATCATCGAAAAGCAATCGCAAATTGCGCCAGCATGGCACACTCATTATGACAGATTGCACCTGCACACAAGCAAGAAATTGTCAGGCCTACCCTATAGAGGATTTGGCAAAACAATTCCACTCTACCCTTCACGGCAAGAGGTGGTTGATTATTTAATCGATTATCAACGCGAGTTTGAAATCAATCCGGTTTTTAATACGGAAGCCTTATCTGTGAAAAGGGATGGCGAATACTGGATTTCAGAAACAAAGAAGACCGCGTTTAAATCAAAATACGTCATCGTTGCTACCGGCCCATTCGGAAAACCAAAACCCGTAAACTTTAAAGGGATGGAAACCTTTCCCGGGAAAATACTGCACAGCTATGGATATAAATCAGGCAAGGACTTCAGCGGCCAAAAGGTCCTCGTCGTGGGCTTTGGTAATTCTGCCTGCGAAATCGCCATTGATTTATTCGAACAAGGTGCGGTACCATCGATGGCGGTGCGATCCCCGGTCAATGTAATTCCTCGCGATGTTTTCGGTGTTCCTGTTCTTCAATTGGGCTTGCTCATGAATTTTCTGCCGCCGAGGGTTGCGGATAAACTGAATGCACCGCTCATGAAGTGGCTTGTTGGGGATATTACTAAACTAGGTCTCAAAAAGCTTCCGTACGGGCCATTGGAACAAATTCATAAAGATGGCGCCGTGCCGCTGTTGGATATCGGCACTCTAGACCATATCAGAAGAGGGCACATCAAAGTCCGCGGTAACATTGATCATATTCACAACCGTTCGGTTTTTTTTGAAGATGGCAGCCAGGAAGATTTTGACGCGATTGTAGCGGGCATCGGTTACTATAGGGACTATGCGAGTATCATTCACGTGGATAAAGAGCGATTCGAAGATCTTAAAGTCAGTGCGGACAGGCAGAAGTATTTTGGCAAAGATCGTTTGTATTTTTGTGGCTTCTGGATATCACCCACCGGACAAATACGGGAAATCGCGCGTGATGCGCAGAAAATTGCGGGCGATATTTCTAAAAGGGAACGACAATAGCCGGTTGCTCCTTTCCCCGTGATCTCAGCTCACCCGACTTTCATTCTCGCTTTCGCGGTAAATTCGAATAAATCCTGGTTCAATATCAGCGAGTCGTTCCGTTCCGCAGAGGTTCATAGTGCGCGAAAGTTCATCGCGCATTTTTGAATAGAGAAACTTAACTGCAGGTTGATCTCCGCCAACTGCTGCGATTGCAAGAGGTCGACCGATCAACACGCCGCTCGCACCAAGTGCTAGCATCTTAAATACATCCTGGCCTGTGCGAATTCCTCCATCTACGATTACTGGAATTCTCCCGCGAACCTGCGCTACAATTTCCGGAAGCACGCGCGCTGTTCCCGGCATATCGTCGAGTACACGGCCACCATGGTTACTTACTACGATCGCAGATACTCCGGCGCGTATGGATTCTTCAGCGTCTTCGGGTGACATGATTCCTTTGAGGATAAATGGGAGTTTTACTGAATCGCGGAGCATGCGCAGTGCTTCAAAGTTTCTTGCCGAACTCCCCAGTCGTTTGAGTTCCATTGTTCTAAATGAAATAGCATCAATATCCATCCCGATAGCAGTGAGACCCATTTCCTCCGCCAGGCGGAATCGCTCAAGAAGGGCTTCTTCATCAGAACGTGGTTTGCAGATTGCAATGCCAAGTCCATCGGCTTCAGCGAGCGCTTTGAAAATCGTCTTATAGCGATCCGGTGTTGCTCCGTCGCCCACCCATGCAATGCTCCCTGAATCGCGGCTTGAATGAACAAGAATGCGCGCAAGATCATACTCTCCGATCGCATTACGCATGTTAGTTGCTGTTCCGGTCATGGGGGCAGCCATGATTGGTGTTTCAAACTTCCGTCCCAGGAATTCCATCGTAGTATCCGGCTGAATATTGGTGCGAATGTAGCGCGGGATGATTCTAATTTCTGCAAGGGCGGCTGCGTTGTCCTTGAAGGTGTTCATGCTGCCGAGGCCACCCATACCGGGTACTCCACTTGCACAATTGCCAGCGCATGTTTTGCAAACCCAGCAAACTTGGTCGCCAAATCGTTCGCGTGCCTTGTCTTCAACCGATTTCCAGTCTACGCTGAACGTATCATCAACTGAAATCTGAACTCGATTCAAACATTCCTGGGCTGCTGCTTCAGCTTCTTCCAGGGTTGGTGCGCATGCAATGATGTGCCCGATCTTATCCAGGTTGCTGGTTGCTTCTACAACTACATCGCCGGGTTTGCGAGTGAATACAATATGCTCGATTCTGGGAACCTGATTCATCTCAGCAACGCCGTTCAACTCCAGGATTTTTCCTGGGCGTGAGAGTATTCCACGTTCGATAGCCACAAAATGCCGAGTAGTTTCAAGCGAGGTTGGTTCGTCGCCGAGTGCAATTTGGACTGCAGCTTTATGGAGATTTACTCCGCTGTGAAGTGGGTATGTATGCGAAGACATGTAGCCGCCTGAAAGACGCGCCGCAATTTCTCCGACTTTGATTGAGTAGTCATCGTATGGTGCTCTGTGGCGAGGATTCTTCTGACCCGGCGGCAATTTAGCCAGTTTGATGTCGCCTTTTCCTGCACCAGTATGAATGCCGAGAGCCCGCATCCCGGCTTTCATAACATCCGCCGCCTCCTGGATTACAGACTCGGGCAGAGACGATGGCATGTTATGTCCAAGCTCAACGAAGTATGGTTCGCGAGCGATGATGCGATCTGCAATTCCAGTCATTTGAATCTGACCATTCCAGGCTAGCGCATCGATGGAAAGCTCTGGGCCTTCCATGTATTCTTCTAGAATCATTTCCCCCGTGGGGCTATGCTTCTTTGCATGTTTGAATGCAGCATAAATTTCCTCTCGTGCGGATATCTTGATTACTCCGCGCGCGCCCATGTTGTCGGCGGGTTTAAGCACCAGTGGGAAGGTCATCTCATCCATTGCTTCGCGTGCTTCTTTAATGGACCAGACGGAACGGAAATCAGGAATTGGAACGCCATGTTGACGCAGGCGTTTGCGCATTAGTACTTTGTTCGATGCGGCTTCAGAATCTGCATAACGGATTCCGGGCAAATCAAGCGATCCTGCAATTGCAGCTACAGCGCGGCTTGCGTCGGTGCCAGCGGTTACTACTCCATGAATCTGCATTGTTTCGCGGAGACGTCGAGCTTCGCGCACGCAGCCATCTATGTCGCGCGTGCTCATAATAACCTGCATGTGCGCCGCCTTCATTCCAGGCGCATCTGCTGTCATATCAAAGACAATTGTGAAGAGCCCCATCGATTTTGCAGTGTCGATGAGAGGCATTTGTAGCGGACCGCCGCCAATAATGATGAGATTTCTAGCCATGACTCCTCCGTGTTTTTAAGGTCGGCAAATTCCAAAAATAGCTAAGGATATTTGTCAATCTGGACGAATGCGGATCGGCCATGAGCAGGGAAGGTTGACATAAACCTCAGGGGTGATTTCATCCGGTATGGGCGGACGGAGTAGATCGATTCTGATGCGCGTTCTACTCAATCAGGCATCGCTGGCATACTTTCGCGGACTGGGCATCAATGCCGGAACCATTCTACTGATTGCATTTTTTGATCCGGTATACGGATCGCGCGTTCAACCGATTCCTTTTGCCGCTTTCGTTTTCTATTACCTGACCTGTGGGCTGTATCTATCCTATCGACTGGTTCGCGGAATGCACTCGCTTGAATCGTGGTTCGACATTGCGCTTGTGGCAAGCCTCCCCGTTGCAATCTACTACGGATACCTCTCGATTGAACTTCCTGCCTATGCTGTAGTTTTCTGGATCTGGGGTACGACCGTGGGTATGCCTGGATTTGGTTTTATTCGCCGGCGCTTCTGGTTGATATGGATGCTGGTACTGTTTGCTGCAAGTGCGCCGGGGTTCTTTATAGGAGCCCTTGAGCCAAGAAATGCACTCTGGATGGTATGGATGGTTATTCTGACCTACTATATGACTGAAACATCCAATCATTTAAAAAAGAACCGTCGAGATCTATCGCAAAACCTGGCGCAGAGCAAGAAGAATCGCCGCGACCTGGATAAAGCCAATCGAAAACTGAAAGAGGCATCGGATCGATTTCGCGCCGAGTTGGTACTTGCTGGCAGGATGCAACAGCAATTGCTCCCACCTCTTTCCGGCCTTCACCCTCGACTAGAAATTGTGGGACGTTATCTTGCAATGGAAAACGTAGGCGGAGATTTTTACGATGTGTTAAACATCGAAGGAAGGATTGCTGTTCTGGTGGCCGATGTTACCGGTCACGGCGTGGCCGCGTCGCTCATAACTACAATGACAAAGGCAGCATTTCACAATCATAAAACAAAGACGAGTGCCGGTGCAATCTTAAAGGGCATGAATCAAGATCTTTGCGCGTATCTCGGTGGAGGACAGCATTTTGTTAGCGCTGCATGCGCGATCTTTGAACCAGAATCAAATCGAATGCACTTTGCAAATGCAGGCCATCCGCCACCACTGCATCTGAGTTCGAAAGGGATTTCGCATCTGGGCGATGAAAGTCTAATTCTTGGCGTGGATTCAGGTATTACCTGGGACGATCACTTTGTTGAAATAGCAACTGGAGATAGATTCTTGTTTTACACGGACGGTGTTACCGAAACAAGATCGGATGATTTTGAACTCTATGAAGAACGCTTGGAAGCGCGTATGCAGGAGTATTGTAGTCTACCGCCGGAGGAGTTCCTGGATATACTGCTTAATGACTTGAAAGTATTCCGTGGAAACAGCCCACAAACCGACGATATTGCGCTTCTGTGCTTCGACGTACGGTAAGAAATACAATGGTTAACTCAAACAGCATATCCATCGCGCGCCAAAGAATCCGCGAATCCAGGCGCCTTGCCGTGATTACCGGTGCTGGAGTTTCGGCAGAGAGCGGGATTCCAACATTTCGAGGACCTGGCGGACTATGGAGGAACTTTCGCGCTGAAGAACTTGCAACGCCCGAGGCATTTAAGCGCGATCCAAAACTCGTTTGGGAATGGTACGATTGGCGTCGCGGCATCTGCAAGCAGGCCCAACCGAATCCGGGGCATTTGAGCCTGGCAAAGATTGAGACGACAGCCACTGAGTTCCTTCTAATTACACAGAATGTGGACGGATTGCACAAACGCGCCGGAAGCAAACGAATCGCAGAAATTCACGGAAACATCTGGCGGGCGCGCTGCACGTTATGCGGCAATGAGTTTGATCTGGAAGAAACGCCCCTCCTGGAAATCCCGCCGCGTTGTAAATGCAAGGGAATTGCACGCCCTGACATTGTGTGGTTTGGGGAGACGTATGACCAGGATTTGCTGGAAGACATTTTGGACTTCTTAAGCGGAACGGACACACTAATCACAGTGGGGACGTCTGGAATGGTTCCGATGCCAGTTTACCTTACCCGGCACGCCATGTCGCATGGCGCATTCGCAATCGACTTGAATCCGGATGAATCGGAACTGAGCGGAATAGTGAACCTGTCGTTGCGCGGTAAGGCTGGCGAGATACTTCCTAATCTAACAGAAATTTAGCTCCGTGGAATAATTTTGGGGAGACGAATCCGTGATTTTACTCTTCTTTCTATTGACCTACGGGCACTGAGGAATTCATTCACATGGCATTTCAACAAATGGAAGCCACAAACACTGCAGAGAATCTCCCCGCATCTCGATCCAGGCTCTTTGGCCTACTCGTTTCTGAGTATGGACGGATCGTACGGCGGGAGCTTGCCAAAACCCCGGAAACCCTGGCACGCGCTATGCGCGAAGGGATTTCCTATGAGTCGTTTCTGCGTGATCAGATGGATTTTGTTCAGGCAACCATCGGCCACTTCGTGGACGGACCCTCTGTCCTGGAGAAAATCTACCTCCGATTCGTAGACGTGAAGGTTCTGGATCACCAGGATTTCAATGATATTACCGCAAAGAATTACCTGTTGTCTTTGCGTGCTCGGATTGAGGCAATCCTTACAACGGAAGCCGCAGAAGAGGAAGCTCTCCGCAGATCCGTGAATATTTTGATGAAGGTAGTCAACGCGCAGAACTCAACTTTTACTGAATTCAATCTGCGCGAGAATGCAATTAGAATTGAGCTGCTTCTGGCTTTGAAGCGCGATCTTGGCGGAGAAACGGAGCTTTATAAAGAAGCGCGCAACTTACTCGACCGGCATTCGTTGATTCTGATCAACTACATGCATGAAATCTTTCTGGGGCGACTAAACGATTCGCTTCAAGAAGAAAAGCGCCTGCGCGAAGAGCTGGAAAAAAAACGCCAGCAGACAGAGCAAGAGCTGCGCATGGCGCAGAAGATACAAGAAAGCCTATTGCCTACATCCTATCCCAAAGATGTAGGACTAAAATTCTCCGCGCGGTATTTACCAATGTCAAGCGTGGGTGGTGATTTTTACGATGTGGCTTCCGTAGCTTTAAAGGATGGAAGTCGTGCAGTTGGCGTCATCATAGCCGATGCATCCGGCCACGGTGTTCCAGCCGCATTCATTGCCGCTATGACTAAAATGGTCTGGCAGTCTAGCCTCGATGCCTGTATTGATCCTGCAGACGCTCTTGGTAGAATCAACAAACAGCTCCTGGAACGCATTTCCGGGAACTTCATTACGGTTGGGCTTGGAGTATTTCAACAGACTGCGGAGGCCCCGCGCACCGGGTTCTTTCACTATGCAAACGGTGGTCATCCTCCCTGCATTTTATTGCGCGAAGGTGAACCACCGAAGCTTCTTGAAGCGCGTGGCAGAATCATAGGAATTTTCCCGGAAGTTCAGGTTGAGAAGAAGGTTGTAGAATATAGATCTGGAGATCGTTTCGTGTTCTATACTGACGGGCTAATTGAAGCGCGTATGGAAGATGGCGATATCATTGGCGAAGAGCGTTTCCTGGCCCATGTTCAATCTGTGCAACAGCTACATGCTGAGGAGTTCTGCGATCAGGTGATTTCCTATGTGAAAGAGAGCGCGCTTGATTGTTCGCAGGACGACGATCTTACCTTGTTTGTAGTCGACGTTCCCTGATCTTGATCCGCATAGATTTCTTTTGAGGCAGCCCGCGTGGATTCAAGCGCGTCAACGCGACCAGCGCGGGTTACTTCTTGCGCTTCTTTTCTGCGTAGGGCAGAGGAACGACATATTGCGTATAACGTTCACGATCCTGCCCCTGGAGTTCAAGGTTTCGCATAAGCATGGAAGGAGCGACTGTGGAAACCGGAACAACACCGGATTCAGCGCCACAGTAGCTATTATCGAGTGCCGGATCATTACCCATACACACAACAGCATCAAGGGATGAAAGCGGTGTTCCAACAAAGTCTACGCCACGAATTGGTTCTTCTTTTCCATCTGGATATACCCGGCTTGCGTCGAGTATTTCACCTTTGAATGCCTGAAAATCGTAGCTGTTTGTACCTGTTTCTCCACCCAGCGTGTCTTTCACGTAAATCCCGTATGGCTTTTTCTGGCGCTTGATCTCTTCAATAAAGAGTCCACGCATTTGCTCAGCATCCACGGGCTTACGGTTTACGACCAGGAGATTTCCCATTCTGGAAATGGGGCGTTCATGTTTTTGACTTCTTGCATGGCCGTTTGTTTCTTTCTGTCCCGGAATTGGCGTTGCAGTGGTCAGGAATTGTTTGAGGATTCCCTTTTCAACCAGCACGGCGCGCTGCGAAGGCGTTCCCTCATCGTCGTAAAGGAAATGACCAATCATACGACGATCGCCATAGTGAGTTAGCGTTGGATCGTCTATGATGTCAATGTAGTCCGGCGCTATGTTCTTCCCGCGCAGGCTGCGAAACGTCCCGCCTTCGTCAGGTGAAAGCAACCTGGAACCTTCCAGCCGATGACCTACAACTTCGTGGAAGAACAATCCTGATGCGCCGCCAGAAAGGAGCACAGGACCAGAAAAGGAATCGAGTCTGGGTGCCTTTTCAAGTGCCAGGAGTGAGTCGATCTTTTGCTGAATGACATAGAGGAATTCCTTTTCACCCGGCAGGTCGTCTAGAGCGCCTTCAGTAAAATGAATTTCTTGAACGATTCCTTCTCCCTTCTTGTTTAAAAGCCAGAGTGATCCGCGCAGTTCAAAGATTGATTGTTGCTGAAGAATTTCACTTCCTTCAGAATTCACGAGCACGCTCTGTCTGTGATGACAGCTAAATTCAAACCGCGAATTCTTGATGTTTGTGTATTTTTTTAGGAGCTGGCCCGCGCGACGAATCCGGTACATCCAGAATTCACGATCCACTTCCGGAAGTTTGGTGTACTTCCAGGATTTGACTGCGTTTCTTTTGTAGCGAGAAGGCAGCCCGCGGTTTGGATCTACATAGTGCAGTTCTTTTGATTTACGTTCGTAGTATTGCTCTGCCGCTTCCCTGAACTTCGCATCGGTAAGTTTCCATAGACTGAAGCGAAAGGGATCGCGCTCAATCTCTGCCGGCATATTGATGTATTCAATGGACTCATCGCGATCCGAGTTATCTTCCAGACCACCGTTTATCAGATTATCAAAACGAGGCGAGCCGACGCGGACGTCACAGTACACGGTATTCTGTGATCCGATTGTATGATCCGTAATCCCGCCAAGTCTGCCGGAGATTTTTTCAGTCCGGTAATTCCGAAACAGATACGATGCAAAATGAGGTCTTGGACTGGTCTTCTTTTTGAAGTGTTGGAATGACCGCGTGAGTTCCTCACGCATGTATTCCTTTACTTTCTCAAGTTCTACTTTTGTATAGAGGCCACGGTATGGATCGTAGAGTGATGGTTCATGGAGCAGGGTCCTTTTTTGTTTCATTCGTGTTGACCTCTACATTCCCTCGGACCGGTTCAGGTCCGGTTTGCCGGACTTTTCCGTTGTTCTGGATGAAGTATGCAAAGTCTGCACTCTTCCTGGCCAGGGCCTGGAAGTCAGCGTTTTTCTTTGCGTAGTCCCAGTACTCAGGATTTTTTTCAGCTGCGCGCTGTAAATAATCCATTGCATTTTTTTCATCAGCCTTTCTGGCATATGCGGAAGCCATATAATAGCGGGCAATTGGCAGATCCTGGACCTTGCCCAAGCGGCTTAGTGCAGCATCCGTCCGATTCCGGTCCAGTAAGGCCTTCCCATAATAAAAATCAAATTCATGATAAATATCCCCTGCATTTCTTTTTTCCATGGGAAAAGAAGTCTTAACTGCATCGCCGATTTTCTGCTGGTCACCTTCGGGAATCTTCTCAAGAGCATTCAGACATAATTCCGGATCACTCAGGATGCAAGCCTGTTTGGCCAATAGGAAGAGGCTGGCCGAATAAGAAGGCTGAAACGTTTCATCCTGCTTAATCGATCCCGCCCATTTTACAAATGCTTCCCTTCCAAGCTTCCGCTCATCTGCCTTCTGGTCTGAATTGTAGTAGAGCAATGCCTGGATAAGGTCCCGCTCACGATCTGCAATTTCCAGTTTACTTGCAAAACTTTCCGCGAGCTTGCGGTTTCCCGTAGCGAGTTCGATCCTTGCCAGGGCAGCCAGTGCAACCGGCGATTTTTTGAGTTTGGAAGCTTCGGTTAGTTTTGCACGAGCATCGATGTGCTTGCCGCTTTCGAGGAGAGAAAGTCCTTCCCCAATTGCTAAGTAATACTTAAAGCCTGCATCCGGTTTTTTGTTCAGACTACGCGCTTTCAGGAAATCCGCCAATGAGTCGTCGTAGTTTCTAAGACTGTAATGAGCTACGCCGCGCTTGTAATAATATTCCCAGCCCGGTTTCTGTTCAATGAGTTTGTTGTAGTAGGTTAAAGCCTCGCGATATTCTCTGAGCTGCATCTCAAGCGCAGCCAGATTCCAGGCCGTGTGCTCATCCCATTTGTTTGCAAGCACTGCTTTGTAATCGGCCTCAGCACCTCTTAGATCGCCGGATTCCTTTTTTCTCTCAGCGCTTGCCGTCAAATCACGAGTTTTAGCCAGTGCTGGGTCCCGTTTCTCTTTTGCTTCCTCAAGAAAATCCTTGATTTGCTGGATGTCACGATAGCGCAGGAACTTTTCCGAATAGATTGCAAGGTTGTCCCAGTCCTGGACATATTTATAGTAGAGTACGATTTTCCAGAAAGCCTTGTCGCGCAGATCTGCGTCCATGTTTGAATCGACACCGCGCCTGTACTGGTTAACGGCCAGATCGCGTCGGTTTGCATTGTCCAGCATATAGCCCAGGTAGAAACACGGATTGCCGTTGGCCGGATTGGTCTCAAGCGAGCGTTCGAATAGCTGTCTTGCCTTTTCGTAATTACGTTGTCCGTACGCAACTTTGCCTTGATGATAGAAATCCTGGGCAGCCAGGGGAATCGCAGGTAAAGCAAGCGCCGCGACTAACAAAAGTTGGCCTGCGTTGGCACCGGAAAATGAAAAGAATCGAAAGTGCTGCGAGATCATACTACTGGACACCTATGTTGGACGTCCCTGCCAGCGCAAATGATTTGCGGTGAAGAAAAAAACGAATGAATCGGATTCATTGTGCTGGATTGAAAATGTCAAAAGTGATTGCCTGCTTTTCAGGCAGATGGGACTGCTTGCCATAGTGAACGTTGACCTATGGTTGCGGAACTGGTTGAATCCCGCCTTTTGTTTTTATGCAGGCTTCTTCCTATTGGCCTCAGCCCGCAGCACATCCGTTTTCGCTGAACCCCTGGTTTTATCGGATCAACATAGAGTCACACCAGGATTGCATTTGAGTGAACTGAGCTCGGTGTCTTCGTTTGAGGAGGCGTCAAGTTCCAATGCCTGGAAACCCGTGCAGAATCAGTCGCCCAACTACGGCTTCACGGAACAGCCAATCTGGCATCGGCTTGTTGTAGTCTCAGAATCACAAAGAAATCGATTGATTCATGTAGATGTAACCAACACAAATCTGATGGTTTACATTGTTCAGAATGGCACCACTCAAGTCATTGATCAGACTCTGGCAGCTCGCGATGGGGCAACCACCGGCAGGTACAGGGCCATACTGTTTCCAGTTAAATTTGAGAAAGGTCAGACGATCATTTATTTCAAAAGTTCGAGCGAAGACACGCTATACTTTCCGCTGCAAATTTGGAAGCCGGAGGCATTTCAGCAGCAGCGCGATGTAACCACAGCAATCTATTTTGCGTACTTCGGCGCAATGCTTGTAATGGCCGGTTTTAATCTATCTGTATTCCTTTCCACGCGCGAAAGATCCTACGTTCCGTATGTGCTGTATACCCTTTCGGCGCTGGCCTATTTTTCAAGCCAGGCAGGATTTCTAATGCAATTCGTTCCGGATCTAACTCCATACTGGATTGTAAAGATCAATGCCATAATTGCTGGATTCTATATCGCAGCAGCGGTGGCCTTCACCCGGAGCTTTCTCCGTACAAAACGTTTCCCTGCCCTGGACAAGTTCCTGGTGTCCATGCTCTTTCTGGGAACGTTATGCGGAATTATGCCACTCTTCCCATTTGTGAAATTCGCACCTGTAGCCATTGCTGAAATTGTGCTAGGTCAGGTAGTAGTAATTACTATGCTCATAGCTGGTGTACATGCGTGGCGAACGGGTTACCGGCCTGCCCGGAACTTTGTGCTTGCATTTGGTTTTTTCGCGGCCGGATGCACCATTTATTTGCTTCGCTTGATTGGAGTTTTGCCGTATAACGTCTTTTCCGCGCACGGAATTCAATTGGGTAGCGTTGCAGAGATGCTTTTACTCTCGCTTGCGTTGTCCGATCGCATTAATTTCCTGAGAAAGGCGCTGGAGCGAAACATGCGCCAGCTTGAGACTGCGCATGAAAAGGTAATGCTTTCAGAAGGGAAGTATCGCACAATAGTTGAAGATACTCGGGATTTCATATTTACGTTGGATCTGGATCAAAGGGTTGTAACCGCCAATCATGCAGCGTTGCGTTTGCTGGGATCGCATCCTGAATCATTGGTTGGCAAATTCTTTCCTGATCTGCTATACCAGGGCCCTGGATCGTCGATGCCGTTTGAGACCGTACTCCTGCGTAACGCCATCGATAATCTGAATGAAACGCCAGCACAATTTCGCGCCCATTTCCTCGCCAGGCACGGCGAGCCCCTGGAACTGGCTCTGCGGTTAGAAAAAATCGGCATTGGAAGAGAAGCTCTGATTCTTGGAAAGGCGGCCATGACTACAGAGGATTCGCTCCTGCGGTTTCTTGAGACCGATCGCGGCAGTTATTGCATTGATAACTATCTTACAACTTCTGAGCTAATCAATCAAAGGATCACCAGAAACCTGCCACGATATTTTTCTACGGAAGCTGTGGAAGAGATGCAGCTCTGTTTACGCGAGATGATTGTAAACGCAATTGAGCATGGAAACCTGGAAATCTCGTTTGAAGAGAAGACCAGAGCACAGGCGCAGGGCGACTATCTGGAATATTTGATCGAGCGGCAGAAGGTTCCCCGCTATCGGGATCGGGGCGTCAGAATAGAATATTCGCTGAGACCAGATCGCGCCTGGTTTAGAATTACTGACGAGGGTCCCGGTTTTGACCATCGCGCTTTTTCAGCCACAGAGCGCGCGCGCTTGCTCGATCCAAAAAGCAGCCATGGCCGCGGTGTCGCAATAGCACGCCGATTCTTCGACGTCCTTCGTTTCAACGAGCCTGGAAATCAGGTAACCCTGGTGCGTTTTGCAAATCCGGTGGAACAAGCCGGAGCGAATTCGATTTGACGCCTGGAGCACCCGTAACGCATTCTTGCCACAATGATTGAGGTAAAGAATCTCAGCCGATATTACGGGGATTTTCTCGCGCTGGATCAGGTGAGTTTTACGATTCCTTCCGGTGAAGTCGCAGGATTGCTGGGACTGAACGGCGCTGGAAAAACCACCTGTCTACGCATTCTAACTGGCTTCTTGTTTCCCAGCACCGGTGAAGTCCTTCTAGATGGCACGGACGTGTTTGCCAATCCAATGGAAAGTAAGCGCAAGATCGGCTATCTGCCCGAACATCCGCCACTGTATCCAGAGCTTCTCGTGTATGATTATCTTGAATTCGTGGGTAGACTGCGCGGTGTAACGGAAAGCACGCTGCGCGAAGAGATCGAGCGGGTCGCAGGTCTTACAGAAATTACGGAATATATCTACGCACCCATTCGCACCCTGTCCCTGGGGTATCGTAAACGCGTTGGAATTGCGCAGGCTTTGATGGGCAGTCCGCAGTTTCTGATTTTTGACGAGCCGATTTCCGGCCTGGATCCAAGGCAGATCGTAGAAATGCGCGTACTATTGCGCAAGCTTGCAAAGAACCACACAGTACTTGTCTCAAGTCACATTCTCACAGAAGTTCGGCATACATGCGATCGTGTTTTCATTTTGCATCACGGCAAACTGGTTCGCGAAGCTATGGGTGCGGATCTTGAGAATATTGAAGACATTTTCTTAAAGAACACAGCGGGAAAATAAATGGAAAATCGCATAACGTCTGGCCTGTCCAGAATTCGCTGGATTTTTATCAAAGAGCTTAAATCTTTCTTTGGCTCAAACTTTCCCCCCATTTCATTGGGGATACTAGCATTACTCTGTGGAATGGTAAGTGTATTACTTCCAACTTCGCCGGGCACAACCTATGAAGATGTAAGCCGTGCCCTCTTCTATCTCTACTATGTCTTTACGCTCATTGCCGCCGTTCTTATTTCAATTGGCTCCTTTGTCCAGGAGCGACGCCAGGGAACCCTTGAGCTGCTCTATACGTTGCCTGTAACGGATCTGGAATTGGTAATCGGGAAGTTTCTTCCCGGAGCCATGATCATGTCGTTGCTTTCTATTCTAATAACTCTGGTCTATGTTATGGGAATCGCAGAAGCTCCGTACTACATAGTTTTATCGGGGATGCTTGGATTGATTCTGACCGGTCTGTATGTCTCGAGCATCGCTGTTTTTGCATCCGCTCTGACTGGCAGCTATCTGGTTTCTCTCCTGGGTTCGCTTGCATTCATTGTAATAATTGAAGTGGGCGGCTACTTTGGTGGCATTTTACCATCGCCTGCAAAAGAGATTGTTACGTTCCTGCATGGACTCAATCAATTCGCTCCGTTTGCAAAAGGGGTTATATCCCTTAAGGCATGCGTATTCTTTCTAAGCCTGACGATTCTCTTTCTTTTTCTGACTGTGAAGGTTCTTGAATCGCGCAGATGGAGACTTCAGGCGGGGGCAAACTGATGGTTGCTAAAATTCTACCAGCAGTGTCGGACGTTTATGCAAAAGCCGGGGTCTGGATTCAGACAGCCGCAAGTCTTACATTGCTTGTTTCCAGCTCTTTCCTTGATGGAGCAGCAGGCTGGGTATTTTTCGTTCTGTCCGTGCTTGTCTTGATTTCTGATCCGCTTGTAATCGTTGCTGAATCCAGACGGCGCAACCTTCCAGTGCAATCGGGCTATATGTGGTCCGTTGGATTGCTGTTATTTGCTCTGGTCGCGTATTTTGTTCGCACTAAATTGAATCTGACCCTGGATACTATTGCAGATGCAGACGATGCATGGCTAACGCGCCTTCGCAGGCTATTGCTCGCCCTGTTCTTCCTCGCATATGTTGGATTCTTTGTCTATAGATTGTTTATCTGTCTCGGGGAAGGTGTAACGCGCGCAGCTGGAACTGCTGACGTTAAGCGACGAGCCGTGCTTCAGAAGTCACTTGTTTCGATTTTTGCAGCTCTGCCGATTTTCGTGCTCGCGAACTATTTGCCACAGCTACGGAATCCGTCGATTGATCTTACACCCGGATTCTATTCGTTTGGCGAGGCATCGCGCACGATTCTTAAGAGCATCCCGTCCGACGTAGAAATAACCGTATTCTTACCGGATCAGCAGGCAATGAAGGATGCGTCAGCGTCCAAAACTCAGCCTGAACTTTTCAGAATTTCCGAAGACATTCGCGTTATGGCAGAGCAACTGCCTGTGATAAATTCAAAACTGAAACTCACGTTCAAAAACGCAGATCTAGATCTGACTGCGGCCCAGGATTTTGGATCCGTAAACAATGGAACGTTTGTATTCAGGGTTCTGAATACTGGCGTTGTGACCGGGACGGATAAGCCTTACATAGAGCGCCGTGTTTATGTGTTTAATGAATCGGATATGGAACGCCTGGAGCGGGAAGTTGTTCGCGCATCAATCCAGGTTTCAACTCCCGAGCGCAGCGTTTACTTCACAGCTTCTAACGGCGAACGCTGGGAAACGAGCACGCGCGGACGCTCGCCCGGTGCAATTGAAACAATGAAAGACTCTCTGAGATTCATGAACTACCAGCTGAAATCGCTTGATACTCAGAACAAATGGCCAGGTCCAATTCCAGACGACGCGGCAGTTGTGATCATTGCAGGTCCACAGGTTCCTTTCTCTCCAGAGGCGCGCACTGCTGTTGCAGAATACATGAAGAAGGGCGGCAAGGTCCTGGCTTCAATCGATCCCGCGGGGACAGAAGATCTGGGCTGGTTACTCGAACTTGCAGACTCACGCTATCGTTTGAAACGCGCGATTCTTACCAGTGAACCCATGTGGCCAGGAGTTCCCGTCACTGATTCGCTTGAGAGCCATAGAATTACCGAAAATTTAACGTTAGCTGGAAGAGCTTTCATTGTATTCCCGGAAAGCGGTTATTTTGCTGAGTCCCTTGCTCCAACGCTGCCCGGAACTGTGATCCTTCAACAGGGCGATCAGAAACTTAAACAGTCCGTGTTCCTGTACACCAAGTTCAACACGATCGTTGATACAAATAGGAACGGAAAAAAAGATCCGGCAGAAGAGCAGGGGAGATATCCTCTGGGCCTTGCGTTTGAATATCCGGATCACAAAGGTGCCAGACTCGTAGTGTTTTCCGGAATTGGGTGGATGACAGAGCTGGGCCTAAGATTCCCAATCGATCAGCGCAATATCATTATGGCACAGGACAGTATTTCGTTTTTACTGGAAAGCCCGCTTGCGGCCGGGTTGATTCCCGAGCAACGAAAGAGTCGTAGCATTCCAGTGACAGATAGTTTGAAATTTAAGAACATACTTCTAGGTATGATCCTGTTTCCCCTGGCAACGGGTGGTTTAACCGGCTTTGGTGTCTGGTTTTATCGCAAGCGCCGCGCTGCAAAGAAATGAGCCGTAAAACTGGACTGATCCTTGGTGGTACTGTATCACTCATTTTCCTGGGCCTCCTTGTAATTGGCCCAGGAACGGAGAAGACGCAGCCAGATCAAATCATCTGGAAAAAAGAATTCGAGAAAATAGAATATATTCCTGCCGGAAAGGATCGCAAAGTTACTATCAGCCTGGTGCGGCAAAACAGCCTTACGCGCGATGATTTTACTGTTGAGTTTCCAGGGCAGTACCAGTCAAGACGTGGCGGATACAACGTTAAGAATACGTTCACTGATTTTGCAAAACCCAGGAACATGGGGCAGTATAAAATCAAACCGGAGCAAGAAACCGAACTGGGATTTTCACCGGAGTGCGCAGAGGTGCTGTTATACCCTTCCAAAAATTCGAAACCGATTCGGATGCAAATAGGAAAGAAGAATTCTGCGGGTAACTCATTTGTTCGCCTGGATGCAGAATCAAAAAAAGATGAAGTGGTTTTGATTCCTGCTTATCTATTTGATCGATTCACAAAACCCATCAAGGATTTCCGCGAGCAGCGTCTGTTAGTATATCCTACGGATTCGTACACTCAAGAACTGAACGTAAAGGTTAAGACGGCGACTGGCGAGAAATCCTATTTCATGCGCCAGGTACGCGAGAAGAACAAGGACGGCATTGAGATGCCGCGCTGGTTGGATTCAAACGGACAGGAGATTCCGCTCAATCAAGCCAATGGGCTTGAGAATGCCGTGCGTGAATTGCAGATTCTGGAATATCGCGACACAATTGGCGTAGCAAATGCGGATGACGTCTGGAATAAAGCCGCAGAAGATTCCGCTGTAATTAAAATCAAAATAAAAGGCCAGGATGAAACTACCATTCACCTGAGGTCGCGCTATGCCGTGCAGGTTGGCAAAGAAGCAGCAATTGCCGTTCAGTCTTCAATAGAACCAGGTACGGATTTTGTGCGTGCGACAATTGAGAAAGACATTACAGATCGTATGGGTACCATTTTCGAGGCTATGGAACGTAAAAAGGCTGAGGCCAACAAGCCAAAGCCAACCGTGCCGGAGATTCGGGAAAAAACTGACAAATGAAACTTCTGGTCGGGTTCTGTTTGGTCCTGCTTGGATCATGCAGATTGTTTCAACACACGGATCTCTCCGGTCGTGATCCAGCTACGCGCACAATCTTTATTCACAATTTTACCAATCAGACATTTGAACCCGATGTGAATGCAGAACTGACCGAGTGGCTTAAGCGAGAGATTGGCCGTCGCGACAATTTCAAACTCGCGAAAACGCGTGAGGAAGCCCGTCTCTGGCTATACGGTGATATAATCATTTTTTCTAAAGAAGGCCGGATGTATGATAACTTTCACAACCCGGTTCGTTACGAGGTGATTTCCACGGCGCGAGTAAAGTTTCGCGAAAATCCGGCTAAAGCCCCGCCCGATCGTGTAATGGATAAAGCGGGTGAGGTATCGGGTAGCATCCAGTATTCGGAAAAAGAAGGTTATACGGAACCAGAATTCCAGGCCAGGCAGCGACTAATGAGAATTCTTGCTTCCAAGATTTCCGATGCCCTTGAATCTGAGTACCTTGCTTGGTACCCCTGAGGTGATGGTATGGATGTAGTTCAAATAGAAAAAGATCTTGAGGATTTGATTCCAGGATACGTCGCAAACGTTAAGACGTATGTGAAAGATATGACCGCTCAGGTCGCAGCAGGTGAATTTGAACCAATTGCCCGTACAGCACACAACATCAAGGGATCTGGCGGCGGTTACGGGTTTATGAAAATCACAGAAATTGGCGCTCAGCTTGAAACAGCAGCAAAAGCGAATAACGTTGAAAGTATCAAATCCCTTTTAGCTCAGCTTGAATCCTATGTGGCAAACGTAAAAATAGAATACGTCTAATCCATTCAGAATTCCGCAGGCGAAGCCAGTACCTAGCGCAGCGTTGTCAAAAAATCCGAAATCTGCTTATCGAACGCTGTTGCATCTGCATTCCACAGCGATGCATGCTCTCCCTCTTCTGTGATCCAAACTTTTTTGGGACCAGTGTACAGCGCTGAAAGTTCTTCTGTGTGCTGATACGGTATGAGCATGTCTTTCTTACTATGCAGGAAGAAAATTGGAGGGCCTTTTACAATTCGTACGCTGGTTTCTGCATTGGCAAGGCCATCAAATCGTCCGCGGCGCAATGCCAGGCGAATAACGAGCCCTTTGAACCATTGTGGAACTATCGAAGGAGAAGCCGGAGTTTCGAGGACGAATCGCCTAAAGCTGAACATTGGATTCTCTGCAATGATCCCGGCGGCGTCGCGCAGCGTTGGCAGAGCAATCAGAATGGACGTTGCCCCGACCGACGTTCCCATGGGCACAACTGTTTTGTACTTCTGGCTGAGATAGAGATAAGCAGATGTTACATCGCGGGATTCGCGGTGACCGAATGTCATTCCTGGAACCGGGCAGGGAGTTTCAACGCTACAACCCATATCGAATAGAAGCACATCAAAGTGATTGTCCAGGAGGAGCTTAACGTAGCGTGACCCTTCGCGTCGGTCCGATCCGCCGCCATGCGCATAGAATACCGCTCCCCTGGCCTGCCCCCGTCCGTTTTCTGCAGTGGTGATGAGCCATCCGGCCATATTGTAACCGTTGATCGATGGTATCTGAACCTCCTGGAACTTGAATTCCTGGTTCATGCGCAGATTGCCGCAATTTGGACCCCAGTACTTTACGGTCCTTTCATCACAGACGCTCAAATCCTTTGCGCGCCAGGCCGGAAATAGCAGCTGTCCGGAATAATACCACAGGCCGCCGCCCAGGGCTGCGCCAAGAATGAGTACGGTCCAGGTCAATTTGCGTTTCATAGTATACCAGGGCTTTGACACCATATGCATTCAGGTCAATGGAAAAATAGGATCGCATGTCGATTCTAGTTGCCGTCTCAAAACCACCCTTCTAAATGAACGGTATGTACTCGTACGATACGGAAATTATCGAAAAAGAAGCCAGTTCTGTCGTCATGAATGTAGGACCTTCGCATCCGGCAACCCATGGTACCCTTCGCTTGAAAATGCACGTCCAGGGAGAACTGGTTACTCAGTGCGAACAGGAAATCGGCTATCTGCATACTGGCTTTGAAAAGCTGGGCGAATACAGATCTTATAATCAATTCGTGACGATCACAGATCGTATGAATTATATTTCACCTCTGAACAACAATATAGGTTATGCGCTCGCTGCTGAGGAACTCCTTGGCATTCAAGTTCCAGAGCGCTGCCAGTTAATCCGGGTAATCCTGGCTGAGATGTCACGCGTAGCAGATCATATCTTCGCGCTTGGCGCAATGACAATGGATCTGGGGGCATTCAGTTCCATCCTCTGGTCGTTTGTAGAAAGAGAAAAACTCTATGACGTTTTTGAATCGGTAACCGGGACGCGCCTAACAACCAGTTATACGCGAGTTGGCGGGCTTGCGTTTGATCTGCCTGCTGGTTTTGAAGCACGCAGCTTGAAAATCCTGGATGAAACAGAAGAAACAATCAAGAAAATGCGTGATAGCTTTCTTGAAAATCCAATCTTCCTTGAGCGCACGCGAGGTGTTGGAGTAATCACAGAACAGGATGTTTACGACTACGGAATAACTGGACCGATAGCGCGCGCAAGTGGAGTTCCGTACGATCTCAGAAAATTCAAGCCCTATCTTGGATATGAGAAGTTTGACTTTAAGGTTCCTATATTCACGGAAGGGGATAGTTTTGCGCGCTATGCCATTCGTCTGGATGAAATGATGGAGAGCTGCAAAATTGTCCGTCAGGCTATCGCCCAACTTAAACCTGGTCCAATCAACTACGAAGATCAAAAACACGTTCTACCAGACAAAGGCAGCGTATACCATGATATGGAATCGCTAATCCATCACTTTAAGGTTATCATGCCTGGCGGAAAACACGGAATTCAGCCACCCAAGAAAACCATGTATACTGCAACCGAAGCACCTAACGGCGAACTTGGCTTCTACCTGATTTCAGATGGAGGGGCCAGTCCGTACAAAGTGCGCGTGCGACCACCGTCCCTTTTCAATTATCAAATCTATAGCAAGCTTATGACAGGGGCAAACCTGTCTGATCTCGTCACAATTCTTGCGTCGTTTAATGTAATTGCAGGCGAGCTGGATCGATAAATGAATTTGACAACCCAAAATCCCGCTACTTTCATGCGAAAGGGCAATCCATGACGCGCACTTTTTCTGCGGCCGCTGCAGCTGAACTTAAAACAATCCTGGACGATTTTCCAAATAAGAAATCAGCACTACTCATGGTTCTGCGTCTAGTCGAACGTGAGTTTGGGATGATAGACGATGGTGGCATGGAACTGACTGCTGCAACCTGTGAAGTCAGCGTTGCCCATGTTCTGGGTATGGTAAGCTTCTATACGCATTTCAAACGACCGTTTCACGGCAAGCATCGCTTCATGGTATGCGCAACGTTGATGTGTTCGATTGGAGGCCCAAACGGTAGATGCGATCAGTCCCTGGCTGTCATACAACGCAAGCTTGGGATTTCCCCGGGGGAATGCACGTTTGATGGTCTATTCTCCGTTGAAAAAGTTGAGTGCCTTGCAGACTGCAATCGGCCGCCAGTAATTCAAAAAGACAATGATCATCATGTCAACATGACCGATTCGTTACTTGAAGAGTTGATTGATTCGCTTCTTACAAAAGAGGGCAAATCTGCTGTGGACTATTCTTCACAGAAAGGCACGCCAATGAATGCCAGGATTCCAAGCATATCCGTTAAACAGTCCGTTCCCCGTCCTTGATCGCGTAATCCGCAAATCAGTTTGGAGTATTGGCGCCCATTTCTGGCTAAGCAAGGGTTGACATCCGTTAGGCGCCCTTTCTTTGGAGTAGTGAAGTGCATCAAGTTTTCATTTGCACTATTTTTGTTCATCCTACCGCTGTTTCTCCGGGCAGAGGAGTCACACTCAAAGGGCGACGATTTCAAGAATACTCCTGAAGCAGAAGTTACAGAAAGAATTTCGTTTCTTCAGCAATCGTTTGATGAAACGTATCAGCATTCGCGGCTCTGGCATGATGGTTGGCTTGCAGTGTACGGGCTGTCCGCCGTTGCCGGAACGCTTACAGCAGCAACTACAGAACTACCGGAATCCAGGCGAAGCGAAGTTCTGAAGGCCTATGCTCTTGGCGCAGATCAGCGGCTGATTACCTTGATTGCTGCGTCTGCAGCAAACACACAGAAGATAACTGATTCCAATCGATCGCTTTCCTACGCCCTCTACGGAACGGACGGATTGATTCTCACAACAGTAATGCAATCAGCGTTTGACAAGGCCGAGAAAATTCACCATGCAAAACAGGACGCAATTGTGAACGCCTGGACTTCCGCAATTGCTTTTGGCGCTACGGCCGCGACCCCATATCCTGCAGCATACGCATCGAAAGACTTTCGCGAAATGGCATCGTCTACTCCGTTAGAATCAAGAACCAAACTGGCGCAGGGAGAGACCTGGCTTGCCGAGAGTGCAGAGGCTGAAATATTTGGCCGCTCGGCAATATCCCATTTTCTGAATCTGGCCGTAGCTGCTGCGTCCGGGTTGGCGCTGACTTCTGGCTACAATCGATCTTCGCGGGACGGTTGGACTATGTTCGGTTCCAATTTAGTAACCGGCGAGCTTGCAATTTTCACGCAACCAACAAGAACAATCAGTTCCTGGAAATCTTACAAAGCAAAATACTATCCAAGTGACGCTGCTAAAGTGGGCGTGACCCTTCAACTGCGCGCTGTTGTTTTGACACCCCGTGGATTCGCCGTATCTTTTGCTTTTTGACGGGAACAATTCGCCCATTTTGTTCGTCTAAAATGAAATGACAAAAGGGAGATTCTTACAATTTATTCCTATGGCTTCACTTTCACTCCGTAGACTTATTCTGGCCGGTGCTTTTGCATTTGCCGCAACTCCTGCATTCGCTTTCGGAACGTACGCAGAGGGTCAAACCACAATGACTATCAAACGATTTGAGAGCAGTGGTGTAATCATTGAATCGTGGGAAGGCTCAGCCGAGGTAGCTACCTACAACAAAAGCGAGAAATGCGCTGAGTTAGAAAATCAATGTTATACTGTAGTACGCAATCTGATCCTGTTCAGCGTTCGCCCTGACACGGACCAGGGCAAGCTTGCAGCAGAGCTTCAGAAGAATCTAAACAAGGAAATCCTGGTTTCTTATAAAATTCACAGGATTGAATCGCTGTCGCTCAGCACAGATTTTGAAGTTACAGGAATTATAGAAGCGCAAGACAGGCTCGGTCCTGATCTGCCGGCCAAAAAAGTTGTGCGTAAGACCGGGGGAAAAAGAAACTTCTCAGTGCTTGGAAAAATTCTCCAACTGGAATATTCAGGCACGGTTGTAGGAACGTATGAAGGGATTTACCTTGATTCGCAAAGTGGAAAAGTCCATCCGTTTTCTATCACCTCGCAGGAAATGGCTAACCATGCAATGAAAGTCATGGCGTTGCGTCGCGAATACAATATTGGTGTCAGCCAGGCCTACGCCACTGGATTTAGAAAATCAGATTGCGACATTTTCGAAATCAACATGAACGAACCTGCAGGCACTCTGGATGCTCCAAAAGAGGCTGAAACAAACTAAGAGCCTGACTTCAGGCTTTCACTCCGGCTTTTTCAAAATGAGCATATTGGTCGTAGCGGTTGCTATGACCTTTCCTGCCTTGTTTACAGCTTCAGCGGTCATATAGATAATTGAGAAACCGCGAAGCATCACCTTTGCAGTTACCGTCAGGCGATCCCCAGGTTGAATTGGGCGAATGTACTGGGTGTCAAGGTCAATCGTGGTAGTAGGATTCCTTGCTGCTACAAAGCTTAAAGGACCGAATGTATTATCAAATGCTGCGGTAATGAATCCACCCTGCATGTTCCCGAGTGGATTGCAATACCTTGGAAGCACAGGAAAGGAAACCGTGATCTCTTTTCGAGTCACGTAGCCCTCAAATTTTCCCTCCATGTCGATGAATGATGGAGGGGGTAAGTTCTTTGCAACTTCCGGTGGTACCTTTAATGCACGGAGTTCTTGATCGAACAAGGTTACGCCATTGTCATTGCTCATGGGTCAAAGATCGATTTTCCTTGAATCGGCGCTTTCCTTTTTTAGGGCAGAGTCTTAATCAAATGGATTAAGTCTTCCGAACTTTCACGAGGTGTGTGAAATCGATTCAACTGACTGTCCGGCTTTGGAAAACCCAGACTTATCCCACATGCAACTTTGTGCTCCGCCGTAAGCTTCAATGAATTGCGTACTACATCCGGAAAAGCTGAGAGTGCGGCTTGCGGACAGGTTCCCAGACCATTCTCACGAGCAAGAAGCATCACAGTATTCAAGTAGCACCCAATGTCCAGGCCCACATAGAAATTCAAATCAAACCTTGTCGTGATGAATGCTGCTACCGGGGCCTCAAAAAAAGCAAAGTTACGGAGCATGAATGCATCGCGGGCTTCTTTGTCTTTCCGATCAATTCCGGCAACTCCGTAGATTTTCATTCCCAAATCAAACATGCGGCGCTTTGCATCCGCCGGGGATTGTGCAGGCCACGCTGTATCTGGTTTTGAATCGCCGGCTTTTGCTGCGTCAATTAGCCGCCTGGATAGTTCCGTGCGCGCAGCACCAGCAACAATATGCACTTCCCAGGGCTGACTGTTCTTCCAGCTGGCTGCCCGGAGAGCTTCACCAAAAACCTTATAAATGACTGGCTCGGGCACTTCTGTTGGCAGAAACTCCCGAATACTATGCCTGCTATGGATTGCTTCTGTTACCGTTGAGGCAAAGCCTTCGATTGAAACGAAGTCTGTTGCCTGTGTTTCAAATGTATTCATTGTCCCTCCAAAAATCGCTTGCGTTGCCGCCCGCACAAGCTACTCTGATTTTCAGGTTGCCGCGCAGACAGAACGATCTGTCTGCCACGTAAAGGATGAGGTCTAAAATGTCAAGCGAAGGTGCAAGTCCACGGGAACGGATTCTGGCCACGGCCGCGAGGCTCTTTAGCACGCATGGGTATCCCAATACCGGTGTGAACCTGATTGTTGCAGAAGCCTCCGCCGCGCGCGCGAGCTTTTATGATTATTTTCCTTCCAAGGAAGCCCTGGGTGTTGCTTATCTCAGGTCTTACGGCGAAGAGCATCTCAACTGGCTCAAGACTCTGATGAAGCGTCATCCCAAACCGCATGATTTTGTCCGGGCATGGACTATGATTCTAAAACGCCAGTCCAGACAGGGAATGACCGGTTGCCCCATGGCCAATCTGCTTGCTCAAGTTGCAGACACGGCGCCTACATTGACATCGGACGTGCAGAGCATCGCTACTCGAACCATTGTTACACTTACAGAATATCTGGATGAAGCGCAAAGGGCGGGGCATTGGAAGAGTAAAATGCCACCTGCTTCCACGGCCAGGCAACTCTTTGCAGCCTATGAAGGTGTCTTGCAGATCTGGCGCCTAACTGGAAAGGCTTCCGCCCTTGACGACTTATTTGAAATGGGCGGATGTATTCTGGATCGTTCCTAGAACGTTTGCGCCTTGCATTTGGTCTGAACCGCTGCCGACAATAGATAGATGCACAGCCTGATTTACGACATCGGCCTCTCTGTGATTGTTGCAACAGTCATCGGTGTCATCACTCATCGGCTCAAGCAACCGAGCATTCTGGGATACCTGATCGCCGGTGTAGTTATTGGACCGGAGATAGGTCCGCAGCTTGTTCACGATCCAGCGAATATAGAAATCATCTCCGAAATCGGTTTAGTCCTTCTTCTGTTTATCATTGGTCTGGAGATGAATCCGCAGCATTTGATTTCTGGCGGCAAATCGATTCTGTTCGGAGGTCTGGGTCAATTCCCACTCTCAGTTCTGCTTGGTATGGGCGTTTTCCTTATAATGGGTTTCTCCGGATCTTCTCACCTGGGTTCATTGTATCTGGCTATCGCATGTGGGCTTTCGAGCACAGCTATTGTAGTAAAAGCCCTTTCGGATCGATTTGCAATGGATTCGATAAATGGTCGCCTGACGGTAGGAATTTTGATCTTCCAGGATCTCTGGGCCATTCTGGTTCTTGCGCTCCAGCCTGGATTTGAAAATCCGCAAGTATTCCCGGTATTCATGGCAATTTTCAAGAGCACGGCCTTGCTGGCCTTTGGATATTTTTTCAGTAAATATATTTTGAAGCGAGTTTTTAGATGGCTGACGCGCGCACCAGAAATGGTCGTTGCTGTGTCCATTGGATGGTGCGCCATTGTCGCGGGAGCTGCACATGAAATAGGGCTTTCATTTGAAATGGGCGCACTCGTTGCTGGCGTTTCACTTTCTTCATTTCCTTATAGTGAGCACGTAACAGAAAAAGTTCTGCCATTGAGGGACTTCTTTCTGACTCTGTTTTTTATTTCGCTTGGAATGAAGATCCCGTTTCCAAACCGCGAGTTACTCGCGCCGGTGCTCGTAATTGTTTTATTTGTCCTGGCTTCGCGATTCCTGGTGATTGTTCCATTGTTGCGTCTTGGTGGCTCCGCAAAGCGATCCGCCTTTCTTACAGCGCTTAATCTTTCACAGATCAGTGAGTTTTCTCTGGTGATTGTTTCCCTGGGTGTTTCCGCCGGGCATGTAGGCAGTGATATTCTGGCGATTGTGCTGTATTCGCTAGCAATTACATCGATTGCCTCATCATATCTCCTAAAATACAACTCAGATATTTATCGTTTTGCTTACGAAAGAGCAGGCAAGTTCCTGCACTTGCTTGAGATAGTTCCAGAAGAAGAGCAAAGTCACAGGGCAGACATTATTGTATTGGGTTTCCATCGTGGCGCACGAGCATTTGTCGATCATCTGAATTCCCTTCGTCCTGAGTTGATGCAGAAAGTATTGATCGTCGATTATAGCGCCGAAGTCCTCCAGGCAATAAAAGCTACAATGCCAGTACACATTCTGTTTGGTGATATTAGTTCCGCGGACACACTGGAACGCGCGCATGCAAGTGAAGCAAAGTTTATCGTTTCTACGATTCCAGATCTGCTGCTGCGCGGGACTACTAATCTGAAAATCGTTAAAACGATTCGGGGTCTCTGCGCAGAAGGCACCATTATTGCCACTGCCGAATCCAAGTCGCATGTAGATGCGCTCAAAGCGGCTGGTGCAAATCAGGTTTTGCTGCCTTATGGGTTGGCCGGGGAGACTCTTGCGGAGATCATCGCAGATTCTCCATGGAATTGACCGGGGCGCTCAACCTTTCAAATATGGCTCAGTATGAATAGCTCCCTGGTCCGCACGTTCGTTCTTCCATTCTTCTTGCTTCTAGCATGTTCGGACAAGCCCTCGGCTGAAACCAAACCAAGCATCTTAACCGAGCGCCCGCAGGAAGGCCTTCCAGAACTCACCCTTTTCCTGGCTGGAAAACACCCGGTAGATGATACGCGCTACGGGAAGATTGCAAAGACCCCGGGCTACGCCGCCTACAAGAAGCAGCTTGAAGGAATCTGGAGTACATACTCAAAAGATTTCACCGCTCCATTAACTGAATGGCGCAACCAAAACGTGCGCGATGTAAACTGGGATGTAGTATTCTATCCATTTGCAGGCCCGGATTTTCCAAACGCAAATACAGTCTATCCAAATGGAAAAACCTATATAATGGTTGGGCTCGAACCGGCGGGCGGAATTCCAGAATTCGAAAAAATGTCAGACAAGAAGGTTATGGCAGAACTCAACCGAATGCTGGCGAGCGTTGATTACGTGTCTCGTCGTACCTATTTTATCACAAGCTTCATGAATCAAGGTTACATTATAACAGAAGGTGTGGCACCAGTGCTGTTGATGTATCTAGGAATGCTCGATTACATTCCGTATTCAGTCAAGCCAATCGACTTAAATGAAAAAGGCGAAGTTAAATATCTCACGCCGGAAGATGTAAAGCAATACAGGGCTGCAAAAAAATGGCCAAGCGTTGAAGTGAAGTATCAAGCGACGGTTGGACAGCCGTTGAAGACTATTTACTACTTTAAGCAGGACGTAGGCGATGAGGCAATGCAGAAGGATCCTCGTCTCTTAACATATTTGAATTCTTTGCCCGACTATGCGTCCGTGTTCAAAGCAGCCTCTTATCTGATTCACTATGAAACATTTAGCAAGATTGCGGACCTTGTGGTCAACAAATCCCAGATCATTGTAATGGACGATACCGGTCCCCGCGCGAAGATCCTTAGCCCACGTTTTGACCTACAAGTTTTTGGTCGCTATGGTCGCCCAATTTATCCGTTCCAGAGCCAGTATCAGACCGATCTCGTTAAACTGTACAAAGAGCAAAAACCGGAGCCAATCAAGTTCAGATATGGTTACGGCGGAGCGGATGGCAGTCGCGGGATCATTCTGGCCACGCGTAAGGCCGCTCCATCAAATCTGAAACCTGAAGCAAAAGCAGAGTAAGTTCAACCGGACGGCGATTTTAGTTGTCATGAATTCGGGCCAGGAAATCAATCCGATTGATGCTGGGCCAGGTCAACTTTAGAAACGCGCATAGCCTGCATCACGGAGTCCTGCCCGCGCTCTCTGCGGAGGAAATTGCATCGTTCCTGGCCAAGTCTGGTGTAAAGGATGCGTATGTTGCAGCTGGCTCACTCGGGTCGGATTCCGGAAAATTTCTAAAGGAAGCACTGCAAAGGCGATTCATCAAACTGCGAGTCTTCGATATAAACAAAACCGTTCGCAGCCATAGACAACACCTCAAAGCAATCAAAACAATTCACGCCAGTCTGCGCAATTATGAAACAGCCGTTCTATATCCGGCAGAGTTACGCGAGGATATGCAGTTTTTCCTGTCCACTTTGCTTCTCAATCCCGAGGATACAAGAGTTACATCTGCCCATTCAGTTCAGATTATCTGCGGCCCTGAGTATTCCCTGCATGTTTTAAAACGCACGGATGCATTTGCGTCGAGCATTCGCCGCGCTGAGATTCCAGCCACTGCATCTGAGACTCCTCCCGGGATGCGCGCAGCAATTACGCATACTAAACCAACTTTCACAATTCGCACTAAACTCTTCTTACTCACAGCCGCTGTGATCATTTCCTCGCTTTCCGCAATTACACTTCTGGCGACGTACTTCTTCAAGAAGACTACTGAAACCATGATTCAGGAATACAACCTGAGTCTGGCGCGCCTAATAGGGATTAAAGTTGAATCCGATCTAAAGAACATGGTATATCGCGCTGACGCGTTTGCCGCAGAGGGGTTCAGGGATTCATCCAATTTCTTTGAAGCAAACCACGGAATCGTTTTTGTGCGTAACCGGACCAGTTCAAAACCGGAAGCGGTAAATTCTGAATTCCTGGCAGATCACAAAACCTCGCCAGAAGAACTTAGCACGGACGTGGAAGTCACGGCGGGCCGGGTACATATTCAAAAAGGTCAGGCGGGAAACGTACCCCTACTTCTACTTGCATTTGAATCAACCCGGAGCCCGGGAAAGTCCTTAATCCTGGGAATTCACTCCGGTGAATTGCTCGAAGCGTTTCGCACCACTCGTCAGACGAATCTATTCCAGTTGTTTTTGCTGGATGATCAGGGAAATTTTCTATTATCAACCGGAGAACCTCCAGGAAAGCAAGGTCGTGATCTACCGATCGTAAAGCAAATGCTAGAAAGCGTCATCGACAATGGGTCGCAGCGATTCGTCTTTAAGGACGTTGAATACCTTGGGGCTTTTCAAAGTCTAAAGTATGCTGGTCTCGGAATCGTTTCTACCGTTGAATCGGATAGGGTGTTCGAGGCCGTTTACAAGATTCAAAGTCAGAATATAAAGATTACTCTTATTATATTGTGTCTTGCTTTTCTTGGTGTCTTCTATTTTGCGCGAGGCCTGACTGTTCCAATTGTCCGCCTTGTGGCAGCAATGCGAAAAGTGGAGCGCGGAGATTATCGTACCAACATTCGCCCCGCCTCAAGCGATGAAGTAGGTATTTTAACATCATCTTTTCTTTCCATGTCGCGCGGACTCGAAGAGCGCGAAAAAATCAAGGAAGCATTTGGGAAGTTTGTGCACGAGGAAGTGGCAGAGATTGCCCTACGCGGTGAAATCAAGCTTGGCGGTGAGACAAGGAAGGTTGCGATTTTGTTTTCTGATCTGCGTAACTTTACCGGGATTTCCGAGAACCTCCCGCCGGAACGCGTGGTTGAACTAATGAATCATTATTTCTCTGAAATGGTGGAGTGTGTGTACCATACGCACGGAGTCGTGGATAAGTTCATTGGTGATGCTATCATGGCGCATTGGGGAGCGTTTCGTCCCAATCCGAACGATACAATGAACGCGATTGATGCAGCGCTAATGATGCGCGAAAGATTGTTTAAATTGAATTCAGACCTGAGCGAACATGGATACTCGGCTCTGCGGTTTGGTGTGGGAATTAATTCTGGAGAGGTGATTGCCGGACAGATTGGTTCCAGGAAGCGCCTTGAATACACCGTCATCGGAGATGCAGTAAACCTCGCTTCAAGAATAGAATATTTAAATAAGACATTTGCAACGGATATCCTGATTTCGGAAGCCGCAAAACAGGAAGCTGGAGCACCGTTTAGACTTATAGAGATGCCCGCCACTCAGATCCGCGGCAAGGCAGAACCTCAGAAGATTTATGCTGTGCTGGGGCGTCTAGACGATACGAATGCACCGCAAACTCTAGAAGAACTACGCAGGCTAGTGGGTATTCCGCTGCCTTCCGCTGATCAGGCCTCTGATGCTTAAGATCAAGCTGAATGAAATTCTGATCCCGGGATTGTGCGGGCTACTCGCAGTTGTAATTTCTGTCTCGCTTTACGCTGACTTGACAGGGCGCAGCGGATCAAGTACAGAAGAGGCAGTTGGATTTATCACATACAGGTATCGTGTCGCGCAAAGGCGCTATGCGTCGCGCGTGATCTGGGAAGATGTAGAGCAGAAAGACCGGGTATTTAATCAGGATTCAATTCGCACAGACGATCGATCAGAGGCAATCATAACGTTAAGCGACGGTGCTAAGATTGAAATGGATCCTCAGAGCATGATCGTTTTGATAGTGCGGGACAAAGAAACCGTAATTGAGACAAAGCAGGGTTCAGTTCTGGTGCGCGACGCAGCTGGCGTTCTTCTAAAGGCAGATATCAATGGCAAATCGACCATAGTGAGACCAGAGGGAGACGTGCGATTCACTTTGCAGGATCCAGTCATTGAAGTCCAGGGAACTGCAATTCGGGAAGATGGAAAACGTATGAGTGGCAGGACTCAGATTCGCGACCAGTTACTGACTGAAATCAAGAACCCTTTCCGTATGGATGCACCTGTGGATAATTTTCGTGTTTTCGTTGCGGATTCTGCGGAGATTGGTTTTTCCTGGGATGGTCCCCAGGGGCAGCACACTCTTGAAATTTCAAACGACAGGGATGTTAACGACGTTATTCGCACAGAGCATACTCGCGGGAATACCACGGTTAAATTGCCGGAGGGGATCTATTACTGGAGACTCAAAGCCCAGGATCAGGTTAGTCCCGTGCACAAGTTTCGCATTATAAGAAAGATTGGAATTGAATGCATGACGCCGTTTCCGGGAGCAAACATCAAGCTAAGCGACAGTGCCCCGTACGTGCCTCTACGCTGGACCGAGAGCAGGCTTGCAGTACGCTATAGAGTACGCGTCAGCCATAAAGCAGATTTGAGCGAGCCTTTGATAGAAAAAGATTTGCTGCGCACCGGATTTAGTGCGCCGCTCGTAGCAGGAAAGTACTTCTGGAAGGTTGAAGCGGTCGGGGCACTCATGGGTTCAAACACAGAGACAGTGCTCCAGGAGTTTACAGTTGAAGACGCGCGAAAGCCAGATCGCGAAGCAAAAGTTGAAGAGAAAGCTGCGCAAGAAGTAAAAACAGAAACAACCCGAAGCGACAAACCAGTTGTCGTTCCTCCCGTTTTGATTTTCCCGGGCAGCGGTCAGCAGTTGGATATGGCTGCGCTCGATGCGATTCCGTTCCAGTGGCGCGCCGTTCCCGATGCAGAGCGTTATGTAATTGTATTGTACAACGGAACAGCTGGTCGCACGGAAGTATTCAGAACGGAAACCACTCAGCCAGGATTCATGCTACGGGATTTGTCTGTCCTGGATACCGGTACATTCTATTGGGAGGTAGAAGTTAGAAGCAAGGGGCAGTCAGCCAAATCGCAGAGTGCATTTACAATCGTATTATCCGCGCAGCCAGACAAACCAACCCTGCGGCAGCAGTGATCATTAAATCAATGCCAGCCAATCGGGATTGATTCTTCAATCTGGGTGGATTTTTAATTCACAAATTCAAACTTTGGCGAAGACTCTCCAAGGATTTGCATGAATCCATTCTCTTTTCGAACCCACACTTTGAATTTTCTGCCTGCGGGATCTTTGAACCACGGGAAGTCTCCCTTGTATGTGTGCGTGTTCGCATCGTACTTAACCAGACACGTTCCCATTAGCGCAGGACAACGCCACTGCACGAAAAGTTCTCCATAGAAACCCTGCAGTTCGTCTTTACGAGGCACGCGATCCGGATAGCTGCAGGTTCCAGGTGTTACACCGGCGAAGTTTGCTCCGGCGGGCTTACCGCTGCTTTCAAAAAACACGCGCAGGTTTGACGTATTATCAACTTCCACTTTAACATTTGGCCCGGTCTTGCAAAACAAAGGCCAATAATTTCCGCCAGGTCCGGAAACAGGCTGCGCTTGCAACGCAGTGGCAAGGACGATTAGCCCGACAGCTACAAAGAAAATTCTAGATGTAATCATCCTTCCATTGGAAGGTTTTCAGGAGGAAAGTAAAGCAGAAAGCGGACAATGTATTTTCATATCGTATTTGCGGAGAGCTTGACGGAGTGAATCGGGCTACGCGAAGTAACAAAATGGCAATCGAAACTCTGGTTCAATCTTTCATCCTGGTTCTCGCACTCTGGTCCGACAATGGCGTTGCCGTCCAAACCATCACATATTACAAAGATGAGCAGTCCTGCCTGGCTGAGGCTGCAAAGCTTGAGAAAACGTACTCATCGCGCGGACTAAAAGCGCAAGCTTCCTGCGTTGCTTCTCACGAAGAGATTTAATAGTTAGCCGGCCGTGTATTCAACTCGTTAAGACCAAGGAGAAGCCGCGAGTGTGGATTCTGCAGGTTGCGCTGCGAGCCCGACAATGAAAAGAGTATTCTGATCGGAATACTTCCAGGTTACAATTTTTCTGATATTTGTAATGCCGAATAACGGTGTAGTGTCTACGCTGGAAGCAAGCACTAGGGAGGTGGGAATATGACTGAGATAACTGTCTTTGCTCTGGCCCTACTGGCAGTGCCCGTATTTGCTCGCTTTGCGAAAGTTTCGAGCCCGGTCGTTCATATCTATCATTTGATAGGTTTGAGCGGCATGTTTTTGCTGCTCGGCGAGGCCACGAGAATAACAGCCGGAAAGATCGGATTGGTAGCTGCCATGCTGCCCGCGATTGATGTAGTCACCGCGATCCTTGCGTTTGCACTGATATTGTGCTCAACGCTGTGGGTTTCCTTCTACTACATTCGGCACCTAAAAGAGGTCTAAGACCCCAGACCGCGGCGGGGAGTCGGTTCCCCGCCTTTTTCTTTTTGGAGGTTTCAAATGGAGTACCTGATACCTGCAGTGGGTGGACTTGCAGCCACTCTTTCTATGACCGCTTTCATGAGCGGCGTTACACGTTTTCGTCTGGCAAATGCTGACATGATTCACGCCATCGGGAGTCTGTTCACAAAGGAGAAAGCGAATGCAACCATGCCTGGATTACTCGTGCATCTTTTCTCCGGAATGGCTTTCGCCTATTTGTATGCCGCAGCAATTAGCATCTTTCCGATTTCCTTTCTAGCGTCATTCTGCGTAGGTGCAATGATTGGCGGGTTTCATGGACTGGCCGTTGCGTTCGTGCTTGTTGCACTCGTAGCAGAGAATCATCCCTTGCAGGAATTCCGCGATGCTGGCGGGCAGGTTTCCATTTCGCATTTCCTGGGACACGTCATCTACGGTGCCGTGATCGGATCGGTAATTGGAATTACTGGTTTTGATCTTTTATCGCGCCTTCGCTAGATCAAAGTACTTAGATGTAGCGCGAAAACTTGCGAAATTTACAAATATCCTTTCACCTTTTCCGGTGAGTATTATGTTTGTATCATGAATCGCACGTTACGCGCTCTCTTTGCCGGGGCTAGTTTACTTCTGATCGCCTCGAGTGTACAAGCGCAAACCACACCTATGCGTCTGGCCTGGGACAGGGTTGCAGAATCGCGCGGTTATGTTGTTCAAGTTAGAATCAAAGCCGAGAACGGGAAGGTTCAGGAATTCAAAGTTACGGAGAACAAGCTTGATGCAACTCTCCCCGTCGGGCTATATGACGTCCGAGTCGCAGCGCTCAACAAGTTCGGTAAACCCGCCGCATTTACAGATTGGATTCCAGTCAAACTTGAAATCAAAAACGAACAACCAATCAACCTGAGTCGGGCTGCCGAGCCAGCCAGGAATGCGGCCCAGGTAGAATCTGCGAAGACAGAATCTGCAAAATCGGAACCGCAGGCGCAGCCAGGAAAGCTTCCCCTCTGGAATGCGTTCATTCCAGGGCTGACTCGAATCCGCCGCGGCAACTACTGGACTGGCGGCGCATACATCGCTGGACTTACTGGAATCGCATATCTGTTTTACAGCCAGAAGATCGCAGGAGATAAAATCGCCGAAGCTCCACTCAATGATCCGATCTTTCTTGCACCTCTCATTCTGAGTACTGCACAGTTACCCGGTTATCTTCTAATCAATCAGCGCGATTCGCAGAAGGCTGCCTATAACAAGCATCAGAAGAATCAAAAGAACCTCGCTGCTTTAGGCGTGGCCCTGTACGCTTTCCAGTGCGTGGATGCGCTTCTGTGGGCAGATAGTTCAGGGAAGAGCATTTCATACAGATCCAGTCCCGGCGTTGCAGGATCGATTGCTTTCAATGTGAGGTTTTAACGTTATGCGACGAAAGTTCAAGATTATGCGCGTGGTTTCGTTTGTATGTATTGCTTCATTGGTAGCTGTGATTTCCTGCTCCAAGCCATTTCCAGAAGGCGAGTTTCTAACTTTGCTTTTGTTTAGGACCACGACAGATGCAAACAAATACATTTTTGTGACGCAAGGTACGCACAATGGTAACTTTGCCGCAGGTTTTGCAAATGGGATCGCTGGTGCTGATTCAATGTGCGCCCAGGAGAAGGCAGCGAATTTTTCAAGTTTGCCTGGCGCATCTTCAGACTACAAAGCACTCATTGTAGATGGAGCAAATCGTCAGGCATCCGCCACGGCCAATCTCGGTGATTCCCAGATAGATTGGGTGCTTAAGGCGAACACTTCGTATTATCTTTCTGATCAGACTTTGCTCATGACTACCAATGCGACTTCCATTTTTGTATTTGGAACCTTGCTCGCACAGCCCGCAACGTCAGGCGTCTCCTGGTGGACGGGAATGGATCTGAACTGGGCTACGGGCCTGGCCTGTACAGGATCTGTCTGGGCCTCAACGGGTGGCAGCGCATCAAGGGGGCTTCCCGGCGTTACAGGCACGACTGCTATTGGTTCTGCCGCAGGACAACTCTGCACCAGCACGTTTCGCCTTCTTTGCGTCAGGCAGTAGCCCGCAATTCCGCTTGCCTGGAAGACCCTGCAGGCAATCAAAGGACTGGTTCAAAAACCTGAAGTCACGTGCTTCCGGATATCCTGTGAGTTAGAGAATGCAAGCTTTCATCGAACATGCTAAATCCAAAATGATTGTGGATAAGCGGCTCATCTTCATGTATGTAATTGTCTATTTTAGCTTTGGCATGATAATGAATGAGTTTGGAGCGGCAGTGGAGATTGCTCGTTTCACATACTGGTGGCAAGTGATTACCTGTTACATTCTTTATATGATCCCGGTCTCGCTCTTGCTCCGTGGGCTTCCCCTTCGGAGGCAGTACGCGTACGGGCTCATTGCGATGGGCGTTCTTGAGTTTTGTGGATATGCATTTCACACATCGTATGCATATCCAAACAATCTGTTGGATAAATTCTTTGATGCCAGGAACTTTAGCCTGGGAATGGCCATGTTCTTTGCCTTGTATTTTCCGCTTGGGAATCTGCTGGTTGGAAAGCTATATGACCTGGCTAGTCCAAAGGAATTGGATTCCGCAATAGAGCAGAAATCTTGAAGGTGTTTCTGTCAATTCCGACGAGCCCGTTACCAGACTGAAACGTTTCTCATGTTTCAACCAGACCGGTCTTGATTGCGTATTTCACAAGATCAGCAACCTTGTGCACGTCCAGTTTCTTCATTATGTTTGCGCGATGCACTTTTACGGTCTTCGCAGAGATCCACAGACTCTGGCCAATCTTTTCGTTTGACTTACCTTCAGCAATGAGCTTAAGAATTTCCCTTTCCCTGTTGGAGAGCAGTTTGAACGGATCCATTGTTTTGCTCTGACGCTTTCCTTCTAGACCAGTCATCAGTTGCGTTGTTATGCGCGGGCTAAGATACGTTTCTCCTTTGCGAATCACTTCCACGGCCTTTAATAGATCGCTTCCAGCATCTTCTTTGAGAACATAGGCATGGATTCCCTGTTTAAGCAATTCATCCACGTATTCCGGGTTATCATGCCGCGAGAGGATGAGAATTTTCATATCCGGATGAAATTTGCGCAATCTTCTAGAAATTTCAACGCCAGACATGGAAGGCAAAGAGATATCCAGGACTGCCAGGTCGGGCTTTAGATTCTCAATTTGCTCCATTGCAGTTTGTCCATCGCCCGATTCGCCAATTACCTCGCAGTTAGGGGCCTGAGAAAGGATCATACGGACACCCTCTCGAAGGATTGCGTGATCATCGGCCAGATAGATTCGAAGCGGCTTCATTTGCGTGCAGTATCCTGGAGCTTTGCTGGAAGTTCAATCCTGAAATGCGATCCTTTTCCTGGTTTAGATTCAATTGATAAACTGCCGCCGAGGTCTTCCGATCTGCGCCTGATATTCTCAAGTCCAAATCCGCGCGATTCCTGGGCTTCACCGGGTGTGAAGCCCGCACCGTTATCCTTGATTGACAGCCTGATGTTTTGTTCTCCATGGGCCAGTTCAAGCGAGACCCTGGTAGCTCGTGAGTGTTTCAGTATATTGGCAAAAACCTCCTGCACGATCCGGAACAAATTGATCTCAGTCTCAGCGTCAAAATGAAGCTCTGTATCGAGATCCAGTTTTACGCGCATTCCCCGAACTTCGAGAACGTTACGCGCATACCATCTGATTGTCGAGGCCAGCCCAAGGTCACTGAGTGTGCTTGGATAAAGATTGGTATAAATATCTCTGAGATCCTGGCTTGCAATATCAATCAAGTCCAGTCCTGCATCAAAACGATCCTCGAACTTGGTCGGGTCCTTTTGAAAGGCCACCAGGTTGATCTTGGCCGCCAGGATTGTCTGACCCACTCCGTCGTGCAGCTCAGATGCGATTTTTTGACGTTCCGATTCCTGCGTATGAATCAATTGCGAGTGCAATCTGGCAACTTTCCGCTCCAGACGTCTGGTCTCTGTGAGTTCACGCAGGATAATTCCGCAGCTTTCTCCAAATCGAAAAATGGAATATCCAAAGGTTCTGTTCCCACTCTTGAACTCTCGTCCGCTCACGGATTGAATTGCTGAGGTCTTGATGTTTTCACGGAGCAGTCGTTTTTCTTGCATTGAAAGCTTTAGCAGGGTGGCCGGATCTTTTCCCAGTGCGCGTTCACGCGGGATTTTGAATGTGCTGAGCAAGGAATCATTCACAAACTGAATTTTTCCCCGCGCATCGAGGGTTAAGAGAGGTGAGAGACTTGCGACAAGACGATTTGTATAATCGTAAATATTAAGAAACTCTCGTTGTGCTTCCTTCTGCGCCGTGGCATTGATCACAACAGCCTGTACGCCGGCAACTCGTCGCTTATCATCGCGGAACGGTGTCAAATAGTACTGAATAAATACGCTGTAACCACCGGAGGTCTTTAGATCACATTCAGAAATCACGGGTTCAGCGCGATTTATGCAATACTTGAAATGATCGGAAATGCCTGCTTTTTTTAGCCGAAGATTTGTCAGCACGTTAAGCGTGGAAGTTCTGCGGCCAGGCACGAGCAGGCTTCTGAGCATTGAATTCATGGCAGTTACGTTGCCATTTCGATCGGTTACCAGAAACCCGAGGGGAGCTCGCTCAAAGAGCGAGCGATATCTTTCCTCAGGAAGGCCGCGCATGCGGGAAAGTTGGCCGTATGCGCGCCCTGATTGCAAGGCAAATTCAGCGATTAACGCTGGAAGACTTTGTCGGCTAACGGACTGCGGTACCAGTCCAGATTAGTAGTTCCAGCAGATTCATACCAGCTTTTGAAGGCTGGATACGCGACATGCGTATTTTGCGTCTCAACCGGCCAGAGCCAGGTTCCCGGAACCAGGATGGCCCATGGGAATCCTGCAGGGTCCAGATACAGATCCTTGCCGTTTGCGTCCAGGTAGCGGCCAGCAAAATGGATTTTCTTACCAGTGTTAACTACATTCAGATGCAGATCAAACGGCATTGTTCCGAGCGATTCAGCCGCAACCGGTGTTGCAAGGCTAACTTCAAATTCAGCACGCTTGCCGGGTTTGTAAATCTGTCCTTTGGTCGTATTGTCAGATTGGATTGTCGTGCCACTGTTTGGCATCAATTCAACGTGCTCGAACGCAGTCAAAACGCCGGTTGAATCCGATTCAACTGTTGTATCGTCAAAGCCGTAGCGCTTCAGTGAGAACGTTGCATTGTTTACGCCAGGCAAGGTTAGTTGCAAAGTGTGTCTGTATCCGGCGCCTCGAGCCACATGGCGCACATAGCCGCGGATGTTCTTAATCTGGCCGCTGGCGTTGAGGTCCTCTTCGTAGCGAATTTCTGCAACGTAGTCGTTAAAATCTGCATCACCCTGGGTTGGGAATAGATCTTCATAGGCAACTGTGTAGTATCCATCCGTAGGAAGCCGCACGATAGCGGATCGAGTTGCATCGTTCGGGTACGCGTCATCTGTATCTGCGATTCCATCCTGGTCAGAGTCAACAATGGTAATCGGTGTAATTTCTGCTGTGACCAAAAGATAGCGGCGGATTTCTTCTACATTACTAATGTCAATGAGCCAGGTATAGAGCTGGCCACCGATTGTAACACGAAGGGTAACCTTGTTGACAGTCTGGTTAACGGTGAACGATCCCTGGACATTTCCTTCTGGAGAAACAACGGCTTGAAAAATCACTTCGCCAGTTGAACTCCCCGACGTTTCGAGAATCTGGACCAACGATCCGCTGGCCGGAGAAATAGGGTCGCGGACCGTAACATAGACACCAATACTACGGGTTGTATCGAACACAAACGACGGATCACCTGTGACGTCGGAGATGTTCACTTCTACCGGTATCTCACCCTGGACGGTACTGGTTTCACCGTTTGCCAGAGCCAGCAATGCCATGAAATTTTGGTCGTCCCTGCTTGTGCAGGCAGATAGCCCAAGCAGTAAAGTAATAGAAGCTATCCGCAAATTCTTCATATGTCTCACCCCGACATACGCAGTAGACCGTACTTTCCGTTTAGATGCAATATGGTGAAGGGTTTAGATTCAGGGTTCTGCCTGACTAGATGTCACAAGCTTTTTGGATTGATCGTCACCAGTATATGTCTCCTCCTGTCACATGCAAAAACGTCACATTGCAATCGCCCCGATTATCATCGCTATTGGTTTGATTGCCTTTAAATTCTTCACTGCCGAGAAAGCAGTTAATCCGGAAACGGGCAAAGAGGTCAGGGTTTCTTTGAGCAAATCACAAGAAGCCGAACTTGGACTGCAAGGTTACAAAGAAGTTCTGTCTCAATCGCAAGTTGTAGAATCAGGACCAGAGCACGATCAGGTTGTTCGCGTAGCCCGCAGACTTGCAGCAGCAACCGGTGCTGGTGGCAAGGATTTCAAATGGGAAGTCAGCGTTGTAAAGAGCAATGAACTCAACGCATTCTGTTTGCCCGGCGGAAAGATAGTTGTTTATACGGGAATTCTACCCGCAACACGAACCGACGCTGGTCTCGCAGCTGTCATGGGTCATGAGATGGCGCATGCAACAGCGCGACACGGAGCGCAGAGGTTGTTCCAGGACGACATTATGCAAACTGCCATGAATGGGGCCCAGCAATCGATCGCTGATTTAGATCCTGAACAGCAGAAGACGATTATGGGAGCCATTGGCGCTGGTGCAAAGTTCGGCATAGTTCTGCCGTTTAGTCGGGATCATGAGACTGAAGCAGATGAAATGGGAATACTGTACATGGCGCGAGCCGGTTATGATCCACGCGAGAGCATCAACTTCTGGCAGCGCATGGAAAAGATGGGCGGTGGGCAACCTCCGGAAATCATGTCGACTCATCCCTCACATGGATCGCGCATTAGCCGTCTCAAAGAATTCATGCCAAAAGCAATGAAAGAGTATGAGAAATCAGATAAAGCCACAAATTCTGACCCAGCAACCGGGGAAGATCAATGAGCATAGCTACTACTCTTATCGCTCAGCATAAGTTTGTAAGAAACCGCTTGCTGGTAACGTTAACCGATATTGAGAAGTCAGAGAATCCGCAGGAGGCGCTCGCCTGGATGATGCCGTTTGGTAAGGGCCGAGCTCACATCGCCTGGCAGATGATGCACTGTGCTGCAACGTTGGATAGATATTTGAATGTTCGTGTGTTTGGTAAAGAGCCTCTATTCCCGGATCTCGTTGCCAGGTTTGCAGGCGGAAGTGAGAGTCTAGCACAGGTTGTTCCAACGTCTCTGGAAATCCGTCAGGCCTTAGATCAAACAACCGAACCGTACTTCAAATATTTTGAATCCCTCACAGATGATCGCTTGAATCAAAAAGCAAATGAAGCAGCCGATCGAACTCAAATGGAAGTAATGTTTCTTTTGAACTGGCACGAATCCCATCATCAAGGACAATGTCATCTTATCTGGAATTCATTCAAGGCAAAGGCACAGGCATGAATCAGACATTTCTGGTGACCGGTGGAAACGCCGGGATTGGTAGATCCACAGTAGAAGGCCTCGCAAAATTGGGGGCGCGCGTAATTCTGGCTGCCCGCTCGGAAGAAAAAGCAAGACCAGTCATTTCAGAATTGGCGACCAAATACCAGAATGACGATTTGCATTTTCTGAAACTGAATCTTGCAGATCTCAAATCGATTAAAAAATCAGTAGATGATTTGCTTGCGTCGGGTTTGATTTCCGCTTCAAGGCCGCTTGATGTATTGATAAACAATGCAGGTCTTGCTGGTGCTCCGGGTTTAACTGCGGATGGATTTGAAATCACAATTGGAACCAATCACCTGGGTCCGTACCTTCTAACAAAGCTTTTGCTTCCGGAACTGCGCAAGGCAAAGCAGGGTAGGATTGTAAACGTTGCAAGTCGGGCTCATCTGAGAGTCAACGGAATTGATTGGAATGTGATGCGCGAACCAGCGTCGACTCCGGCGGTTTTCAATAGGTACGGCGTATCCAAGCTCATGAATGTTTTGCATGTGAAGGAACTGGCACGACAACTGAAAGGCACATCCGTCACTACGTACGCATTGCATCCCGGCGTTGTAGCGTCTGAGATTTGGCGTGAAGTACCTGCGTTCATTCGCTGGCCATTGTCACTTTTCATGATCTCAAATGAGGAAGGTGCACGCACATCTTTGTACTGCGCAACCAATCCAGGGCTAAGCAATGTTTCCGGTCTCTATTACGATAAGGCGCAAGAAACCCAGGCCAACCCACTGGCGGAAGATCCAGTTCTGGCCCGGAAGCTTTTTGAATGGAGCGAAGAAGCTATCGCCCAAAGCCTCTGAGGCAAACGATTGACGAAATCCCACCGATCAGGTGGGATAGTGAATGCTTAGATCGTTTTTGCTCCTTTCGTTATTGATCAGTCTTCCACTTTCTGCACAGACAAGAAAACATCCTGCCAAACCCGTAGGGATTGTCAGCCCCGCTCCCGCAGTAAGAGCGGACCTTCCCGCCGCATCTGTTAAGATAGATGGTTTGCGCGCTGTGATGCTTGGTGGCAATGTCGACGGTCCAAATGGTGCAAGCACACTTAGCTATCGCAATTATCTGAAACGCGTAGCGGCTGTCCTGCGGGATCGCGGTGTAAAAGTGGATGAGGTCTATTCCCCTACGTCGTCAGAAAAGATTCGCAGTACTGTTAAGGGTGCACATTTTATTTTCTACGCAGGTCATGGGATTGGTTCAAGTGACCCTCCATCGTATAATGGAAACATTACGCCGGCAGGAATGCTGGTAGTTGACGAAGTCTGGACTGGAGAAAAAGACGTGAATACCTGGGAGCCAGCACCCGGAGCAATTGTATTCTATCTGGGAGCTTGTTTTACAGCAGGGAATTCAGGCGATGATATTGGAAAGATAAAGGATGCTGAGGCTAAGCGACGTATTAGCGTTTATTCTGCTCCGTTCTTTAAGAAAAAATTTGGCGGTTACTACGCTGCCTGGTCCGATTCGCAAGCTCAAAGCGTAATGAGTCAACTGTTTGCAGGCAAAACCCTGGGTGAAGCGTATGCACTTTCCGGCGGAGAAAAGGACGTGTTTAAGTCGGCCCACCCACTGGTTGCAGGGAATGACTTATGGTATCATCGTTCCAATCGCGGGGGAGGCTATGCATTTGATTTTTCATTTGTAGGGAAGCCAGCGAGCACACTCGCAGGCCTCTTTAAATCAAATACAGACACAAACCCGACCACGAACACAGACATAAATCCCAACAAACCCGATGCAAATATCGAACCCACCCCACCGGATGTGGAGCCAACTCAACCGCAAATTTCCGCAGAGCGGGCACGCGAATATGGAATGCTGATGATTGCCGCTATCTATGACGGAAAAGACCAGGAGGCCCTTAGTTATTTGAAATCAGGGGCAGACACAAGTGTGCGCCACAGTGGCTGGACGCCGCTTATGCTTGCCACGTACTACGAGCGTCCTGTTGTCGTTCAGGCTCTGATCAAGTACAAAGCAGATCTCAACGCAAATCTCGACGGATGGACGGCGCTTGGCCTTGCGAATGCTTACGACAAAACGGCCATTGCACAGATGTTGAAAGTTGCCGGGGCTAGAACCGATCGTGCTCTTCCAGGAAATAAACCAGGCGTCCCCGCAAAACCCAGATGAAACTGTTTCATCAAGATTTCTCCGGCCCCAGTGCCATCATGAACCGTTAGCGACCGAGGGACAGGCCCGCTTTCACTTCCCGGACCAGAATGCATCGGACCGCCGGAGCTTTTATTTCCTGCTTGCCTGGCCCTGCACGGAGATTTGTTCTGATACCAGTCCGCCAGGTCGGGCTCCAGGGATTGAAATGTCAACGTTCGAACCGGTTCTAACAAAACACATCTATGAATCTGGCTCAGAAACCATGGACCACTATCTTGCGCGCGGTGGATATGAAACAGCGCGCAACTGGATCGGTCAGGACCCTGCAGAAGTTGCAAAGGTTATAGTCGAATCCGGCCTGCGCGGCCGGGGTGGCGCTGGATTTCCAACTGGAAAAAAATGGAGTCTCCTTGCGCGCGGAACTGGCAAACCAATCTATCTTGCCATCAACGGCGACGAGTCCGAGCCGGGTACATTCAAAGATCGCTATTTAATAGAAAAGGATCCACATCAAATCATCGAAGGCATGATACTTGCCGCATACGCAATTGGATCGCACCATGCGTTTCTGTATCTGCGCGGTGAATTCATAAAGGGTTATGAAGTAGCGCGCAGGGCAGTGGATGATGCCAGCAAGAAAGGCTTCCTGGGTTCCAACATTTTTGGAAAAGGATACGACTTAAAGATCACTCTGGTTCGGGGCGCTGGCGCATACATCTGTGGAGAAGAAACCGGAATGCTCACTTCTATAGAAGGAAATCGTGGGTATCCAAAAGTTAAGCCACCGTTTCCTGCGGTGTCAGGTTTGTTTGGTTGTCCTACAATCATCAACAATGTTGAGACGATATGCGACGTTGGACAAATCTTAAAGAACGGTGCGGCCTGGCACAGGCAATGGGGAACGGAGCAAAGCCCTGGCTTCAAACTGTTCTGTCTGTCTGGTCATGTAAATAAACCAGGATTGTATGAGCTGCCACTGGGAACGCCCTTGCAAGAAATCATAGAAGTCCACGGCGGTGGAGTCCTTCCTGGAAAGAAAATCAAGGCGGTAATTCCTGGTGGCTCAAGTACGCCGCTCCTAACTGGCGATCGCGTGATGCAGGCAAAAATGGATTATGAAAGTATCGCGGCCCTTGGGTCATTTTTGGGCTCTGGTGCAATTACAGTTCTGGGCGATGAAGTTGATATGGTTAAATCAGTCTTCAACCTGATGCGATTCTATCACCATGAATCATGCGGTCAGTGTACTCCTTGCCGCGAAGGTACAGGCTGGCTGGAAAAACTCGTTCACAAAGTATATTCAGGTCACGCAAGCAAAGAGGATCTCGATTTGATCAATGATGTTTGCAATAACATGCGTGGTCGAACCATCTGTGCTCTTGCAGATGCTGCAGTCATGCCAATGGTAAGTTATCTCAAAGAATTCAGACCAGAGTTTGAAGCTAGAGTTACCGCGAAAGTCTGAGAGACCGAGTCGTGCGATGCACGGCTCAATGCCATCGTCGATTTCATTCCTGCGCCTGCTTGCAATTGCCTTTGCGCTATTTCTTCTGGCTTCTTGCCGCACCACACAAATCCCGCCCGAGCGATTTCGCTCCGTCATACGGGATGGGGAAAAACAACACATCATCTGGGCGAACGTTCTATTTGTGCGCGCCGACACAAAACTTGAAAATGAAGGCGGACGATTGACTTCGGATTACATAGATATTCTATTTTTGCACAATGGAGTTCTGTACAGGGTGCGCTTGGATGACTGTATCAAGGGTCCGCAAGGTTGGCTGATGGCAGATAAGATAATTTGGAAAGGGGTGGCTAACGCGTAAGACGGTAACGTTATGCGATTATCCCATTCAAGCGCTTGTGCTTAGTTCCTCGGTTGGCGCGTGATTTAGTTTTGCGCGGTATTCGCTCGGTGTCATGCCTGTGACTCGTTTAAATTCAATGTTAAAGGCGGATTTTGAAGCGAAGCCGGCCGCAAACGCTACACCCAGGATATTCAGTTCACCATCTTTGAGGAGTATCAGGGCTTCATTCACGCGATGATACGATAACAATTTTGGAAAGCTTGTTCCGACATGCGCGTTACATATCTCAGAAAGCTGATGCGGACTGATCTGTAGCTTTTCGGCCAGGTCAGCAAGAGTTAGATTCTCATCGCGGTATGCTTTTTCGACGCGCAGAATGGAGTCCAGTTGATCGAGCTTCTTGCTAATGTCCACCCCGGACAATTTGCTCCTGGGATACTTCGCTGCGACCTCTCCGTTTTGGTTCTCGGAATTGCTGGTGAGCCTGGCCAGAGCAGACTTCATCTCTCCTTCAAGCACCATACGAGCAAGCGCTACTTTTTGATATCTCTGGTAGAGACTCACTACGAAGAAGATTGCATCCAGAGGCAGCAACACCGTGGGCCCATAAAATAATACGTTGCTGTAAGGCAGAACGCGCGCAATCATAAGCATATGCAATATCCCTGCAATGTAAATGGCACCCCAGACGGCTCCAAAAATGCAAATGTCAATCCTATCCCATCTCAGCTCCCTTACTGTCAAAGCGAGAAAAATGGGAATCCACAGAAAATAGAGAACGGTTACTGAAGTGGAAAAAAATATTTTATGCGTGGAGAACAAGCTGCCTACAGCAACCATAATAGACAGCGCAATGATTGACAATACTACGGCGCTTGCATAGCGCGTGCGAATCGGTAGGTCCATGAAAACGCGGAAGAATGCAGCGCCTAACGCCAGGCTTGTTGCTTGAGCAAAAAAATAGAGATGATTTTGGATATAGGGTGACTCTGGCCACAGCAATCGATAGAAAGAAGAGAAAAATGACGCAAAGGCCAGCGTTTGGAATGTAATGTATCCTGCGTAGTAGATATAGACAATGTCGCGTAACGTTATGTAAACCAGGATTGCAGCCAGCGCAAGCATGCAAATAAAACCGGCGTACGCCGCACTCAAATAGGTTCTCTGTTCGGTGAAACTGCGAAGGTTGCTTTCAGAACGAAATGTCACAGGCATCAGGATAAGCGAGCTTGTGTGGACACGGATCAAATACGTAGTCCCCGGACGTACCGGAAAAGTTGCGTAATCACTCCAGGGTATGGCCCAGCCTGAGCGCGGAAAGATTGTCCCGGCCTTAAGAGGCATTGGCGTCGCCGGGTCTGCATAGAAATCCGCCCGATTCAGTGTAAGGGACTCAAAGACAATGAAATGTTGTTCCTTGCTCTTGAGTTCTGGAACCTGGACCTTTAGCCAGAACGCAGATTTTGAGAACCCCTGATCAAAGACTCTCGTGGCAATGGGGTGAAATTGAAAGCTTGAAGCCTCCTCGATTGTGGCCCTGGCCGACTGATCCTCGAAAACTGAAATATGTGGAATCGCAGAAAACTCAGTCCCCGCCGTTCCCTCAGCGGACAGCTGTGCCGCTGAAAGTAAACCCATGCAAATAACCATCGTCCTGATGTGTCTGGCCAAAGCATTGCACACAGAGCAGAGAGGCCGGAGACTCGCAAAAAAGTAAAGAATTACATTTTCTTTCGGGGGGAAACCCGGCAACAAGTCGCGTTCTATAATCCGAGGCGACAGGATGTTGTGCCGTGGTATAGAATGGACTATGCTAACGCTGCCCAGGGATGCCCTGATTCGCTTCCGTACCTCGAAGAGTGGTGGTAGCAGAAAAAAACCTGGCCCTCAAATCCGAATCCTGGGGCTTTTCATGTTGGCCACAGTCTTCGCCGGATCGCTTCTGCACGCGGATTCCGTCTACCTGCGTAACGGAGCCATAGTCGACGGTGAAATCGTAAATCAGAACAAGAGCGAAATCAAGTTCCGGTCAAACGCAGGCCAGGTTCAGACAATTCAGAAGACTGATATTGCTCGCATAGTGTACGGGGTTCAAGACCAGAAGATCCGCGAGGAAAAAGCAAAAAAAGAACAAGCAGAACGTCTGGCAGAATATCAAAAACAGCAAGAGGCCGCTCGCATTGCCAATCAGCAGCGAATCGGAGAAGAGAGTAAACGCGCTGAGGCAGACAAACAGAATACGGAACGTAAGAACACCGCGCCCCGAGGCCCGGCAATTCCGACTGCTCTGGGCTGCGTATGGCGCTCCGCACTGCTCCCTGGCTGGGGTCAGTACGCATGTGGCTCGACGCGATCTGCTGTGGAAGTTGGAGTATTGTTCACGGGTGGAGTCGCGTATGCAGCACAACAGAATGCCTTGCAGCGGCATGCGCTCCGGAACTATGATCGTCAATCGCTCTATGGGTTTTTGGTATTCGCGCAGCGCGGAGTTGCGCAAACCGGAATCAATTACGAGCTCGTAAAACAAGCGCGGGGGCAGTACCACTCGAGGCTGCACAACTATAGCCAGTCAGTTTCAATCTTGAGCTTGATTTACCTGGGACAAATCGCGCATGCGTACTGGATTGGTCGATCCGGACAGAGCGTGGCAGAGTCATCTTCTGGCTATGCGATGGATGTACCGATATCAGGTTCAATGGATTCGCAATGGCCGGGATCAAACACTCTGCTATCGGATTCGCGGCGCTCCCACAATCAGCTACCGCTTGAGATTGCGTTCAGGGTGAAGTTTTGACGTCTCTACCGCGGGAGTTGACGTTATGCGATCAATGTTCTATTGTCCTTCATTCGTCCGATTTCGTGCGCGGCGTTAGTTTATCTGGGGAGACCAATTTGTCAAAGGGTGGTCTTGATTGAAAATTGTTTGCATCATATGCTTTTTGCTGATTGGCGGTGGATGTTCCTTTAAGCCACAAGAACATCCGCTCGATCCAACCACTACGCAGGGAATGTTCCTGAGTCTCCTGAGTCCTTCGCAAGAGCAACTCCCCGTCGCGGGGGCATCGTTCTGGGTCAGGGCTGATGACGCGAGCGGCAACGCCACGACCTGGACGGATCGAGCCCAGGGCAACGTTTTGCTGGGTGCGGCAACTTCGGTTTCCCAGGCTGGCGTGGGCGGCAAACCCGCTGTGCTTTTCTCCGGTGCAAATTATTATAAGGGTTTCGCCGTGCAAACGAATGTCTCGAATGCAATGTCGATACTCTCCGTATTCCAGCGTTTCGCTTCGTCGGCCAATTCGGTTTTCAGTGGTGGCCTGGATCCCGCCGGTTTTCAGCTACGCACCTCTCCCACCGACAAGCTCGAGTTTCTGAATATGGGCGTTGCTAGCGTCCTGGTGGGAGTGACCAATCTCAATAACTTCACAACTCCTTACATAGGTACTGCAACGTATGACGCGAGCGGCAACTGTGCACTTTTTGTAAACGGGACGCTCGATGCTTCCGCCCTGAATCTGGTGTCCTTCACTTTCGACGCCCAGGGTTCCGTGGCGGTGGGCGCAAGAGCCGGCGGATCTGCGACGTTCAATGGTTATATAGCAGAAGTAATTGCGTATCCTCGGGCGATCAGCGCATCCGACCGGCAACTTCTCGAATGCTATCTTTCTAAACGTTATGCGATCAATGTTCCTTTCAGTTGCCCTTGATTTGTCCGGAGTCGTCCTGAGAGTAAATGTTCTGTGAGTCATTTCGTAATAGGAGGTGCCCCCATGAAAATCGTCTGTATCATATGCTTTTTACTTGGCTGCGGCGCGTGTTCGTTTAAACCACAAGAACATCCGCTCGATCCAACTACTGCGCAGGGTTTGATTCTCAGTTTGCTGGGGGCATCGACCGAGCAGTTGCCTGTATCCGGCGCGGGCCTGTGGCTGCGCGCTGATGATGCGTTCAATCAAAATTCGCTGACAATCTGGCCGGATAGAACTGCAAACGGCTCCGCAATTGCCGGACCACTCATCCCGGTGGAAGGGAATCAGGTCAATGGGAAACCGGCGGTGAATTTCCCTGGATCATCTCCCTATCGCTTGAACGGAGTCGCAAGCCAGCTCATCTCCAATACCTTTTCTGTGCTGGCAGTCTTTAGAAACGGCACGTCAGCTCCGACCGGGGTTAACCAGGCTCTTATCAACGTGGGACCGGGCGTGGGCGGGGTAGAATATGCCCTGGACGGAGCCAGTGAGCAACTTCTACTGTTGAAGTCTAATGTACTACCAATGTTTGTTGGAGTCAGCCCACTAACGAATACAACCCCCTACCGCATTACCACACTCACCTATGATACAAGCGGCAATGGAATCATCTATTTGAACGGCGCAACCGAGGTGAGCGGTACCAATCTACAGACGTTCACCAATAGCGGACAAATTACCATTGGGAGTAGGACGGATGATACAGAATACTTCAAGGGGCATATAGCAGAAGTGATTGTATTTACGCGATCCTTGTCTGTATCGGACAGGCAATCCCTTGAGTGCTATCTCTCTAAACGTTATGCGATCAGCGTATCGTTTGCTTGCCCTTGAAGTTGTCTATTTTCGAAAACAAGTGAGCGCCCAAAGGGCTACGCGCGACGCCGGTGCCCGGAGTCTCACGATGAAACTCCGGCCGCAGGCAACCAAACGTGTTTATCTTTGCTCAGTCATCATCCTTTTCCCTGAGGCGAGTTTCGGGATTCTCCTGGTTGCCGTTTGTTCCGGCAATTTCTGTATGGCGAATGGAGCCACCTCGCTGACTTGCAATACCGATGAGGACAACCGAAACTATCAGCGCTAACAAGAGTCCGTGTTGCGCAAGTCCAGTAACTCCTTCCATCCGGCGTACGTATAAAGTCAACAAAGCGACGAGACCTAACCCACCTGCAATCATTGCAGACACAAGGGCTGCAAGGGCTGCCGATTCATGGGACTCAATCGCAGACTCCAACACCAGTTTCTCTACCTGATGCTCAGCACCCTCTCCAGTTAGATATGCTGCGCCTGCGGTTCCGGCGACTAGGATAGCCACGAATGCTGCCAGGCTACGAGACTCTTTTGTTCGCAAGAAATAGGCGCGCAATAGAAGGGCCAGAGCTGCAAGGCTTCCGACGACTGGGAAATGGACCAGGATCAAGTGTAAATGGGCTTGATTCATAAATACCTCCGTATATGAATAACTGAGCTCATCTTAACCTGAACATTCACCATCTTCAATAGGGCAAACGTCCCGAGGGCCATCAATTGACACAAAATCTCCGAATCGTATTCAGCATCCTGCTCCTCAGCATTGCCTTGCTTGGATGCATAGACCTGGCGCTCGACTGGGGTGATACAGGACTACTTCATACCGCAGTTGAAGGAATGGCGATCTTGCTTTGTCTTGTCTTACTTGGCCTAATTTGGAGGCAGATCGAAAGGACTATCAAAATTTCCGAGAGTGACCGTGGGCGGACGGAGCTTGAGTTCCTTGAGTTCAAAAGACGTAACCGAGATACCCTGGATCAGTTCCGCTCCGCAATGCACGATCAGTTCGCGCGCTGGAACTTCTCTCAAACAGAAATGCGCGTGGCTGAGGGGTTGATTCGCGGGTATTCGCTGCGAGAAATTGCCGGACGGGCTAATCGTAGTGTAAAGACAGTTCGCAATCAGAGTACGTCCGTCTACGGGAAAGCTGGAATGACAGGTCGTGCTGATCTGGCTGCGTTTTTTCTTTCTGATTTAATGGGCGAAGATTCTGACGAATGAGACAGCTCTACTCAAATCTCGCAAACCAAAAGTGCTTCTTCCTCCTCGTCCAGGGAAGCAAGCACAGTGTTTCTTTTCAGATCAATCACACAACTGCATCCAGCAAATCTTATATCGCGTTCTGTTCCAGTTCGATTTGCAATTGCAGCAATACAGGATTTTCCGCGCAGCGGATAGAGTCTGAGTTTCCAGTAGGCCAGGAGTTCTTCTTTTAGATTCCAGGATTCATGGGCGATCCAGTTCATCGACAGAAGCAACAGTTCTACGTTTGCCTTGCGCATTGCATTTGCGAATTCGAAATCTTCAAACGGAGTCTGAAAGCGATACGGATTCAAGTCCATGCAGATTCCTGAGCCAGCTTTTCCAAGACTGCCGAGTTGGTATGATTCGAATGCATCACCTTCCTGGGCCCAGGCTTCGTCAGTTTCATAAAGAAAATGTTTTCTGTAAACGTGGGCCTGGCTACCTCCAGGAGCTGCGATAAACTGGCTGTTATACGCATTTGCTCCGCTTCGTTCAGGAAAGCCGCAGGCAACGTATGCGTCCAGGGACCGTGCCATATCAATTGCGAATTGAATCGACGGACTTTCTCTGTCAGATGGATCCTCAAGGAACGGTTCGATTTCCGCGCGGCTTTTAAATACGTACCCAGAGAAAATCATTTCTGGCAAAACGAGCACATCCAGGTTCTGAAGCTCTCCGATGCGGTTGTGAACAATGGCCCTGGCGCGCCCTATATTTTCCTGAACCTGGCCCAGGTTTGGATTCATTTGTAAAACTGCGAGTTTCAAAGTTTAATATGCGCGGTCTGGCGTGTAGTTAGAAACCTTCGGTAATAAATCGAACGGCGCGCTTCTCTGCGTAGTTTAGTCCATCTGAATCGAACATGCTAAAACCGCAATGGCCGCCGTGTTCCGGGAATTCCCCGTGAAGGTATTTATGGCGTTTGACTTCTTTCTCAGGAAAACAGCTGGCGCTGAGAAACGGATCATTCTTTGCACTTACCAGAAGGGACGGAGTTTTGATGTTCTTCAAGAATCCAAGGCTACTGCTTTTCTTCCAATAATCTTGCGCGCTTTTGAAACCAAACATAGGTGCGGTAAAACGTTCATCAAATTCAGCAAAGTTCTTTATCTTGCTCAGACCGTCGACGTTGACTAGCCCAGGAAATTGCTTTGCCTTCATTTTAACTTTCCTGCGAAATGCCCGCAAGAATCGTTTTAGATATATCTGGCTATCGTGCTGGGAAAGTCTAATCGAACATCCTTCCAGGTCGCAGGGAACGGAGAAAGCAACGGCGGATTTTATCGATTTGACGCTTTTCCAGGGTTCACCTAAAAATTTGAGCGTCAAGTTTCCGCCAAGGCTAAAGCCTATCAGGTAGATTTCACGATACGCACCAAGACCAATCGCATGCATCACCACCTCGTCCAGGTCGTAGGTTGCACCGCTGTGATACGTAAAGATTTTTAGGTTTGGTTCACCGCTGCAGCCGCGCAGATTCCAGGCAACACAATCAAAATGTGCACGATTCATAGCGCGCACCATTCCAAGTATGTATTGATCCTTACTGCAGGCCTCGAGGCCATGCGTGACAATTACGAGTCTTCGCGAACCAACACGCGACCAGTCGAGATCAAGAAAATCTCCATCCTTAGTGGGGATGCGACTTCGATTATACTTGATGCGAAAGCGTCGTGTCAGAGCGGGGAAGATTGTTTCAACATGCGATCCGCGCAGAAATTTTGGCGGCCGATACTCCGAAGTAAGTAATGCCATTGCTCATTCCTCGATGCTGTCGCTGCGACTTACAAATCCGATGCGTCACACTTTAGAATATCTGAATCCGCAATCTGCCCCATGTATATTTTCGATTTGTATTTGAACGCCGATGAAGCCGCTCCAAAGAAGCTTCCATCGTCGACATAGATATATTGCTGCGTTTTATCTTTGAGCCCGATTCTTGAGACCACTGACGGTGCCAGGTTGTCCTTACTTTTAAGGTGTCTGAAAATCTTAAACGTGCTGGGATGAGTTTGAGTATAAATATACCCGTCGTTAATCCAGACGTTATCCGCCTTTACTGCGGCAAACACCTGCTTGTCGGTGAGGTTACCGTCCGCTTCGCGCTTGAATGAGTAGATCTTACTCTCTCCACTTGCGCTGAGGAACAGTCTTTCACCGTCTACATCGATGCTGTTCGCGTAGGAGATCTTCTCTGGAGATGCGAGGTGAAACTTCTTATCTTTCCCGTAAAAGTAAATAGACCCTTTTTTTAAATTAAACAAAAGAGTTGCCTTGCTTGACCGATCTTCACGATCGATTGCTACATAGAATGTTTCATCCGGGAATGCGCGAATCCCGTTAGGCGATGTTAGGATTGGATCCTCAATGATTTGTTGAAATACTAAATTTGACCTATCAACTGAGTAGACCAGTACAGCATGGTATGCACCCTCAAGCTGATTATCGTGTATGCCAACGTAGAGAAGTATTTTTCCGCTTTCTGTCTTTACGATGTCAAGGTCCTGCGGTCTGAACTCAAGGCCTGCCGGTTCACCCACGCGTGTCATTTTGCTTACCTTCTGGGTTTCCAGATTCAGTTCGTAAACATCGCCCGTGGTGGCCCAGTTTCTGCGATCATGCGACGAAATAATCAGCCTGGGTCCACTGCCTGAAATGGTATCGAGCACCATATCTTCTGTACCCGGTCCAACTTCGATTTTGTCGCACGTCCTGGGTTTGACTGTGGGCAATGAACTACCACAACTTGATAGCGAAATGGCAACGGTGATGACGCAAACCGAAATGAGTTTCATATTCCTCAGCAGGTACATCGTCCCTGACCACGCAATGAAAAATTAGTTTTGAAAGACAGGCCCGGAAATCAGAAGCGATTGAATTCGCCTTAGAATTGCTGGCGGCGCCGGAAATTCTGCGCGATCGCGATAGATTGCGGCCAGTCGTTCCGTGTCGGCGATTTCTTCTGAAAATTGTTCCTGGCGCAGAGCGAATTGACCCTCCAGTTTTAGCGAAGCAATAAGGTTTACGTAGGGTTCAATGGATTTGTTTTCCATGCACGGTTTAACCCCAAACCTGCACTGGCATGGGGCCTTCGTGTTCATCAGTCCGCAATTCTGTCCCAGAAAATCCTGCATTGTTTCGCGGGCTCTGGAAAGGCGTTTCCGATATGCTTCGCGGGTAATTCCTAGAATAGTTGCTGCATCTTCGCTAGTCGTTTCAAAGACGACTCCCAGAGTAAATGCAATGCGCGCGTCACGATCCAGACACATGAGCATTGCATGGGTGCAGGCCACTTTCACCTGACCGGCAAGTTCAGCGTTTTGAAACTCAGCAGTAAAGTCCGGCTGAACGCTGGCTAGTTCACGCCCAACAGATTCAAATGAGACTTCACGGCGTTCCATTCTGGACTTCTTCATATTGATTAGGTGATTTGCAGCGATTCGATATACCCATGTAGTAAAAGCACTCTCTCCACGAAAGGTGCTAAGGCGCGTAATCGCACGAATCATGATTTCCTGGGTTGCGTCCTCAGCATCTTCTGGATGCCAGAGAAAGCGCAGGGCCAGATTGTAAACCTGGTCCTGGCATTTTCTCACAAGGGATTCGATTGCACTGGCTTCACCTTTCAGTGCACGCGCAATTAGAATCGATTCATCGGAGGCAGCTGACTTTATTTCATCCATCACTCGCCTCCATCTTGTACGTTCACTGCATACTTTCTCTTGCCTTACGCTGGTTTCGAGAGGCGTGTCAAGAGCAGCGCAAGTGCAGCAGGCAATGCTTGCGTAAACAGGATTGAGAATTTTGCTGTAGCCGCACCGTACCCACCAGCGATTACAATCATAGTCAGAATCACCGTGCGGATAACGAGTCTTGAATTCTCATTCTTTGTAATAAACGACCAAACAAGTCCTCCGGCTAGAAGTCCATTGTATAGCCCCTGGTTCATTGCGAGCACGGCAGAATTGGCGGCAACTTCCGGTGTCATACCAAATGTTTTCAACCCGAATTCGCTTTGCCAGAGGAACATCTCAAGGTACATAAATCCAAAATGCAATAGGGCAACGAGACCCGTTAAGATTGTTGCAGTAGTTTTCATAGTAATCTCCCAAACGATTTTCTGTTTGGACAGTTGTTACCCGCACGCTGTGACAGGATTTACTAAAAAAACAACCCTGAAATATCCATGACGACTGGCTAAACCACCGCGAAATAGGACAATGCGCGCACTCAGGATCAACTTCTATATAGTAGACATCGGATTCATAGTTTATTGGTTGATTACATACTTTCA
>JAIOPQ010000054.1 GCA_021413825.1 Spirochaetia bacterium | reverse complement strand
TAAAACGAACTTCTGTTTGATCTAGGTGCCTTGAAGCTAACCCAGCCCCAAAAAAGCCGCGAGCTCCTGACCTTTTTCGTCTACGGCCGTCCTGAGTACACGGTCTGGTTTCCCGAAATATTCGGGCTTACACACCAGCTTCCCTTTTTTTATCTCCCGTTTCCAGGTTCCGATCACAATACCATTCGCCACGATCGTTGGGTAAAAGATGCCATTCACCGAGGCGACCCTTGCTGACATGCCAGCCGTCAGCACCGCTGTCCGGTCAGCATAGCCAATCAGGAATTCGTCGAATGCAGGAAGAAGGTAAACCGAGTCGGGCGCCGTGCGGGCACTCTTGTGCAACAGATACGTCGTTTCGCCGATCTTTTCGCGGTTGAATTTTTTTTCAACAGAGGCGACTGCAATCCGCGCATCGCCTACCCTGAGCCCAGACCACCAGATAAAATCTTCGATTGAGGCCGGACCGTGGCTTGTGAAGTAACGTTCCGCGAGACGCGCAAGCGCCTCTTCATGCGGTATGGCTGTGGTCTTCTTAACCCTGTCCGCATAAGGGGCATACGTGGGACGGTTATCTGTTATTGGTCCGCTGATTATTACGCGATCGAGCTCCGCGCGAAATAGCAGATGTGAATAGATTTCCGGGATACCGATGATCCTGGCCTCTCTAAGTGAGGCTACGAGTCCTTCGCGCGTTTGGGGTTTGGCTGTGACCGCTTTCTCGATTATGCGATTGCTTTTTCGGAACACCGCATCTGTCAGTTTCAACTGCTTACGTCGTCCGGGCATCAAACCCAGAATGCGCGGCGCGCTCAGACGGATCATCCAGTCAGCATCGGCGGGTGTAACAAAATGCCAGGTGGGTCGCAAGACATGCGTGCGCAGAATATCGCCGCGGTTATAAGCCGCAAGGACATCGTGTTCTGTCTGTTTCCTGGTGCGTACGCCGATTGCGAAGCGCGCCATGGCAAAATCCTGGGCTTGCATCGCGCCAAGGTGTGCGACTACATCGGCCGCTTTTCTAAATTTGCCGGTACCGATGCTCTGGCGCGCGATGCGGTAGTTTCCCAGATGGTGGGATTGCATAGGTTCGCGTTGTGATACTTTGCCCTATGCGCGGCCATTCAACGATTGTTGATTGCCTGCAATGACCCGGCTGGATCATGAACAAATGTATCGCGACTAGAGTGCGGCTCCGCGAATTTCCCAGATGCCTTCCAGATGCGCTATGTATCGTGTTGGTTGGTATTCTCCCATACTCACAACAAAAAGCAGTTGCGTGCCCGTAGTGGAGCCAGGACGAACATAGTATTGCAGTGGTAACTTGTCTTTGCCACGATACCCATCGAATTCCGTTTTAGGCTGTGCGAACTTGTGTTTCGCCATGAGTTGATTGAATGCTTTGTCTCCAATTTTTTCACGAAGCTGTCTGAATCCCTTCAACTCTCCAGATGAAAAAGCCCATTGCGGTTTCCCTTTTGGAATGCTTATGCGTTTGCCTGGTTCGGGCTCTGTATCATCGTAAACCGATGCGGTTCCCTTTAAATCAAGGGGCTTCAGCATAATTTCTCCCGCGGCAAGGCTTGAAAGTGCCAACAACAGGAATCCAGTTAAGATTTTTTTCATACATCAACCCTCGTTGTTAGTTTGCGCTGTGGCTGCCCTGGGCTTCAAGACTTTCTTTCAGCAATGCGAACGCTGCATCAAGCGCCTGCGGCAGAGGCTCTGAGTTCTTTCCTCCGGCTTGTGCCATTTCTGGTCGACCACCTCCGCCCCCGCCAATCATTCCAGCCGCAAGCTTAATCAGCTTTCCACAATCAGCGCCAGAATCAACTGCAGCGCGGTTTGCCATAAATACAAGCACGGGGCCGCGTTCCGATGTAAGTCCAAATAGTCCGCAGAAATTTCTATGCTTCTCTTTGAGAGAATCACCGAGTCGCTTAACGTCTTCCGGGCTTGCATCCTTGAAGAGCATTTTTAGAATCTGAGTTTGTCCTACTTCTACGATATCTTCTTCTTTGATTTCAAGCGCCTGGCTTGCTGCTGCTTCCTTTTTGCTACGCTTGATAAATTCCTTTTGCGCTGTTTCAAGTGCAAGGCGATCCGCTTCCAGGCTTGCAACCAGTTCCTCTACACCCTTTGCGCCTTTTGCAAGTAGCTTTACTTTTAGATCTTCCGTGGCTCTCTGTTCTACGATTAGCCCTTTAGCCAGCTCCGCGTCCAGCTTTGCATTTGAGACCGCCTGGTTGTGCTCCAGAACGTTAGTTGTTATGCGCGATACTTCGTCGTTGAAATACCGAACGGCTGCCTGGCCTGCAACCGCTTCAATGCGGCGATTCCCGGCTCCCGGGCTGCTTTCTTTTAGAATATGAAAATATTGAATGTTGCCTGTGTTTGAAACGTGGCAGCCGCCGCAGAGTTCCCGCGATAGCGATCCATCATTTCCCATTGAGAGTACGCGAACTTCTGTTCCGTATTTTTCACCAAACGTTGCAAGGGCTCCAGCCTTTTTGGCCTCGTCGATTGACATTACTTTTGCTTCTACGTTTGCCCCTTTTGCAATCGATTCGTTTACGTGGGCTTCTACTTTGCGGAGTTGATCCGCCGGGATTTTTTCTCCATGCGAAAAATCAAATCTCAAATAATCCGGTGCTACAAGCGAACCAGTTTGTAAGATATGAGTTCCGAGCAAATCGCGAAGTGACTTGTTCAGCAGGTGCGTTGCGCTATGATGATGGGTGAGGGCCTCTCTGCGTTCTACGTCGATCTGAGATTCTACGCTCTGGCCGATTTTCAGTTCGCCTTCTGTCAATTCGCCAATGTGCAGAATCAATCCCTGCTTTTTCTTTGTATCATGAACTACAAAAACACTATTTCCAGAAATGATCTGACCTGTATCGCCTACCTGTCCGCCACCCTCCGGATAAAACGGAGTTTCCTCCAATACTAGAATCACTGAACCGGTCGTAGGAGCTTTTACAGACGCAAGAGAAGTGGTGTCACCGTCCAATTGCAGGATCGCCTGGATTTTTGATTTTGCCTGGTTGTTATTGTATCCCAGGAATTTTGATACTCCGGGTGATTCAAAGCCGGCAGGAAAATTCCAGTCTTTGAAAGCAGCAGCTTTAGATGCCCGCTCTTTTTGTTCTTTCATTCCGGCTTCAAATCCCGCAAGATCCACAGGCATGCCCTGTTTTTCTGCAAGTTCTACCGTCATCTCAAGCGGGAATCCGTAAGTATCGTAGAGTCTGAATGCGTCAATGCCTGCGAATTGCTTCTGACCCTGTTTTTTGGCAAGGGTCATGTACTCGTCAAAGCGTGCGATTCCCTGTTCAAGAGTGCGAAGGAATCGTTCTTCTTCTGAGCGTATTGTTTTTTCTATTTCTGCTGCGCGTTCTTTGACTTCTGGATACGCCGTTCCATAGATTCTCACAATTTCTGGAACCATGCGATAGAGGATTGCAGTTCTAATTCCAAGTTCTCTCGAGAATAAAAGGGCCCGACGGATGATTCGTCGTATAACGTAGCCACGACCTGTGTTGTCAGGAAAGATTCCATCTGCCAGAGCAAACGTAGAGGCGCGCGCATGATCGGTTAAAACACGGAACGCAGGTGCGTCAGATCGCTTAGGATCATATGTGACTCGTGTCTTGTCTTCGCGGAGTTCTTCTGTAAGTCCTTCTATATAATGCAGGATCTGGCGCATTTCATCCGTATCGTATACGCTGTTCTCTTCCATCTTGAGCATTGTGATTCGCTCGAGACCAGCACCCGTATCGATTCCAGTCTGCGGAAGTGGATGAAGTTTTCCAGATTTGTCCTGGTAGAATTGATTGAATACCAGGTTCCAGTATTCCATGAATCGATCGCATGCGCAGCCCGGACCGCAATTAGCCGGATCCTGATTGCAACGACCTTCGCCTCGATCCAGATACAATTCTGAACAAGGGCCGCATGCGCCTGAATCTCCAGCAGGGCCCCACCAGTTTGCATCTTTTCCAAGTCTGCGAATGCGTGACATAGGAACGCCAACTTCTTTATGCCAGATTTCCTCTGCTTCGTCGTCATCCTGGTAAACGGTTACATAGATTTTTTCAGGATCGAGTTTCAGGTGTTTAAGCGAGAATTCGTAAGCCCAGTGAATTGATTCGCGTTTGAAGTAATCGCCAAAGCTAAAGTTTCCAAGCATTTCAAAAAATGTACAATGACGTTCTGTGCGGCCCACACTTTCAAGATCCGTAGTCCGGAGGCATTTTTGAATGGTTGCAATACGCGTTGCAGGTGGTTTTTCTGTGCCGGCAAAATATGCTTTGAATGGAACCATGCCTGCTGTTGTAAAAAGTAGAGTTGGATCTCCTGATGGCATGAGACTGGCCGAAGGAGTGATCAGATGACCCTTGGATTTGAAGAAATCCTTCCAGAGCTCACGAATTCGCGCAGCAGTCCACACCTCGTTTGAATTGGTCACGGCGGATTCCTTGGACACGCTCACCTTCTTTGTAGCAGGTGATTTCTTTGACGCCGGCTTTGCGGCGACTGTCTTCTTTGCTTTGACGGCCTTTTTAGCCGAAGCCCCTTTCTTTGCTGCTGGTTTGCTCTTACTCATGCGTTTCAACTGAAATCGTTTTGGGAGGGCAGGTCATAAAGCAGAATTTTGTAAATTTGTGGCCTTCTACCCTGCGCTCAGGAGTCTGGGATATGCAGAGGCTTTTGCTCATCTTCATACTGTCTCTGACATCTTGTGCATGGATGGGCTCGGATGGTGTTTCACTCTTCGAAGGCGAAGAGGTTATCTCCCGCAGCCAGGCCATGGCAGACCTTCGCGCGGCAATGATCCTCAGCATTGGAAAATGTCCGGAGAATTCAAATGCAGCAATGTATGGCCAGGATTATATTGTTCCCGGTGAGTTGGATAGTCCAAATTACCTAAAGAAATCAATCGATAACTGCGTGGTTGCGATTCTTTTAGTTCCTTGCGGACTCAATCCAGATCAAAGCGCACTTTATGTCGCAAATCTATACCGTACTGTGCTTCGTCTCTGCAATCCGAGACCGGCCGGGAATTGATCATTTTTTCTTATAAAGGTTGTAAATTTTTAGAATAGGGTTTTTTTTGTGATGGTTCCTATCCGAGATTCACATCGGGAGTACTCTTTATGAAGCGGGCGCTTATTTTATCTTCATTCGTATTACTGGCGTTCGCCGCTGTGTTCGCACAGCAGCCTCAGACACAGCCAGCACCAGATCAAACCAAGGAAGCAGATGACAAGCTTCGTCGTTGCATCAACGCCGAAACCAGAAATGCCCAGGTTCCATCTGATGGCAGACCTATAATGTCTGAAAACGCAATGGGGAACAATCCGCAGGAAAAGCAATACCGTGAAGAAATGGAACGGTTGGTCTGGTTCAGCTGTACCCTAAACTACAGTTTTATCAAGAAATCATTCTGGAAGATGTGCCCGGAGCATGGCGCGAAGGCGACTACGTAAACTCCAAGAAAGTTCTGAGTCTAACCTATGGTGCAAGCCAGGATGGCTCGGCGCATCTGACGTGTCTTGTTATGGATAGCATGACAAGAAACGTATATCATCCAGATCAGTGGACTCGCAAGCTCATGCGCCTGTACTATCCCAACGTTCAAATGGTTGAACTGGAAACTCATCGCCACAACTTTCAAATGCCGCGTGCAGGCCAGCCAGCAATCACCCTGGAAGCCACATCGCCTGAGATTCAACTGCGTGCTCTGCGCTTGATCTACCTGAACCTGCGCACCGCACTTTACAGCATGGACATGCTAATCGCTTCTTACTACGACAAGCGTAACCGTAAGAATGAATGGCAAATAAATCTCTAGATCACAAGCTCAGCCGGCTCAGGAATTAATACTTGTCCGGCCTGATCCTGTAGATTTTCTGGCGGTTCAGGCCTAAATCATGTCAGAAGAAACCAAAGAAGAAAATAAGAACAAAAAAGTTAACCGCATGTCCCTCCAGGAAGTGGAAGGCGCAATCAAGAAGACCCAGGAACATATGAAAGGTCTCAATAGCAAGTACGCAAAAGAACTACTTGCACGCCAGAGCGAACTCAAAGCTTCCAAGAAGTAACGTATCGCGTTTGCATTCTGTCCTGTGAGGTTTCAAACTCCGGGGCAGGGTTTCTTATTCCCCAAAACATTCCCGCAATTCCAGGCGCCATACATGTAACTCCTGCCTTTCGTCAGGGACGGGAGAGGATATCCTCTCCCGTATCGGTTTACTTTGCGTTGTCCGCTGCAATTCCCGCTTTTACCGCAGCAATTGCGTCGTTAGTAAGCTGGATCGCTTTTACGCGATGGCCGCCCTTATCTGCAGTAGCCTTCTTCAACGATGTTAGAGCAGCATTCAGGTGGCCAAGGGCTGCTACCATGTTGGGCTGATTTTCTGCATTGAGCGTGCCCAGGGTAAAGCCTGCCGCAAGTGCAACGGTTGCGATCAGGACTGTTGTCTTATTTGTGATTGTTCTCATGGAACCTCCAGGATGTGCATTAGACGTTGATGCAGCAGCAAACGTGCAAACAGAATTCCTCTCGCTTCAGGCAGTCGGGCTAAAATTAAAGAAAATTTAAAGTCGTTTGAAAGAGTCAATATGAGCGCACGTCGAGGTGGGATCAGCCAGATACCTTTCAAGAGCAAATCGGACTGAACCAAATGCAATTTCCCGCCACGGAATATCCGCAGGGTTTACCAGCTTAACTTCAAGGCTTTCCGGTCCGGAACCAAATTGGCCGTCGATTAAATCTGCAAGGAAAAACACATGCACCTGATGGATGTGAGGAATACTATAAACAGAATGAAGGTGACGAATCCGGACTTCAGCATTGGCCTCTTCGCGCGTTTCACGCATGGCTCCGGCCGCCAGGTCCTCCCCATTTTCCATAAATCCAGCGGGCAGAGTCCATTTCCCATAGGCCGGTTCGATCGCTCGCTTACAGATCAATATCTCTCCGTTCCAGACGGGCAAGCAACCTACAACGAGCCTGGGGTTCTGATAATGAATGGTTCCACACCCTTCGCATACATGGCGGGGAAGGCTATCGCCCGGAGGGATTTTGAGCACTACAGGTTTTCCGCAGGTAGAGCAAAACTGCATCTTTCCAGGAACTGGCTGGACAGTTTATTTCCAATTCTTTTTGTTCTGAGCCAGGAAGGAAAAGAAAACACAGGTTTGTAACGATTAATTCTGAAATCGGCTCCCCGGCCGCTCTGTCTGTTGCTCTTTAGGCCCATGAAGATTCTATTTATCAGACATGCAATCGCCGCCGATCGCGAGGATTTTCCAGGGGACGACTTGCTACGCCCACTAACAGAAAAAGGAAAGAAACGGGCCCGCCGGGCATTTCACGGATTGCGGCGAATTTATCCCTCGATCGACCTGGTATATGTGTCACCGGCAGTTCGCGCCAGGCAAACCGGGCGGATCCTTAAGCGATTCTACGATTCTGCTACCTTTGCCGAATCGACACTCCTCAGCCCCAACCAGGCCGATTTCCCCGCAATGGATGAATTGATTCGTAAAGCAACGGGCGAAACCATAGCGATTGTGGGACACGAACCCAACCTAACGCAGCTTGCTGCATTTATGCTCCGTGTGGAAACCCTGCCCTTTGAACTCAGCAAGGCTGGTGTAGTGGTACTCGATGTTGATGAAACCGGAATCCGTATGGAATCGTTGTTGACTGCGCGCATTTTACGCAGACTCTACGGTTAATGTACGAGAAACACATATTCGTCTGCGAGAATAAACGAGATCCATTTGCACCCAGGCCTTCTTGTGGTTTGAAAAACGCAACAGCCTTGCGCAATTCAATGAAAGATCTGGTTAAGACTTCATGCCCATCACGCAAGATTCGTGTGAACATGTCAGGATGCCTGGATCGTTGCGAAGAGGGGCCTTCTGTGGTTGTGTATCCGGATGCTAAATGGTTCAAGATTGAAAATGAAGATCAGGTGAAGCAGTTTGTTCAGGAGTATCTGATAGAAGGCAAGTCCGCGCAATCCCTGGCCATGGAAGAGAAATAGCGATTTGATAATCGTTACTGTTTCTTCCTTATGGATAGCCACTGTTCAAATTCTTGCTCCGACCCGTTAAAAACATTCAAGTCCACCGCTGAACCAATTCCATTCACACGCCCCAGGTTAGAGAACTGCCATATTGTGAATGTATCTTTGAATGGTTTGCGCGGTGAGAAAATAATATCCCTAATCCAGATTGGATGATCCGTATAGTCCGGGGCAAGATGCGTAGAATAAAAATCATATGTAATATATAGTATTACGCGCTGACCACCCCATTGTTCCACAAGCTCTAGATAGTCATTTACTTCACTCTTTACATCTGCAATTGCAGGTCCCTGCTCACAGGTTCCAGTGAACTCCAGGTCGAGCACGGGCGGAAGCATCCTCGTTTCAAGGGGAACTGTCTTAATAAAATTCTCAGCCTGGATTTTCCCTGATTTGCACAGAGTAAAAAAATGGTACGCTCCATGCGGAATTCCAACGTGTTCTGTCCCCAGCCAGTTTTGAGCAAAGAGAGGATCACGGTAGTCACCACCCTCCGTGGCCTTCATGTAAGCGAAACGGATTCCGGCTTTCTTAACTCTGGTCCAATCAATCTGCCCCTGGTAGCGCGAAACGTCTATTCCTCTGACTGGAAATGCATCCGCCGAGGGTGAATTGATCGAAATCTTGCCAGCCATAACGGCCCATACAAGGCAACCGCACAGAAAGCTCAATGATACAGTAGCAAATGCTATGATCCACCAGCGCATATTTAAGTTCAACTAAAGCCGACTGCGAAAAATCCCAGGCTCAGCAAAACGCAGAGCGGAGAATAATACAATGTGTCCTGCCTGGCAAATTGTGTGCCGCGAACCTTTTTCCCGAATCCGACCAGTTTAAAATCTCCGATTGCGCGAAGCAGGAATATGATTGCCATGCCCAGACAGAACCAGTGTGAAATGCGCGAATTCAGAAACGATGAGTAAATCAAATCTCCGGCTCGCAATGCAACTAAAGAGGCGAACGCCAGAGCAATTGCAACCAACCACGTTGCGAATTTTGACGGAAGGAACACAGGTTTCCCGTCCTGCTCCGGCAGTGCCGCGAATTTTCCAATCCGTCCACCTAGAGCCCAGTAAGCATGCAAGAGTGCAATCGCACCGCATGTAATTGCGCAAAAGATTGCGGCAACAATGGCGACAGTCATAAAATCCTCATGTTTGTAGTTTGAGCTTTAGAGCGTCGGCAATTTCCGGGCTAAGGCGCCGGACACGACCGTTTCCAGTATCGATTGCAGCATACACTAATTCCGCAACACAAATGGTATCGTCCTGGCGGGTCATTTCGATGTTCCAGAAAATTCGCGGGCCGGCATATTCCCCCTGAATTTTCAGAATCAGGATATCGTCAAATCGCGCCGGTCTGGAATATTCAACAGTTGCCTTTATAACATGGAAATCCATTGAATGAGTTTGGAGAAATTCGTTGTAAGGCTTACCCATTCCGCGAAAGTACTCGGTGACTGCAATATCGCAGTAGTTGAGATAATTTGCGTTGAATACGATTCCCTGCGAATCCACCTCAGAGTAACGGACGCGTAAGGTTATGTTTAAATCGTTCATGGGTATTTGCTAAAAAGTTCCTGGGTTGCAGCAGATCGAGCAGGATTTGATCCGATTCCTCGACCGGATTTATAGGAATTTCATACGGATATCGCCCGCAAAGCGCAACATCCATCCGGTTGCCTTATGAATCAGGTCCTCGCTATCATTTAGCAGGATTGTTGAAATCTTCTAGCAGTCTTCCGGATCCCTGCGCCTTATAAAATGAGCCGTGCCCAAGATTGCAGTGCGTCTTTCCCAGACGTTAGACGATTAGCCAGTTTTGTAAGCACATCGCGTGGCTTGTCTTCGGGCCGAGCACCGGCGGGTTTCGCGGTGCTCCTTTTCTGAACAGTCATGCCTTGTCGTATGCTTCTTGAAGGGTTTTAATGTCAATCTTGCACATCTTGAACATGGCCTGCATTACGTTTTGTGCCTTAACGGGATTTTTGTCGCCCATCAGTTTCCCAAGTGTAGACGGAATGATCTGCCAGGAAAGACCGAACTTGTCCTTTAGCCAACCACACGGTTGTTCCGAGCCACCATCCGTAAGTTTGCCCCAGAGATGATCCACTTCATCTTGCGTTTCGCAATTCACCAGAAAAGAAATTGCCGGAGTAAAAGAATACGGCGGCCCTCCGTTTAACAGATAGAAATCCTGCCCCTCGATCTCAAGTGTTCCAGCCATCAGGGTCCCTTTGGGAAGCGGCATTCCTTCACCATAGCGCGACGTATGTTTGATTGCTGCATTCTTGAAGACTGAAGTATAGAAGTTCATTGCTTCCTCCGCTTGCGAATTGAACCAGAGAAACGGCGTGATTTTTTGTTTTGCTTCTACTTTCATTTCTGTGCTCGCGCTTCGCCTGGATACCAGGGATCATCGAATACTTCAGTGTGAACCAGTTTCTCCGGACGAACGATTTCCTTGTAAACGCCTTGCATCCCCATCTCCCCGCGTTCCTTGTGCTGCCAGACGTAACGGAATTTGCCGCCAACGCGCAGATCAACTTCGCATACTGGCATTGTCCAGCCATCCGGACCAAGCAACCATCGCCGGAGCAGTTCAGGTTTTGTAAGTGTTTCGAAAACCAGATCTCTTGGTGCGTCCAGTTTCCTGGTCCATGCGATTTCTCGATCGGATGGTGTAGTCATTGTGAGTGGCTCAATCATGTTTCTTCTCCTTCTTTGTTCCGGGTTTTGGTAATTCAGTTTTCAATTCTCCGAGCAGAGCATCAAGTTCCTGAAACCTTCGCTCCCAGAACTGGCGGTACTCTTCCAGCCAGGCCGTGACCTGGGCTAATGGACGCGCATCAAGACGCCTGGGCCTTCTCTGTGCGGATCTACCACGCGAAACAAGGCCAGCCCGCTCCAGTATCTTAAGATGCTTGGAAATTGCTGGCTGACTGATCTTGAACGGTGTCATAATCTCTGTCACCGAGGCATCACCCTTTGCCAGGCGTGCAAGGATTGCCCTGCGTGTAGGATCTGCAAGGGCAGCGAACGTGGCGTCCAGATCAGCGGATTTACCTCGAACCATGAGTCCATAACCGGAAGGTTTCATAACTAAATGGTGATATATGAAGCGAGCCGCCTCCTGTCAAATTTTATTTTTCCTCGGGGCCCTTTTCAAGCGAGTAGACAGTTCTGTCTGTTTTCTGGAACTGGGCTAAGGCGGGAATTCAGGGGAATCAGGCCATACAGGAGAGTCTCATGACATTGACAGAGCTATTATACCAGATCGTACCGGCTGATCTGTTTACCTTCAAAAAGGACGGAACATTTGAAGAGCAGGCGCAGCACCTGATTGATCAGTGTCATCCCGGTGCGACAAATATGAAAGTAACCAAACTCACAGGCGAAATCGGCGAGGCAGATATTCCATTTGCGCAGAGCAACCGGGCCTTGCACGGCCTCATGCACGGTGGTTGTTATTTTACGGTAGGAGACACCCTTACGGCCATCATGTGTTTCTTCTATGTTGAGCGGGCCGGCGATGTAACGCTCACTATGGATGCGTCGATTCGATACCTGCGTCCGATTCAACGCGAAACTGTGCGTGCAAAAGCCAGACTCGTTTCAAAAAAAGGGAATCAGTTGAACTTTGTTTGCGATTTCTTTAACGAACAGAACAAGCGCGCGGCTCAGGCTAAGTACCGTTATGTGATTGCTGCCCCAGGTGTATGAGGTTCAGGCTGACGCCCCACAAGAATGCGATCGTAAAGTAAGAGCAATACAACAGGAAAGACGTACGCGAAACCCATGCCAGAATAGAAAAAGCGCAGGCTTGATTCGATTCCCGGCTCTGCGTCCTGGGCTACGGCATACGCTACGCTAACTGTGCCACAAACGCCCAGGATATAAACCAGGACTACATGCCACAATCGCACCATGTAGGTCGCCCTGGCCATCTTTGCAAATAATAGCATGCAAGCATAAACTGCAATGAACGTGCCGGCCAGAAAAACCGGGATTTCGTAGTCAAACCCAGGCGCAAACGCGATGGATACTGCAAGGATTGTCTCTGTAACTCCAAAGAGAAACGATACCGCCATGGCGATCAGGCCTTTCTTACGCATGTCTGGCCATATGTCGCATAACGTTCATGTGCCTGCTTTCAGCCTGCGACTTGTGATTGTGTGAGCCACGGCAATTATGACTGGTATGCACAGCTCCGGGATCAGGTAGCCTAACCATAGGCCCGCAGGTTCGGGTAGGCCCACTTTGCTTATGGAAATGAGCCGACCGATTCCGGCCATTAGAACGCCAAAAGCGAGGAGGTAGACGAGCGTGTCCTGCTTGCGAATCGTAGATGCCGCCCAAAAATTAATCAATCCACTGGAGAAATATACTCCGGCCATGAATCGATGGACATTATCCAGACGCGGTGAGACATCCGGTTCACCCAGATACATTTGCAACGTGCCACCCAGAATGCAAATAGCACCGACTAAAAAGAGGCATACTTGAACGATTCGCTGACTCACTAACATTTGGTTTGATGGCATCTTATTCTCCGATAATTACTGATTATGAAATGCACAGACCGTGGAATGTGGCAATCGAAAATACGCCCATTGCTTCACTCTTTGATCGATGCCAGAACGCTGAAGAAGATCTTGCTTACCGTCTGCTGAATTTCCCGATCGCCGTAGTCACCGCTTGTGATGACGCAGGTCAAATCGAGCTCAGGTACAACGAATATCCGCTGTCCGCCATTCCCAATGCCAGCACTCCATTGCAATTTGCGTCCGTGCCAATCCATCGAGCCCGTCCACCACTGATAGCCGTAGTAAACGTCTTCGCCTCCGACGGACATTAGATTGATGTTAGTTTTGATTAAGGGTGCGAGCGAGGTTTTGATCCAGGCCTCGGACACGATCTGTTTCCCATTCCATTTGCCATTTTGATTGAGCAATCTCCCAATCTTTAACATATCTCTGGGTTTAAGCCTGAGGCCTGCATGGGGCAAGGGCACGTCACGGAAATTGGTGGCCCAATCCACTTCCTTGATTTCAAGCGGATTGAACAATTCTTTCTGTGCAATCTGTTGCAACGATTCTTTTCTCACGCGAACCAGCAAGTCAGCCAGGGACATGGTGGAGCCACCAGCGTAATTGAACGTTGTGCCCGGAAGTGAAGTCAATTTTCTGTCAAAAAAATACGCGACCGGATCCTTTTTCCATAAGAGTGGAAGTTCATCACTGGTCAAAGGTCCGTGGCCCATTTCCGCCCAATCAAGGCCGGAGCTCATCATCAAAAGATCTTTGACTGTGATTGTTTCACGTCCGCCATTCTGTAACTCCTTAAGTTCAGGATACGAGTCTAGAACTAACTGATCCGTTTTCAATTGACCCCGATCGATCGAAATGCCTATGAGCAGGCTAACTATGCTCTTTGTAACCGATCGCTGATCGTGCAGGGTGGCTTCACTGAACGCGGTTGTTGTTGCAAACGGCCAGAAGGTGCTGTCCATTAGCGTGCGATCTTTTCCGGTTCTGTACACTTCGCCGACTATCCTGCCATGCCTTTCTACGAGAACGCTGTGAACATTGTCTGAACTCCGAGCAACGGCAGTCAGACTTTCGCATAGCCTGGTCTCGCTAAAACCTTGCGAGTCTGCTGACGCAACCTGCCAGTACGCATCTGGCACAGGGGCCTTGCAGGGAGGTTGAGTTGAATTTATTTTTTGTTGCCCAGAACATGCCTGGAGCGCGCAGAATGCCAACAGCGGCAGGACGTTCCTTTTCTCGATTCGCATGCGCAATCCAGGTTCTGTGTAGCCTGGAGGTCAATCCTTTAAGACCAGGCGACCTTCGAAATTAACATTCGCTTCGCAAAGATTTTTTTACAGGACATTTGTCGTCTAACGTCCTAGGAACGACCAGTGTTGGGGTCTGGCTTAAAGCCCGCGTTCCGTAACCTTCAATCACTTTCCTTTGAATATTCCATCATCCGCTTGTACAGGTCTCGAGGCCACTCAGTTAGCCCAATCTGGGATATTTCTGAGAACCCCAATAGAAAATTTGCAGAGCATCGTTTTTCTGGTCCGGATGATGCCACAATGTTGATCAGAACAGAAGACTTTCTAAGTCGCTTAACGGTGAGGTGGTAAAGCAGTACATCCCCCAGGAAGGATGGTTTCATGAATTTTGCAACGATTTTCATGGCGGGAATTCCTTGACGATTCTTCACAACCATTTGGGAAAAACTGAAATTCAAGCCATTTGCAAACCAATCTTCAATTACTTCCGTAAACAAGTTAAAGTATTGTGGAGTGAAAACGATACCGCCTGGATCGCAGTGTTGAAACCTGATTAACTTGTCTGTGCTAAACGTCTTCATGTGATTTTGTCTCAACCAGTTTTCGCAGATCTACAAAAAACCGTTCAAATTCGTCCTGGAAACCATCATACTGGGCGCGAAGTACGCTTACGGCGCGGTGCATCTGCGGGTTGAATCGGGAACGATTGGACATTCCTCGCAGTGTTTGTTCGATTCCTGATAGTTTGCTATACCCAACAAGCCAATTCCCATAGATCATATACGGTAAGAACCCACGTACGCGTTCGGGCAGGATTGCCTTATGCTGCTTTAATATTTTGTATACACGCTTGGAGTAGCCTTTCAGAGGCTCATCGCTGTATTTGTTCCAACCTGCGGCCAGGAAGTGATCGTAGAAAACATCAACAATAACAGGAGGCCACTTTCCGAATTCCGGGCGCAGCCTGTTCTTGCTTTCCGTAACTACAGGATGACGGTCTGTGTAGGAATCAATTTGGCGATGGAGAGTAATGCCTTTTTGCACTCCCGGAGGAAAGCTTGCCAGTTCGCTTCCGCGAACTGAATCAGCGATGAAGTTTCCGATCATGATTTCTTCATCTGCACCGGAAAGAAATAGGTGCGCCAGGTAGTTCAAGGTGCTACCTCACGTCCGGGCGCATGCCTCGAAGTCTACTTCTTGAATCGTTCAAGTAACTGACCAATCAAATCCACAGGCACTGGAAATACTATGGTGGAATTTTTGTCAGCAGCAACTTCTACGAGCGTTTGTAGAAACCGCAGTTGCATTGCAGAGGGGTGTTGTTCAATTACTGCTGCAGCATCCGCAAGTTTCTGGGAAGCCTGGAATTCACCTTCAGCTGAGATGATTTTTGCGCGGCGCAGACGCTCTGCTTCTGCTTGCTTGGCCATTGCACGTTGCATTTGCTCTGGCAGATCAATGTGCTTAACTTCCACGATGGAGACCTTTATGCCCCATGCATCCGTTTGCTTGTCCAGGATTGATTGAAGTTCTGCGTTAAGCTTCTCACGCTCAGAGAGAATTTCATCCAGTTCCGATTCTCCCATAATGCTTCGCAAAGTAGTTTGTCCCAACTGCGATGTGGCATAGAGAAAGTCTTCAATTTGAATGATGGCCAGAGCCGGATCCACAACGCGAAAATAGATAACTGCATTGACCTTGATTGAGACGTTATCCTTTGTGATTACATCCTGAGGTGGAACATCCATTGCGACCGTACGCATACCCACTTTCACCATCTTATCCACGACCGGGATTAGCATGATTAATCCCGGGCCTTTTACGCGATGAAAGCGGCCCAGTCTGAAAACAACGGCTCGTTCATATTCGCGCATGACCTTGATAGATGAACTGATAAGAAAGATTACTAAGAAAATTAGTGGTGCAAATACGATTGGTGACATACGGTTCCTCTATTGTTATTCGACTGGCAAGCTAACGGTTTTCGCAGAATACGCATATCTGGAAAATCCATTTTCTTGAAAATTATTTTGGCTTAACCGTGAGCAATAGCCCACTTCTTGAAACTACCTGAACCTCCTGGCCTTTGAGAATTGTGCCTGTTTCCGATCTGGCCGACCAGATTTCGCTGTGTAAGCGAATCTGGCCACCCTGCGGAGTGACGTCAGTTGTCACAAAACCAATCTCGCTTAAAAGTTGTTCAGCACCGCTTACGACCTTACTTTGCTGCGATTTTCTAGCAACGTAGATGATTGCAGCTATGGTTGAACCAATTGCAATGCCCGTTCCTGCAAGTAGCGCGATGGTTGTCTTTTCTACGATTCCACCTGATCGAACAAGCAACACTGCCCCCAATGCAAAGCAAATTATACCCGATACTGCAAGCATTCCATGACTAATGACTTTGATCTCAAGGATCATGAGTATAATTCCGAGCAGGAGTAAACCAACGCCGGCATAATTCACAGGCAATGTTTGGAGCGCATACAACCCAAGGATTAAACAGATGCCTCCGATTACTCCAGGAAAAATTGTACCTGGATATTGAATTTCTGCCATAATTCCAAGAATTCCAAGCATCATCAAGATGGAGGCAAGGGCCGGGTTTGCGAGAAGAGAAAGGAATCTTGCCCGAAATCCCGTTTCAATCCGTTTGATCTGGACGTTCTCCAGGTTCAACGTCTCATAGCCGTTTGCCATGCGCACGCGACGCCCGTTGGCCTTCTGGAGCAATTCTTCCGGCGTTCCAACAATCATTTCGATTGCACCAAGGCTCAATGCTTCGCTTGAAGTAACGTTAGCCGCTTCAGATACTGTCCGCTGCCCAAAGTCTGAGTTTCTTCCATGATATTCCGCCAAAGATTTGATCTGTGCTAGAGCATGGTGGATTTGCTTTCGCTTTAGATTTATCTGATCGTCTGCACCCGCTTCTTTTGGAATCTGATCTGATTTTACAGCTGGCGTTTCTCCGCCACCAATCATCACAGGAGTTGCAGACCCAATATTTGTTCCGGGCGCCATTGCAGCCAGGTGCGAAGCATATAAAATGTAAACGCCGGCCGACCCGCAGGATGCTCCTGGAGGGCCAACGAATGTAAGCACTGGAACAGGGGAAGACAGTATCCGACGAATCATTGAATCCATGGAGGTTGCAAGTCCGCCAGGCGTGTCAAGGTTCAGGATTAAAGCACGGGCCTGATCGTTCTCTGCCATAGTAAGTGCATCGTCAAGCTGCTCAAGACTGGCCGGCGTGATGGCGCCATCAATTTGAAGCAGGTAGGCGAATTCGCTTTTCTTGGTGGCGGCCTTGGGCAGGTCTTTCTCGCAGTTTAAGATGCCAGCAAGACCTAGAAGGAACAACAATCCCAGGACTTTAGAAGGTAACCTGCGCAGAGTTTTCAATGTGCCAGGGGAAATGAGGTTCACTCAAACAGTAAACTGGGTCAGAATCAAAAGTCAATAGGTTTCGTCTGTGGTTTCGATTTGCCTTCGTTCGATTTCTAACAAGGCCAGGGAACGGATTTTTTATGTTTATATCTAACGTTGTTAGTTAAAGGTATTGACGTATTTAACGGTGTTAGATATGATGGTCGCAGTTCAGGATCAATTCCGAACTGGAGGAGTCTATGACCATCATTCTGGCTTTCTTTGTAGCACACTGGGTTCTTTCAATCTTTGCCCAGACGTTTTTCCTGCATCGCTATGCGGCGCATGGAATGTTTCGCATGAGTCCGTTCTGGGAGAAGTTTTTTCACCTGTTTACCGTAATTGCTCAGGGCCCATCCTACCTGAATCCATACGGATACGCAGTCCTGCACAGGCTGCACCATGCATTCAGCGATACAGAAAAGGATCCGCATTCACCAAGCTTTCATCCGAACGCGCTTAAGATGATGTTGAAAACAAAACACACATACGATGACTATGCGTATGATCGCGTAGAAGCGCCCGCCGGATTTACCCGTGATATCCCCCGCTGGGATTCAGTCGATCGTCTGGGGCAATCCTGGGTGTTCAGAATTGCATTTGGCTCACTCTACTTCTTCTTTTACTATGCGTTTGTTCCAGAAGGGCAATGGGGTTGGTATTTCTTACTTCCGGTTCATTGGTTAATGGGACCTATTCATGGAGCAATTGTGAACTGGTGCGGGCATAAGTACGGCTATGTGAATTACAAAAATGAAGACCATTCTCGTAACACTTTGCCAATCGATTTCATTACCTGGGGTGAGCTGTATCAGAACAATCACCATGCTAATCCGACTTCTGCCAACCTGGCCCAGAAATGGTTTGAAGTCGATCTTGCATACCAGGTGATTAAAGTGCTTCTGCTTTTTAGGATCATCCGTAAGAATGACAACGTACCGGTCTGGACGGATGTCACTAAAACGATTGCCGCTTAAAAAACGTAAACCTGTTACTATTCAACCTCGTCGCGGCAGAAATAGCCTGAGCCGCGGCGAGATTTTAGAAGCCTCATTCTTTATTCTCAAATCTGAAGGTCTGGATGCCCTGAGCATGCGTAGAATCGCAATGCAATTGGGCTGTAGCGTTGCAAGTCCATATGCTCATTTTCAGAATCGCGAAGAAATCATCCGCGAACTAATTGCCCTGGGTGAACGCCAGCTAACGTCGGATCTAAGGAAGGCCCAGGAAACATCCACTGACGTTTTTGTTCAGTTGCACAATATTGCTAAAACCTACTGGCAGTTTGCCACAGAGAACCGCGAACTCCACAAAATCATGTTCAACATGGACATTGGTAAAATGTACAGAAAGGTTTTCCCTCACCTGCCCACCAGCTATCGTGTTTTTCTTGAGACAATTCGCGGTGGAATCAGAAGCGGGGCTATCCGAGGTAGAAATAGGCGCGGCCTGGCACGCACCATGTGGGCCTGGATGTATGGACTAATTGTGCTGGATATGGGCAGCATGGTAAGCGATCGCGGTGCGCAGGCGGCCGCAGTAGAAGAGGGCATTGAAATTTTCAAACACGCTCTTCGAAACTAGACGCTAAACCGTTGCCCCATCGCCCCAGAGCTTCACGTTCCTGGTATCACGCACGAAGAGCGATCCCACAATGAAAGACATGAGTGCAATGCCGATTGGATAGAAGAGTCCAGCATACGGATTTCCAGTACTTGCCACAAGCGCCGTTGCAATAAACGGAACCAGTCCTCCAAACACTCCGTTTCCAATGTGATACGGCAGCGACATCGAAGTGTAGCGAATCCGCGTTGGAAAAAGTTCAACGAGGAATGCAGCGATTGGACCGTATACCATGGTTACATAGAGAACTTGAATCAACACGAGCAGAGTTAAAAGAATTGGCTGAAATGGTATTCCACCCTGCGCATTTCCAAACTTAATTACAACTTTTGCGCGCGCGGGATTTGTTTCTGGCAAGGCTGCGGCCGTCAGCGCATCTTTGACCTTGCTCTGGTTAGCCTCGGAATTTACGAATCGTTCGGTGTGATCTGCACCCGATGCATCTTTTGCAGTTACGGCCAGTTCCATGCTTTCATAGTTCTGTGCTGAGGTTGGATCGGCCTGAGCTCGCATCGCCATATAGATCGGCACATACGTCAGCGCGCCAATCAAACATCCTGCCATAATGATTCGCTTCCTTCCTATTCTATCGGAAAGATGGCCGAACACTACAAAGAACGGTGTGCCTATTACAAGAGCGACGGCGATTATAATATTCGTCGTAACCAGATCGATCCGTAATGCTGTTTGCAAGTAGAAGAGGGCGTAGAATTGTCCGGTGTACCAGACAACACCCTGACCTGCAGTTGCACCCAGCAATGCTAGAATTACGAGCTTGAGATTTTCTGGATTTCCAAAACTTTCTCTTAACGGGTTTGTTGCTGTCTTGCCCTGGGATTTTGCATGGGCGAATAACGGTGATTCCTGCATGCGCACGCGGATATAATAGGAAATCATTATTAACACGATTGAAACCAGGAATGGAATCCGCCAGCCCCAGTCTGAAAACGCAGATTCTCCCATGGTTAGGCGAGTAGTCAGGATTACACCCAGCGATAGGAACAACCCAAGGGTTGCTGTTGTTTGAATGAAACTTGTAAAGAACCCGCGGCGCTCATCGGGACTGTGCTCTGCAATATAGGTTGCAGCGCCGCCATACTCGCCGCCCAGGGCTAAGCCTTGTAATAGACGCAGGGCTACGAGTGCCAGGGGTGCCAGAATTCCGATGGTTGAATAATCTGGTAGAAGCCCGATTGCGAATGTTGCGCCCCCCATAATCAGAAGGGTGAGCAAGAATGTGTACTTGCGACCTACAATATCACCAATACGGCCGAACACGATTGCACCAAACGGACGAACTACGTATCCTGTTGCAAAGACGGCTAACGTTGAAAGGAGCGCTGCTGTTTCATGTCCAGGTGGGAAGAATCGTTTGGAGATAATTGTGGCAAGGCTTCCAAAAATATAGAAATCATACCATTCTATGAGCGTGCC
>JAIOPQ010000053.1 GCA_021413825.1 Spirochaetia bacterium | reverse complement strand
GTTTGAATGGATCGAATCATTGTATGTTCAATGGTGCGGTCTGCTTTTTCCATTAGCTCTTTGTCCGATGCTGCGGACGAAGAATTCTTAATGTTGAGGGCATCCTGGGCTGATAGCAGGCTACGGCCAAGGTTTGGGACCAGGCTTAGAGCATGTCTGACGCGTCGCTCCGCTTCATCCAGCGGAAACTCTATGATTTGAGTTTGCACGCTTCCATGGCCAGCACAGCACTGAGGTACGCAAGTTTTTCTTGAATCCTGGCGCACACCCACCAGGGTAGCCGATCCGGGGGCACCATGTTTGAATCGCTCGAGTCTTCATTAATAGCAGTCAACATATTGGCTCAAAAATTGCCGGGAAGCATCGAACCGGTTATGCAAGCATTCAGCGTTCTGGGTGTTGAAACATTTTACTTTGCCCTGGTTCCAATTATTTACTGGTTTGTTTCCAGACGCACTGCCGTTGGCCTGCTTGTGATTCTGGCTGTTTCTGCTTACCTGAACAGCGTATTCAAATGGATATTTTCTCGTCCGCGGCCTTTCTGGATTTCTGCCGATGTGCGCGGCATGGCCATTGAAAATACATACGGAATTCCATCCGGGCATGCGCAGAATGCAATTGCAGTCTGGTTTGTTCTGGCTGTAAGCATGAGTTTGCTGTTTCCCGCGCGAAAGCGATTGCTCTTTGTTATCGCCGGGGTAGTTGCGTTTGGTATCAGCTTTTCGCGGATTTATCTGGGAATGCACTTTGTACAGGATGTACTCCTGGGCTGGTTGATTGGTGGTTTGATTCTGGCCGGATACATAGCGCTCGAAAAGCGAATTGATTCTATTCTTACAAACCCGCTGCAGCATGCGGCTCTCCTGGTCTTTCCGTTTCTAATGATTGGAGTAGCACTCCTTGTGCGATCTTTCAGCCCGCAGCCCGCGTCGTATCCACTGGCTGGAGAAAATTATGATCCACTGCACATAAACCAGGTGATTGCTGTTTGCGGAACCCTGATGGGACTCATCGTAGGATCGTACGTGCAAATTCCTGAATCAAAAAGTATCTGGTGGGTTCGCGCACTTGGATTTGTCGCGACGCTTGTGGGCATTGGACTTATTTCAAAAGGCCTGTCAGTAGTTGGCGCTGGCGGCGATCTCGAACAGCCAATGCGTTTTATCCGCTATGCGCTACTTGTCTTCTGGGGATTCGTTCTAGTTCCATGGTCTGCAAAAAAATTGCTCTCCTGAGGGCCGGGCGCTAACCTGGCGCATGTCACAACTTGAAATCGTTCCAATAGGAACCCTGCCTCCCCTGGGCGAAGTCCCAAAGAAAATGCACGCACAGCTTGTGCGCCCTGAACGTTTTGGAGAACCAAAAACTGCGTTCCAGGTAGAACAGGTCGATATACCGGAACTTGCCCCGGATGAAGTGCTCGTAGCCGTCATGGCTGCTGGCGTAAACTATAACAACGTCTGGGCTGCGCTCGGATACCCGGTCGATGTAATTGGTGCTCGGAATAAGAAAGGCGAACCAGAAAAGTTTCACATTGGTGGATCAGACGCATCCGGGATTGTTTATAAAGTTGGAGCGGAAGTAAAGAACGTCAAGGTCGGCGACGAGGTTGTAGTTCACTGCGGTATCTGGGATAAGAACGACCCATGGGTTAAAGCGGGCAAGGATCCGATGTTTGCTCCATCGCAATTGATCTGGGGCTATGAAACTAACTGGGGATCATTTGCTCAATTTTGTAAAGTTCAGGATCATCAATGTCTGCCCAAGCCGGGCCATCTGTCCTGGGAAGAAGCGGCGGCCTACATGCTCGTTGCTGCTACTGCATATCGTATGCTTCATCACTGGACGCCGAATAACGTTCAAAAAGACGATGTTGTACTCATCTGGGGTGGAGCCGGTGGACTTGGAAGTATGGCGATTCAGATAGCCGCTGCGGCTGGTGCTCAACCAATCGCCGTGGTGAGCGCAGATGATAAAATCGAATATTGTAAGAACCTGGGTGCGGTTGGCGTGATCAATCGCAATAACTTCAAGCACTGGGGCGCCATTACAAGCGATATCAACAAGCCAGAAGTATTTGGACAGTGGACTAAGGCTGCTCGCGAATTTGGTAAGGCAATCTGGGACATTGTAGGTAAGGGCAAAAATCCGCAGATCGTGTTTGAACACCCCGGAGAATCCACAGTTCCTACCTCAGCGTTCGTATGCGAAACCGGTGGTATGGTTGTAATCTGTGCTGGCACAACTGGATTCAATGCAACCGTGGATCTCAGGTATCTCTGGATGCGTCAGAAGCGCTTACAGGGTTCGCATTTTGCAAACGATGAAAACTGCAAGGGCTTAAACGATCTTGTAATTCAAAAGAAAGTAGATCCATGCCTCTCGCGCACCTTCAAGTTTGAAGAAACTGGTGATTGTCATCAGATGATGCGGGAAAACAAACATCCACATGGTAATATGTCTATTCTTGTGGGCGCATCTCAGACCGGTCAGGGAAAAAAGTAATCCAACTGATTTGAACTTCCGCTTGCGTTCAGACGCGAGCGGAAGTTAGCCTTTTAGTTTCACAACCAGATCCTTTCCACGTTCAATAATCTTAATTGTAATAAAGAATCCTGCGACGCAGAACAAATAGAAAAATCCAATTCCCAGGGACCAGAGCGTTGCATCTTTGAGCGCCTCTACAAGATTCGAAAAGAAGACTCCAATTGATCCGCCTTCTGATGCCGTTTCAAACAGGCTGATCTTGACTGTGCAGAATTCATTTTCTGAATCAAACTCGCCGAGCTTTACACCCATTGCTTGAATTTCTTTTTCAATTTCCAGAATCTTTTGTTCTAGAGCAATCAGCTCCTCTATTTTACCGTTGCGTCCCTTCAAACTCATCAGGCCTGTTCTAACTTTCTCAAGCGAGATACGTTTAGCCTGGATATCTTTGTACTCGTTAGTCTTGTCTGTTTTGTTTACGTTGATTGAAAGTAGTTTTCCGAGTTCCCGCGCAGCAAGCACCATTGAATCAAATTGGTCTGGATGAACTCCAATTCCCAGATGGATCACCCGTTTGCCTGGTAGCCCGGAGCTCTGCTCGAACTGGATTACTGCTTTGAAATCTTTGATGATCTGACGGACACGTTTCTCATCTGATTCGAATTGATCTGAACGAGCGGACAGTGTTGCGACCTTTTCGTATTTTTGAGAATCCGTTGCTATGAGGCCAGCCTGCTTCTTTTCCGAAGCGTAGTTCTTTCTCCCAAATTCAAACGACTCGCCGGCTATAACCGAGACGTTTGTATTGCTCGTTTTTGAATACGCGTAGATCAGATTTACGGCCAGCAACATTCCGAATAAGATCCCAGCAGCAATGAGTGATTGTTTGGCCAGCTTCATGGCCGAATTGGGGACTGATTCCAGATGCAGTCAATCAGAAACCTCCCTCGCGACTGAAGCCATAGCATTGCTGTTCGTCGGAGTTCTGGTTTCCTGAACCGTTTAGGAAATCATGGTTGCATCCGTTTAACGCAGGCCAAGCATCGTCGTGTGAAATCTTTTGAAATTGGTGCCGGCTTTGGACTGGATAATCTTAAATTGGCAGATCGCGCAGACCCCACACCGGGGCACGGCGAAGTTCTCGTTCGCATGCGCGCAGCGTCGCTTAACTTCCGCGATTATTTAACGGTAATAGGTCAGTACAACCCAAGATATAAGTTGCCTCTGGTTCCAGGATCAGACGGAGCCGGGGAAGTGGTTTCTGTGGGACCAGGCGTAGACGAGTGGAAGCCAGGTGATCGCGTGATGTCCTGTTTTGCCCTGGATTGGATTTCTGGAATTCCAGGACTCAAACAGGTGCGAAATTCTTCTCTGGGTGGCCCAATTGATGGTACGCTCACGGAGCAGCGCGTCTTTCCATCGCGTAGCCTCGTTGCAATTCCGGACGCTCTTTCTTTTGAAGAGGCTGCAACGCTTCCCTGCGCTGGAGTAACTGCATGGAGTGCCCTTGCAACAGAAACACAAATTCTTCCTGGACAGGTTGTAGTTGTGCTTGGGACGGGGGGCGTTTCTATCTTTGCTCTGCAGTTTGCAAAAATGATGGGAGCAACAGTAATTGTAACATCCAGTTCAAATGAGAAACTTGAAAAAGCGCGTGCACTTGGCGCAGATCATATCATCAACTATCGCGATAAACCCCAGTGGGCTAAAGAAGTTAGAAAGATCACTTCGATGGAAGGGGCAGATCATATTATCGAAGTAGGTGGGGCGGGAACTCTCGAAGAATCGCTCAAGGCCGTGAAATTTTTTGGTCACATAAGTCTAATTGGGATACTGGCCGGAAATGCAAAGGACCTCAATCTGTTGCCGATTCTGATGCAGAACGTTCGGATGCAGGGAGTGCTTGTGGGTAGTAGGAATGCGCTAGAGCAATCAGCACGCGCCATCGACGCGCACAAGATGAAGCCTATAATTGACAGGACCTTCTCGTTTGTGGAGACCGTATCTGCAATCCGCTACCTTGCGGAGGGAAAGCATTTCGGCAAGGTATGCATTTCTATTCCGTGACCGAGTGATTTCAGGCTATGCTAGAATCGCGTGCATGCTTGAATTTAATTGTTGCATGTAAGTCGCCTGTCGTTTAAAAATTGATCATGGCCAGAATAGCTTTGCTTGGAACCGGTGCAATTGGTGCGTCGATTGCTCGCGCCCTCTATCTCAACAAAGTTCCGTTTGATATTCTACTCCGCGACGACGCGCGCAAAAATGAACTCTTACAAAACGGCATTTCCTTCAGCATGCTAGGACGTGTCACAAAAATACCTCTGACCCAAACAGGAGACTTCCGCGCCATTCGTCTGGAGGAGGGCGCCAACTACGAATATGTGCTGCTGGGGATGAAGGCAACTCATCTGCAAACATCGCTGGGGCATGCCTGGAAACTTGCGCCGCAGGGCAGAGTTGTGCTTTTGCAAAATGGACTTCCAGAAGAAGTGATTCAAGTTTCAAAAGAGGAAGCAGCACGTGTGGTTGCTGGGATCGTGGGATATAATGTTCAATTGCTCAATGACGGTGTCTTCTTCCAATCCAATGCCGGGCATTTGATTTTTGGCACTGCCAGTGGCCAGCCCATGGCAACAGTTCTAAAGGATGCAATTGAGCCGCATATTCCGGTAATCATTACAGACAACGGCCCAGGATTTCGCTGGAACAAACTGGCAATCAATTGTGTAATCAACGGCCTCGGTGCTTTGAGTGGACAGCCACTTGGTCAGATATTTGCGAGTCGGGCTGGCCGCATTGCAGCCATTGCGATCCTCGAAGAGACTGGCGGCGTAATGCAAAGCCTTGGGATCAGAGAAGAGATCGTGCCGGGAGGACTGTCAGTTTTTAAATTTGGATCAAAGGGATCCTGGCCTGGATTTTTCCAGCACCTGGTACTTCGCATTCTTGGATTAAAATACAGCAAGGTGAAAACTTCCATGCTTCAGGACATTGAAAATAAACGAGCCACTGAAGTAGACGCAATCCAGGGGGCAGTCGTTTCTGCAGCGCGCAAGGTAGGCGTTGCAACGCCAATCCTCGACATGGTCGTTGAAAAAATCCGCGCAATTGAAAAGGGTAAGGCAAATCCATCGCCGGAACATCTGTTCGCTCTGGCGGAGCGAAACTGATCTGCAGAACGAATTAAACCCACGAAGAATCATAGCACACGAAGCCGGCCCTGGGCCCTGGAATTTGCTTTTCAGGGCGCCCGGCGGCCGAACAACTGGTTTATGAGCATTAATTTTTCAGGAAAGGCTGCGGTCGTAACCGGATCAGCCAGAGGTATTGGCAAGGCCATTGCCCATAAACTTGCAACCCTTGGCGCTGACATTGTAATCAGTGATATCAACGCAGAACAGGCAGCAGCCGCAGCCCAGGAACTCGCGCAGGCTACAGGCCGTAAGGTCATCTCTCATGCTGGAGACATTTCAAAGCTGGATCAAGCAGAAGCACTCATCGCAGCATGTGTTAAGGAATTTGGTCATATTGACATCCTCGTAAACAATGCCGGGATTACAAAAGATACGTTGCTCATGCGCATGAAGCCAGAGCAGTGGGATGCTGTCATTGCAGTGAATCTGACTGGAACATTCAATTGCACCCAACCAGCATTCAAGCAAATGATGAAGCAGAGAAGTGGTGCTATAGTAAATATTTCTTCTATAGCAAAGGACGGGAACATGGGTCAGACCAACTATTCAGCGTCAAAAGCTGGAGTTGTTGGTTTCACCAAGGCCGTTGCCCTCGAAGGCGCTTCGCGCGGGATTCGTTGCAACGCAATTGCCCCGGGATTTATCAAGACAGATATGACTGACGCAATTCCGGAAGCGATTCGCCTTCGTATGGCTAAGATGATTCCACTTCAACGCGCTGGATTGCCGGAAGATATTGCAAACGGCGTCGCATTTTTGTGCTCGGACATGGCGTCATTTATCACCGGCCATGTTCTGGATATAAACGGGGGCGGATTCCAGCCAGCTTCGGCCGAATAATACGCGATTAACGTGTGGATAAAAAAATCCTGGATTTATAAAAATCCGGGATTTTTTTTTGGTTTTGCACTTGCCCGCTTTAATGGCATGGGCAATTTCAGCACCTCGTACCTATTACAGAGGTACTCAATAAAACAATCGTGGAGGCCTCTCATGGCTGATATGGAAAAAATTAAGGCTATCATCGTTGAGCAGCTCGGAGTGGACGAATCTGAAGTAACTCCAGAAGCTCATTTCATTGATGATCTCGGTGCTGACTCCCTTGACACTGTAGAGCTCGTAATGGCTCTCGAAGAAGAGTTCGGAATCGAGATTTCAGACGAAGATGCTGAAAAAATCCAAACTGTGGGTGACGTTTCTCGTTACATTGACGAGCACGCCAAGTAATTCAAAGCCGGCAATCCTAGTGGTTGCCGGCCTTCCTTTCTGATGGGACTCCGTTTTTTCTCCAGGCGGACGCAACCTGACTCAAATCCTGATCGTCTAGCCAGACTCAAGTCCTACTGCAAGTCACACAACATTCCAGTAACCGATTACTCGCTCATGCACCAGGCATTGCTGCATTCAAGCTATGCTCACGAATCAAAACCCGAAGTCCCTGATAATCAACGCCTCGAATACCTGGGCGACTCTGTATTGTCGCTTATCGTTAACGATAACCTGTTTCGCAATTACCCCGATATGTCTGAAGGCAAGATGGCCCGCATTAAAGCGACGCTTGCATCTGAAGCAACTTTAGCACAGGCGGCCCGCTCGATTTCGCTCAGCGACGTTATACTACTTGGTCGCGGGGAAAAGCAGACTGGCGGCAAGACTCGCTCTTCAATTCTAGCCGATGCACTGGAAGCCGTGATTGGTGCTGTGTACCTGGAGCGAGGTTGGGACCCTTGCTATAAATTTGTAAGCAATCTTCTTGGTGATAAAATGCGAGGCCTGGCTTCTCAAAAGGACGTTCGGGATTCAAAAACCAGATTCCAGGAATACATTCAGCAGCTCAAGAAACCCCTCCCTGTATATGAAACTCTTTCTTCCAGTGGACCGGATCACAAGCCCATCTTTGAGGTAGCAGTTCAGGTGGCAGGCCGCGAAGTGGCCCGGGGCAAAGGCGATTCGCGCAAGAAAGCGGAGCATCAGGCAGCAGACAATGCCCTCAAGAAAATGAAAGGCATGCACGATGAATGAGCTTCTACTCAAAGTTGATGTGCAGGGATCTGCCTCTGGCTCGTATCCTATTCACATAACGAACAGTTATGCGAATCTGGGCGCAAAACTACGGGAAATGAGCCCGAAGTTGATTTTCATCAGCCAGAAAGGGCTCGAGAATGTGCTCGATTCTTTTTTTAAAGAAACCGGAATCGCAGGCGGTCTCCTTTATTTGCTCGAGCAGGGAGAGAGAAACAAACATATTTCAAGGCTTGCAGACATATACAACTGGCTCATTGAAAATAGAATCGATCGCAAGTCAGTTCTGGTTGCAATTGGAGGTGGAGTAGTAGGGGACTTTGTTGGATTTGTTGCTGCTACAATATTGCGAGGCGTGCGATTCGTTCAGGTTCCAACAACCCTTCTTTCTGCCGTAGACTCAAGTGTAGGCGGAAAGGTTGCAGTAAACGTAGATCATGGTAAGAATATGGTGGGTGCATTCTATCATCCGGAACTTGTATATTGCAATGTGTCCATGTTTCAAACATTGCCCGACTCCGAATGGGCCTGTGGATTTTCTGAAATTGTAAAACATTGCTGCATGGAGAAAACAGGAAAGGACCTGGAATTCCTCGAATCAAACATTGATCAAATTCGTTCCCCTGAAATCTTGATTCAAATTGTCCGCGATTCAGCTGCCTTCAAGGCAAGCATTGTATCTGAAGATCCAAAAGAACTGGGGCTCCGCTCCATCTTAAACCTGGGGCATACAACGGCACACGCACTCGAATCAATTACGGAATACAAGCAGTTCTCGCATGGCCAGGCCGTATCGCGCGGACTTGTAACTGCCCTTCTGCTTTCATTGGCAAAATGCGGGCTATCCAGGGAATTTGTAGAACGGGTTCTGAAGCTCATGGCTGGCCTTGGTCTTCCCATGGATACATGCGGATTTGAAGCTACAGATTTATTTGAACACATGAAGTTTGATAAGAAAAATACCGGAGACACAATTCGTTTTGTGCTGCTCGAAGGCCAGGGCAAGCCTGTGTATGGAGTTCCAATGTCGCGCGACGAATTTCAAACAGCCTGGACCCAACAAAAACGGCGGTATGGCTGAATGGGAAGTGTGAAAGACAGAGTCTGTGCGCTGATGCTCAGTCGCTCTTACGGCGAAGCATTTCGTTTATGTGACCAGGTGGTCCGCGCTGCCAAAAAACGTGATAAATTCTTTCATCTGGCGGGTGCAGTATCGCTCCTGGGACTTGGGCATGTGCGTCAGGCCGAGGAATGGACGGAGCAGGCTGAGTTTACTGACCCGGAGTTCTTTTATGTGGACGCATTAATTCACTTACATGCAGGCAGAAGTTCAGAAGCCTTGCTATGTTACACGCGGGTAATTAATGCAGATCCTTCCGATACATTTGCAGATAAGTTGATTGAACGACTCCGCGCTGAACCAGAAGAGCTGCAACACGAAGTTTCTGAATCACCGATTGAACGTTATTTGCCACTGAGATCATGGTTTTCCGATCAAGGGAGAGCACGCCAGAGCGAAGGTCAGCCGATTGCTATTGATTTTGGTGACAGGTTCAAAGTCGTTCAATCATTCTTTTCGGGACGAGTTGTCCGATATGCGGGAATGGTCCTTGGCCTGGCTGTCGTTCTGACTGCTGCTGTATTTTTGTACTTTAGATTTATGCGAGGGCCCCTTGCCGATCTTGCAGAAAAACTTCCGGAACCTCCAGCGCAGGGCACCATCATTCCAATGTCGGAACTGAAGAATGTGGAAGTTCGGATTCAGTTTGAGAATCGCAAAGATGTTGTGGATCAGTATTCTCTTGCGCGCCAGAAAATTCTGGAAGGTCGCGTGAATGAAGGTCGCGTTCTCCTGAATGAAATCGAATATTCGAATGCCGGTTTTGAAATCAAAGAGCGCTCCAGCCTGCTCAAGCAGATGATTCCGTATATCCCCGGCAAAGCCTTCCAGGACAATGTTGAGATTCAGAAGGTTATAGACGATCCGGCCCTATACCAGGGCGTTCAGGTTGACTGGCCGGGCACAATTGAGATGGATCCAGGCCCGATCCTGGTCACGGCCGGTGGGAAAGCCAGGCTGGCCGGCTCCCTGCCAACAGAACTCAAGCAGGGCTCAGCTGTGCGGGTAAGTGCATTCTTTGATCGAATGGCCGGGGGGCTTCCGGTGCTCCTGGTCCGGGAGTTACAATAGTCTGGGAAAATAGTTGCAATCGGGCGCAAGGCCAGGTATTCTAACTTCAGGTGAGTCCATGGAAGGATCCCATCAAATAGAACAAGCCCACGTGCAGCCAGTGAACCCGTTTCATCGACAACCGCCGGTTCAGCCGTCGCCAACTCTGTTTACGCGCGCTGAAATGGCGCAATTCCTCGATCGTATGAATCCAGTAAGGGTACCCGGCGAAGACAAAGGCCAGGCAATAGACACGCAAGCGTGAAGCGCAGTGATTTTGGTTCGGACTTTATCTGGGGCACAGCTACTGCTGCCTATCAGATTGAAGGCGCCCACAGAGAGGATGGCAAAGGCGAATCCATCTGGGATCGCTTCTCGCACAAGCGACGCAAGATAGAAAATCGTGATAACGGCGATGTTGCCTGTGACCACTACCACAGATATGAAACCGATCTTGATCTATTGCGTTCGCTTGAAGTCCGCAATTATAGATTCTCCCTTTCCTGGACGCGCATTTTTCCGGAAGGAACAACCAGGCTCGAGCAACGCGGTGTAGATTTTTACAACAGGCTAATTGACGCATGTCTTACGCGCGGAATCACACCCTGGATCACACTGTATCACTGGGACTTGCCCCAACACCTTGAAGATAAGGGGGGCTGGCTCAATCGCGACATTGTTGGTTGGTTTGAGCAATACACTGATTTTTGCACGCGAACATTTGGAGATCGCGTTAAGCGCTGGATGGTTCTAAACGAGCCTATGGCATTTACAGCCGCAGGCTATTTGATTGGAGTCCACGCACCAGGTAAGCTTGGGCTTTCTAATTTTGCAGCAGCAGCGCATCATGCAACACTTGCACAGGCTGCTGGCGGAAGAATCGCCAAAGCCAATTGTCCGGATTCAGAAATTGGAACTACGTTTTCAATGACGCACATTGAGCCCTGGTCGCAAACTGAAAGAAACCTGCGTGCCAGAAATCGTTTTGATGCTGCAATCAATCGCATTTTCCTCGATCCGGCCTGCGGGCGGGGCTATCCGTGGGATGATTTAAAAGCATTGCGCAGAATCGAGAAATTCATGAAGCAGGGCGATGACGAAAAAGTCAAATTCACGTTTGATTTTATTGGAATTCAAAACTATACACGCGAAATTGTGAAGGCCTCAATATTCAGACCATATGTGTGGTTAAAGTCTATTAGCCCGAAGAAACGGCATCAGCCAGAAACAGAAATGGGCTGGGAAGTCTATCCAGAAGGTATCTATCATCTATTGAAAAAGGTAAGCCAGTATCCCGAAGTAAAAAAGATTTACATTACGGAGAACGGTGCAGCGTTTCGCGATCAGGTAGCTGGAGAACGGGTGCACGATCCACGCCGTGTTGAATTTCTGAAAGCCTACGTTGCTCAGGTCCTGCGCGCAAAACAGGAAGGCGCTCCGGTGGCCGGATATTTCGTCTGGAGTTTCATGGATAACTTTGAATGGGCGTTTGGCTACAGGCCGCGGTTTGGTCTTGTGCACGTGGATTTTGAAACGCAGCAACGACGAATCAAGGATTCAGGGCTCTGGTATCGTGATTTCTTGAAAGACGAGTAGTGCTTCTGAATCAGTCGAGTTCCAGTCTCGAGTTCCCTCAATAAATGATTGAAATGCCGCGCGATAGCTGAGGAGTAAGCTCAAGGCCAACCGTGCGCAAAAACAGATTGCTATTCTTTGTTCTGGTTTTCGGCTCCATTTTCCCTCGTGGATCAGTCTTTGCGATTGAGCCGCTAATGCTTACAGATTCATCGGATTCCGTGAACTTTGGTGACTACGTAGAATACCTGGATGAAGGCGAAAAACCACTGGGTCTTGAAGAGGTCATTCATTCGACCAGCTGGCGCGAACCGGCGGACAAATCGCTCGGATTTACCCCGCGCAACAATGGAGTCTGGTTTCGCGTTCGTCTAAACGACAAGTCTTCCATGCCTGATTGGGTTCTTGAGTTTTCATACCCGCTCCTTGACAGGATCGACATCTATCAACCAGATAGCAATGGGGCTATGCGACGTAGTTCCGCAGGTAGACTTCTACCGTTTAAGGCACGTGAAATACAGGATCGAACCATCAATGTAAGCCTCACCCCGCCGCGCGAGTCTGAGTATTCTTATATCCGTGTGGAGACAGAAAGTTCTTTTCAAGTTGATGCGCGAATCTACAAACGCAAGACCCTTCTGGATCGATATCGTACGGATGTGTTGCTGTACGGTTTCTACTTTGGAATACTATTTATCATGGCATTGTACAACTTTGCTTTGTTTGTTTCGATTCGTGATTGGAACTACTTTCTCTATTCTGGTTATGTGGGAATCTTCCTTATCTACCAGGCCTGGCACCTTGGTTACGCCTTTCAGTATTTGATTCCAGCCTTACCCTTGCTCTATAAAAAGGCCTACTATGGCCTGTTGGGTCTTTCCGTTCTCAGCGCGATCACCTTCTCAACAAAATTCCTCAACCTGTACTCCGTCCATCGGGCTCTGTACTATGCCATTGTTGTTTTAACGGCTGGCGTCACAGGCGTGGCTTTGATCGGCGTATTTATACACTATACCTTTGCAACAAAGGTTCTGCCTCCAATGGCAGGCGTACTCTTCCTTCTGACTCTTGTATCGAGTGTATTGTGTATTCGCCGCGGGTACAAACCCGCAACCTACTATCTCCTCGCTTGGGGCGCATTCCTCACGCTTGCAATCCTGTTTGTGCTCGGAGTCCGCGGAATCATTCCATTTGAGGGACCAGTAAAACACGGAATGCAGGTTGGCTCTGTGCTTGAGGTCCTCATGTTATCCTTCGCGCTAGGATATCGCTATAGCTTGCTGCAGAAACAAAAAGAGGATGCTCAACGCGAAATTGCAGAATCTAAAACGCGTTTGCTAGAATCCGTTTTTCGTTTTGTCCCCCGGGAGTTTTTGAAATGTCTCGGGAAAGATAGCCTGGAAGACATTCAACTTGGAGACGCAGTACAGCGCGAAATGACCGTTTTATTCTCTGATATTCGATCCTTCACAACCATTTCGGAAGGAATGACGCCTAAAGAAAACTTTCAATTCTTGAACGCATTGTATCGTCGCATCTCTCCTTTGATAAGGGACCACAATGGCTTCATCGATAAATACATCGGAGACGGCATCATGGCCCTCTTTCCGGAAAATCCAGACGACGCGGTAAAAACCGCAATTGAGATGTGCAACCTGTTGCGTGTCTATAACCACCAGCGTTTGAAGGACGGGTATTCCGAGATTCGAATTGGAATTGGAATTCACACGGGAAACCTTATGCTGGGGACGATTGGGGAGAAGCGGCGAATGGAGGGAACCGTCATCTCGGATGCTGTGAATCTAGCGAGTCGAATGGAAGGCCTCACTAAATACTACGGATCGGTTTTGCTAACTACGGCGAGCACGCTACTTGGAATTCCGGGTTCCGAGCAATATAAAACCCGCAAACTGGATCAAGTTCGCGTGAAAGGGAAAAAAGAAAGTGTGTCGATTGTAGAAATCCTTGACTGTGAACATTCAGACATGCGCGAATCCAAGCTTGCCACACTTCTCGATTTTGATGAAGCGGTTCAAGCATACCGGAGGCGCGATTTCCAAAACGCTACGAGTTTATTTCAGCGTGTACTTGAAGCCAATCCTGAGGACCTGTGCACGCAGCTTTACTTAACGCGCTTGCAAAATCTTGCCGTAACAGGAGTCCCCAAGGACTGGGACGCGATAGAAACCCTGGCCTTGAAATGAAACGGGAGTCGCATGGGATTAAATATTGCTCCCTGTAGGATGAATTCATGAAATCAAAGTTTTACCTCAGTCTCATTCTCCTTGCGTTTGCTTCTGCTGGCCTACGCGCTCAGACCCTTAAAGAGATTCCTGAACTTAAGACGCGCGTAGTGGATCAAACAGGAACTCTGAATGAAAGCGAGAGGTCAACTCTCGAAGAACGCCTGATGCGCGCTGAAACGGAGCAGGGTATCCAGATCTTTATTCTTATAGTAGATGATACCGCACCAGAAGCAATAGAAGCGTATTCGATTCGCGTAGCTGAGGCCTGGAAACCAGGGCAAAAGAAAAAAGACGATGGGGTCCTATTTCTAATTTCTAAGAACAATCACACAGCCAGAATTGAAGTGGGTTACGGACTTGAAGGGGCAATACCGGACGTAGTTGCGAAGCGAATTCTAGACGAGCAAGTGTTTCCATCGTTCAAAGAGGAAAAGTATTTCAATGGGATAGACGCTGGAGTCACTTCAATCCTTGAAAGAATTCTAGCCGAACAATCGGCGGAACCTCCCCAGGAAGCCACCGTTAGTACGCAGCGTGTAAGCGACAAAGTTCTGATCATTACATATCTTTGTATCCTGGTGGGTGGATACATCCTTCGTTTCATTCTGGATGCGATTCTTGGCGATCTACTGGGACATTTTGTTGGCGGCCTTTCTGGCGGTGTAATTGCATTTGGTTTTTCTTTGTATGCGCTCGGTGAGGGATTCCTGTCTGCAGTATATGTGGGCGGCGCATTTTTCCTTGCGATCGCGCTTGGTTTAAGCCTGCTCTGGATTATACTGTCAATCGCCACGGGTGGCAAAGTAAACATCTCTGGCGGAGGTGGAAGTTTTGGTGGTGGCGGCGCGTCGAGCAGGTGGTAGTGTGTTCGCGCTCCGGTGGTTAGCGAATAACGTCTGCGTATCACCCCTCCGGATTCCTGAATATGGAAATTGGTCTGCCATACGTGGCGCGCCTCCACACCCACTCAAGGGGGCCGAAGCGAAAGTAACGCAGCCAGAGTCCAGCCAGGGCACATTGCATTCCGAACATAGCGATCGCGGCGAGGGTACCTTCCGCAGCACCAAGGCAACCTATCAGACCAAGACCAATGCCATAGAAGAGAGCAATGCATAGCATAGTTTGTGAGACATAGGTTGTTAGGGCCATTCGGCCGGGGAGCGCGAATATTCTGAGTACTCCGCCGCCCAGTCTTGACCAGACGAGTGCGAATGCACTTGCGTAAGCAAACGTCAGGGCAGGTACCGCAACTGCAAATAAGCATTGCTCGATGACCCACGGACCTGTTGGCGGATAGTCCGGCGTTCCCGAATGAAGGCGCACCAGGAATGCATTTCCAATTATGCCGATCGGCCCGCATACAGCCAGGCAGAGTCCGAGTATGCGCCTGTGCTTATGAATGTTGCGATAGAGGCCCAGCTTACCGATCAAAGCACCTACAAAAAACATTCCGAGCACAGAGATCGCTTTCCCATCGTACACCATCTGTAGGGCTTTGATTTTCAATAACGAGAGATTAGCGGCGAAGATTGTGGCAGGATTCCCGCTTCCAAATGCTTGCGCTGTGGCTGAGAAGCTCGTCGCAGGATTCGAGGTGCCGTCCGACTTTAGGATGAACGGAACGATGGCGATCATAAGCATGGGCCAAAGCATGCGCAGAGCAAGAACGCATGCGGCAACCCAGGCAATGCGTCTTGTGTCCCAGCGCGCACAAAGAATTAGGATCAATCCAATGAGTGCATAGTCCTTAAGTATGTCGCCGTACCATAGAGCTGCATGCAGGAGACCAATCACGAACAGCACAGCCAGTCTGCGGGCGAAGTGCCGCGAGAATTGCGCGCCTCGGCGAGCCGCACCCTCCAGTTGAACTGCGAATCCGATCCCGAACAGCAGTGAGAATAGCGAAAAGAATTTTCCTCGTATCAAAAACTGCTGCAGGCTCAGAATCCATTCGTCAATGCCAAAGCGATCTAAGGCGCTTCTTTCCGGGGAGGCGAGAAACGAGTATCCAGAGAAATCCGGAATGTGTGAAATGAGTATCCCCAGTAAAGCGAAACCGCGCAGCGCATCGAGCACATCAGCGCGTTCTAGCTCGGCTATGGGCGATGCAGTCTCCGTCACGTTGCTAGTTAGGCTATTCATTAGAGGACGACACTCCGACGCACCATGTCCGCAGTTCGATTAGGTGCAATCACAATTCCTGGGAACCAGAGCATAGAACGTCAATTAGCCTGATTTTGTGTGAATGCCCTTTGCTATCCCTGACGTTCATGTTTCGAAAATTTTGAGTGCGTTTCAAGTCGCAAAAAGGACAGTTCATGCCGAATTGCTTGCTCGGAGACTAAGAGGGTCTTACAATTCCGGTCATGGCGATCTTAGGTCCGGGGCAGAGCAAGAAACTCAAATGGTTCCAATCAATAATCGTCCTCGGACTAGTCTCCTGCAGAGTTTCCGCTGATTGCGCCTCTGGTGACCCGAGCTGCAGTTTAGCCATGGCCCTGTTGTACGTTAAATCCTGCTCGTTGAGTAAAACCGCTGGAGGCTTGCAGGGATGCCCCTTGACATTACAGGGAGTAGTCACAACCTTCACAGGACCTCCGCAGGGAACTACGACTGCGGGCGACATCGACGGCGCCGGGAGTAATTCCCGGTGGAACCTTCCCAAAGCCATAACTACTGACGGAATAAGTCTCTATGTTGCAGATACGGGAAACAACAAGATTCGGAAAATTGATATCAGGTCAGGATTTGTAACGGTGTTTGCTGGTCCACCCCCTGGAATTACGACCAGTGGCGATGCGGATGGAGTGGGGACAGCAGCGCGCTTCAACGGACCTTCCGGCATCACGACAGACGGTATCAATCTATATGTTTCCGACCGAACGAATAATAAGATCCGCAAGATTGTGATTGAAACGGGTCTGGTAACGACTTTTGCAGGTCCGGCTTCCGGAAGCCTCACCCCCGGCGACACCGACGGCATTGGCAATGCGGCGGGATTCAACCTGCCGAGTGGCCTCACCACAGATGGAACGTATCTATACGTGGCCGATTTCAACAACGAGAAGATCCGGAGGATTGAACTGTCGACGGGATCCGTAACAACGATAGGTGGTGCTCCCCCAGGATCATCCCCTCCTGGCGACACGGATGCGATTGGCACGGCCTCGCGCTTCCTCAATCCTACAGACTTGACCACGGATGGCAATAGTCTGTACATAGCGGAAGGGAATCAAAAGATCCGCCAGATGGTGTTGGTCTCAGGACTCGTTTCCACATTGGCAGGCCCACCACCCGGATTCTCACCTGGCGGCGATGCGGATGGTGTTGGTAATGCCGCGCGATTCAATACGCCGAGCGGGATTGCAACAGATGGGACGAACCTCTACGTTTGTGACACCGCTAACAATAAACTCAGGCAAATCACAATTTCGTCGGGGGCAGTCTCAACCCTGGCGGGTCCTGGGCCTGACATTACTACCCCCGGAGATATCGACGCCCGAGGAAACGCTGCACGATTCAACGGGCCGTTTGGAATCACTTCAGATGGCCAATATCTTTACGTAGTTGACCGGCTGAACAATAAAGTAAGACGAATCCAGTAGGGGATTCCCTGGAAAGCAGATACCGTTATGCGGCATTCATATATCCATTTCCACCTTCCATTGATCCCGCATATTTCCAAGGACAAAGCATGCCAGGTAGAAAGCGCAGAGGAATAGAACAATGACGCTTGACGTTGGTAAATTTACCTCGCTATCCACGCTCCACAAAGAGGCGCTGAATCCAGCCAGGGTAGCTGTTAGCGAGAAGCAGGCAGCAAGCATGGCTGCCCCAGGAACGCTGCGTGCAAGAAGGATGGCTGCGGCTCCAGGGAGAATCAAGTTTCCCACGGCATGCACCATTCCCATTTCCTTCACTGCGAAAGCCAGGGCCGTTGCAAGCACGAGATAGTAATAGATTTCAGTTCGGTGAACCTGGTATCCCGCCACCTTTGCAAACTCCGGATCGAGGCTAGTCGCTGTGATTGCCTTAAAGGAGTAACAATAGCTGGCAAGGAACAGCAGGCCACAGACGGCTAAAGCGGGCAGTGGAACAGCTTCCATGGTGACAATATTTCCAAAGTAGGCATCAACCAGATTTTGTCTGAGATTTGCGTGGATGGAAATGAGAATCTGCGTTAATGCTACGAAGAACAGATAGCCCATCAATAACCATGATTCACGGTTGATCGATTTCCGTGAATAGAACGGAAGCATGACTGACGCGCTCATGGGTAAGAGCCATATCTGGCTCCATTCTAAAAGGGTCGCAACAGTAAGACAACAAGCGCAAGCTTGAGCAAATGTTAGACCCGTGAATGTCATGCGTCGCAACACTAGAAACAACCCCAGTAGGGCCACGATGACTCCGGTGACAGAACCTACCAGGATTTGATTGGAATAAAAATCGAAGTGCTCTGCCACTTTGCTAGCTCCTTTGTTTGCGGTTTTCGAGGAGATTCAATTGCGGATGTCTATGGCCTGATCAACCTTTAAGCCCGCTATTGAATCGTGGCTTGTCATCAGGATTGTGGTCCCGGCTCCTCGGATCTTATTAATGATATCAAGGACGCGAATTCGGGCTGTGCGATCAATTCCCGCAGTTGGTTCGTCTAGAACTAGCAGGTCAGGATCTGAAATTATGGCTCGCGCGAGCATGGCGCGTTGTCTTTCTCCTCCGGAAGAGTTGCCAAATAGATTCCTTCTGGACTCGAAAATTCCAAGCTCATGGAGCACCTCGCTTAGCCTCAACGTTTCAGGCTGAAAATGCAAAGGAACGCCCAGGCGAACAAAATCCTCAAGAGAAATTGGAAACTGCGAATCGATTGCGGAAGCCTGGGGTACAAAACTATTTTTGTTGAACGTATTTTCAATTCGCCCTTTGAGGAGGCGCTGCAGTCCAAGAACCGTTCTCAGCAACGTTGATTTGCCGCTTCCGTTTGTGCCCCTAAAATGCACCAGGCTTCCTTTGCTGACACGCAGATTGAAATTTTCAATGAGGATTTTTCCGGGGTAACCAATTTGACAGTGCGAGAACACAAGCGATGGCACTATCTTTTCCTCCAACCGGTTTGGTCAGCCGCATCCCTTAGCCTCTTGCCCATCGTTTCTATAAGTCTCTCATAGGAATCGATCCCCGCTTCGCTTCCAACGGACACAGGCATCTGCACAATCAAAGCACCAAGTTCAACCGCCACGCGCGACGCTGCCTTCCGTTCGTTCCACGGCGCAAGAAGAATGATCTTTACATCTTCTTTCTTAAGCTTGCGCGTGATGGATTCCAGATATGCCGCGCCCGGAGGGACTCCGGGTTTCTCCTCGATACTTCCAATTTCCTGAATGCCAAATCGGTTGTTGTAATAAACGAATTCTCTATGATAGACTGCGACTTTCAGGCCACGATACGGAACGAATTTTCTTGATTCAGAAATCGCCAGGTTTTTCAAGTTCTGTTGAAATCGATTGTATTTGTCTTTGTAGATGGCGCTGCCTTCAGGATCAATTCGCACCAGCATGTCCCGAATGTTTCGACTCGATATGGCGGCATTGAGCGGATCCGTGTGATAGTGCGGGTTCCCAAAAACATGGACGTCGCCCATCGACCGGTCCACGGTGGATTCTGGCTTTTCCAATATGCGGACCCCCAGGCTCGCGTCACAATTTCCAGGAGCGCCTATTCTAATCCTGGCATTTCGTGATTGTTGGATCAGAACAGGGCTCCAGCCCACTTCCAGATCCAATCCCACTTGCACAAAACCATCGGCCTTGCTGGCTTTGAGTATGAAATCAGGGCGCGCTTCAATGTGGTGGGGATCGTCAAATCCGCGAATGAGTGAATGGACGCGGGCGCGATCACCAGCGATTTGCCCGACAAAATAGCCCATGTCTGTGGTAGTTGTAACTATGCTAAGGGATCGGTCTTCCGGTCTGAGTAAATCTTGACCAAAGAAGATCAGGAATAAAACGCCAGCTGCTGTGATTCTAAGTTTCATTGTTCCTCTTCAATAATTATGCGCGGGATGCTTACCAATAACGAAAGTCGATTGGAAATAGTATTCGTAGCTGCGTTTCCCTGTTTCAAGATTTGTTGAACGTGTCGCCGTTACGCGAAATACCGCAAATTCCGATGGCTTCCAGCTCAGAATGATTGAATCGCCGGCTATCCCATTCTTGATTGTATAGCCCAATTGCCCGCGCTTATTTGGATCTGTGAATGCGTCGGAACGATAGGCGACAAAGAACTCTTCCCACATCTGCAATTCAAAGAAGGCGTATCCGCCCACTCTGGTTTCGACTGGAGGAGCTGCCGGATCGTATGGCCTGGCCCTGCGTTGTCTGGTTTCACGGTACCATATTTCAGTTAGGAACTGAAATCCCCATTGCCTGTCAAACCGCCACTTTACCAGATTATCAAATCCGTATTGTTCGGTATGTTTGTTGGAATTTTCATCGGGATGCCAGCGCAGGCCCGTGAATCCAGATTGCCAACCCAGTGATTCAGTAATCGGAAAGAATTGTTTCAGATGGGCGTTAACCAGGGGATTTTGTTTGATTGGCCCTTCCGAGTGCGAATGACCGAACGTCTTTCCATTGAAAGCGCCAATACTCAATTCTTGCCAAAAACTCCACGGGAAAAGTAACCGAAACTCTGCCCCGGTCTGATCGACTGCTTCCTCTGCCAATAATTCCTTATGCACAAGCGGTGTGGTGGTAAAGGGCCAGTCATGTCTGTGGATTGAGTTGAGTCTGCCCGCATCAATGAAGAATTTTCCAAGTTTCAATGAGGTGCGCGGAATGGGCGTGCGAGGGAAAAGGAAATAGGCTTCGTGAACTTCAAGAAAGTAAGCACCGCCTTCATTGTGAGCGGCGACCATGAATGTGCCTTCCGCAAGATGGTCAATATTTGCGAAGACTCCCATCTCACCTTCGCGTAAAGCGAATTGATTTCGCGTAGTATGGTTTGTTTCCTTGTCCCATTCGCCAAGAAAGTCCACTGCCGCAAGCATATCGAGGGAGTACGTGCGTTGATTTCTATCCACGATGGTTAACAAGTGGGATTGTTCGGAAGGGCCTGTCTTTCTTTCAGATTGATCCTGTCCTGATATCGGGTTCCCTTCCTTCTCTTTCTCAAATTCCCGTTCCAGGTCTGTAGTTCCTTTGTCCAATTCATCGGGCTGACTTATTGCTTCCCCTTCCGCACGGAGCAGCAAAGGGAGTAAGCTCAAGCCGACAAGGAGTAGCCAGCCCCTTATCGACCCTGGAAATATTCTAACCATTGTAGCGCTTACCGCCGTTAAAGGACGATGGTGTGATGTTTACCCCGGAGATTGTGGCATTATTGAGGGACAATCCCCATTTATTGCCAGGTAACGCTCCGCCTGCATTGTTTCCTGTAGACCCGGTGCAAACTCCGCCTTCACTGTTGAAGAAAGTTGCGGAGCAGCTTGCTGCAGCGGACGCGTCTGTACCAGTCCCCGCGGTTGGGCAGGTCCCTTTGTTGGTAACTGCATGCACATCGGTTTCGTCCAGGTGCATCTCAACGCAGACAGTGGAAGATGCGCCGGCTGTAGGTGCCGTGAACGCTGTGTTGAATGTTTTGTTAGCTGCTCTGTCCTTTGAGAACGCAGCGTTACCTGCAGTGGCCATACGGACAAGCGGCCCGTCCGAGAGTGCGCTGCTTGAGGCCCCTCCGATGACGTCAACACGGCCACCTGACGTAATTACCGAGGTAAACTCAACACTAACTATGGTTGAACTAGTGGTGGCCGCAACGAGCGTACCTGTTCCGCTGGCCATGCCGTCTTTGCATGTGACGGACCCTGAGCTCACCGTAAAGGAAACGCCACCCAGGGTGCATGCTGAAGTTGAACTCAAGAGCGCAAGCAGTGCAACGCCGCGCAATTGATCATCATCGTCCTTTCCTTTCCCGCCAAACAATTGAGAACAGCCGAAATTCACGCCAAGTGAGATAGCGAGCACGATTGAGGTCCGTACAGTATTGTAAGTTTTCATATTCCTCCTCTCTTAAATAGTAAAATTCCTAATTGCAAGTTTTGGATATTGATGTTTATGTCAATCAGGTTTAATAGTAAATAGGAAAATTATTGTAAAATCACATCGGTTGCCAGAGCATTCCTTGTGGTGCCCTCTGGTATTGATGATAATATGTAATAGTAAAATACCTATTGGACAGTCTGGGTGATGCCGAGGTTGTGGCGGGATGTCAAAAATACAGAGCAAGTCTAAGCTCCCTGTTGCAGTCCTTTCCGGATTCCTGGGGGCTGGGAAAACAAGTGTTCTAAATCACGTGCTGGGAAATAGAGAAGGCCTGCGCGTGGCCGTGATAGTTAACGATATGAGCGAGATAAACATCGATACCCGGTTAGTGTCCCGAAGCGGGTCGGCGCTCAGTCGCACAGAAGAGAAGCTGGTGGAGATGACGAACGGTTGTATATGCTGCACTCTGCGTGAGGACCTTCTGCAAGAGGTGGGACGTCTGGCAAGCGCCGGGAAATTTGATTACTTGCTGATCGAATCCACTGGTATTTCTGAACCGATGCCTGTGGCGACTACATTCACTTTCATTGACGAAATGGGCCGCAGTCTTGCGGACCTGACGCAATTGGATAATATGGTGACCGTGGTTGATGCGTTCAACTTCTTGAGAGATTTTGAGTCTGGCGAGGATTTGCGCGATCGCGGGACTACAGCAGCTGAAGAGGATGATCGAGCGATTGTTGATTTGCTCATTGAGCAAGTTGAATTCGCAAATACGATTTTGCTAAACAAGATAGACTTGATTTCAGAGCAGGAACTTGCACGTCTTGAAACGATTTTGCATCGCTTGAACCCTGATGCCCGGATTCTCAAGACTGAATTTGGAAACGTACCTCTTAGAAGCATGCTGTTTACAGGACTCTTCGATTTTGAAACGGCCGCAGCCTCTCCTGGATGGGCCAGGGAGCTGTCTGGTGAACACACCCCAGAGACTGAGGAATACGGGATCTCAAGCTTTGTTTACAAATCGCGCCTTCCTTTTCATCCAAAGAGATTCTACGATGTTGTGCACGAGGATTGGGATGGGGTTTTGCGTTCCAAGGGTTTCTTCTGGTTGGCTTCTCGGATGGAGTTCGTTGGCGTTTGGTCTCAGGCTGGCCCCTCAGCCCGCACGGAACCAGGAGGAATGTGGTGGGTAAACGTTCCGGAAGAACATTGGCCGGAAGATCCAGAAGAGTCCGCGAAGATTCTGGCTGATTTTGACACCGAGCACGGATTCGGGGACAGGCAACAGCAAATGGTTTTCATTGGAATACGTATGGATGTCGCCGCGTTGCGCGCCGCCCTTGATGCAGCATTGCTTACTCCAGATGAATTATCCCATGGCCCGGAAGGTTGGGCCAGGTACACAGACCCATTTCCCCCCTGGACTATGGAGTAGGAGATACTTTGCGCTGACTTTCCACTAAAACCACAGAACAGGGCTCAGAGAATCGAACGCGAATGGATCCGGAGCAATCTCGGTTGACATTTCAACTGAGTCACGTTTGGGTAGCTGCATGATGCCATGGCGAGCACTTCATCTCATCTCCACCATGATCGGTATTATTCTGTCCATTGGGCTTTCTTTCTTTTTGCCGGACCGTGTTGCAACGCACTTCGATATTTACGGCCACCCCGATAGCTGGGCGTCAAACCTGAGCAACACGATTTTGTTCTGCGGTCTTTTTGTTTTCTTTGGATTACTTTTTTCCGGGGTTAAGTTTCTGCTCGGAAAACTCCCTGCTTCGTTAATCAATATGCCGAATCGCGAATACTGGTTTGCTCCCGAGCGCCGCGAGGCATCGCTCGCCAAAGTTGCCATATTCATGGCCGAGTTCGGGTTTTTCGCCAATCTTTTTTTCACGGCCATACTCTTTCTGACTTTTTATGCAAACCGGAATGCAACGGGGTTGTCCATAAGTCTGATGCTTGTAATGCTTGCTGCATTTCTGGTATTTGTGATCGGTTGGATAATTCATCTTTACCGCGCATTCAAGCTGCCCAATTGAATTTCCGGGAACGCAGGCCTTGTGCATCGATTTATCGTTTGTAACGAACCCTACATATTTCTTCTATAGCTTCCGCCAACGCCGTAGAGTGCCATGCTGATATCTCCGAGTGTGCAGACCTTTGTGGTCTCCATTAACTCTTCAAAGATATTCTGACCGGCCAGAGCCTTTGATCTGAGTTTAGCGAGAGCTTGTTCTGATTCGCTAGCGAATGCGCTTCGAATCTGTTGCACCCGTTCAATCATTTCGTTCTTTTCAGAATCAGTGCTGCGAATGAGTTCAGTCCTCGGTGCAATTCCATCCTGGGATCCCAGGAATGTATTTACTCCTATGATTGGAAGTTCGCCGGAATGTTTTAGCTCTTCATAGTGAAGGGATTCCTCTTGAATCTTACCGCGCTGGTACATGGCTTCCATTGCTCCAGGCACGCCACCGCGCTCTGTGAGGCGATCAAATTCTGCGAGCACTGCTTCTTCCACGAGATTTGTAAGTTCGTCAATGATGTAGGATCCCTGGAGAGGATTCTGGTTTTTGTTTAGCCCCAGTTCTTTTGTTATGATCAACTGAATTGCCATTGCTCGACGAACTGAATTTTCCGTGGGCGTTGTGATTGCCTCATCAAACGCATTTGTATGCAAACTGTTAGTGTTATCGTAGAGAGCATACAGCGCTTGCAGAGTTGTGCGGATATCATTGAAATCGATTTCCATTGCATGTAATGAGCGGCCGCTGGTCTGAATGTGATACTTGAGTTTTTGCGAACGCTCCGCTCCGCCGTACAGCCGTTGCATTGCGACCGCCCAGATACGACGTGCTGCGCGACCAATTACAGAATACTCAGCGTCCAGTCCATTTGAGAAGAAGAAACTCAGGTTTGGAGCAAAGTCATCGATTGGGATCCCACGCTTGCGATAGTATTCAACATACGTAAAACCATTGGCCAGAGTAAAGGCAAGCTGAGTGATCGGGTTTGCACCTGCCTCAGCAATGTGATACCCGGAAATCGAGACGGAGTAGAAGTTTTTCACGCGATTTGCTGAAAAGTATTCCTGAATGTCGCCCATCATCTTAAGCGCAAACTGAGTGGAGAAAATGCAGGTGTTCTGGGCCTGGTCTTCTTTTAGAATATCTGCCTGCACCGTTCCGCGGACCTTTTGAATCACATTCTGTTTGATCCTTGCGTAGGTTTCCGCGTCGATTAGCCTGTCCCCTGATAGACCAAGGAGCAACCCGCTTCCGTCATGCCCGGCTGGCAGATTACGATTGTAGGCTGGGACTGGAAGTCCCTTATCCGAGTAGAATTTCTCAATGGTCTTCCTGGCCTCTTCCAGTTTTCCCTGCTCGCGCAGCGTTCGTTCGACCTGGCTGTCAATTGCTGTATTGAAGAAAAAAGCAAGGAGCATTGGTGCCGGGCCGTTGATCGTCATACTTACGGACGTCCCTGGATCACAAAGATCAAAGCCAGAATAGAGTCGCTTGCAATCGTCAAGCGATGGAACGCTCACGCCTGAGTTGCCAATTTTCCCATATATATCCGGACGAATGGCGGGATTCTCTCCGTACAGGGTCACAGAATCAAACGCAGTCGAAAGTCTTGTGAACGATTTTCTGGCTCCACCTGTAAGATAATGGAAACGAGTGTTTGTTCGCTCTGGCCCGCCTTCACCGGCAAACATCCTAATTGGATCTTCATCCGGTTTTCTGAATGGAAAAACAGAGGCAGTGAATGGAAAGCTCCCCGGTAAATTTTCACGGTAAGAGTATTTGACCAGGTCACCTTGCGATTCAGTAGTAGGCAGAGCAACCAGTGGAACGCGAAGGCCGGATAACGTTATGTAGCCAAGCTCCTGTGTCATCTCAGTGTCGCGGATCTTGTATTTGAGTTCGCTTCCCTGGTAGGACTGGCGGACTTGTGGCCATCGCTCAAGCCAGGCCAATACGTCTGGTTTGATGTTGCGTTGAATCTCTGTAATTTTCTCGTCGAGTTTCTGACTTAGTTCATTCGTTTCCAGTAGCGCTCTGGTTCGTTTTAGGCTTTGTAAGTCTGCGGCAAGCGAGGCCTGCTTCTGGCCTTCACGATGGTAGTCGCGCACAGTTTCAGAAATTTCAGAAAGATAACGCAGGCGATTTGCAGCGATGATTTCTGTAGTGTCCAGTTGCTGATTTTCTCCTTTGGCACAGTTCTTAAAATCAAATCCTTTGGAGCGTAGAATATCTGCGAGTGCACTATGTAGCTTGCTTACTCCTGGATCCTGGAAGCGACTGGCAACTGTTGCATAAACGGGCATAGTTTCCGGCGATTCACTGAATCGATTGTGATTCCGCTGAAACTGCTTACGCACATGAATCAAGGCGTCTTTGGCGCCAGAACGGTCCCCTTTGTTTAGCGCAACAAGATCTGCAAAATCAAGCATTGCGATTTTCTCGAGCTGAGTGGGCGCACCGAATTCCGGAGTCATTGCGTATAGATTGACATCAGCCAGTGCCGTAATTTCCGAATCTGATTGCCCGGAGCCCGACGTTTCTACCATGATTAAATCAAACGAAAGTTTGCGGAAGAACTGCAGGAGACGATCGAGGGCGTCGCTGATTGTCCCGCCGGATTTGCGGGTCGCCAGTGATCTAAAGAAGATTCGATCTGGATGAATTGCAAGCGAGTTTACGCGAATGCGATCACCCAGTAGAGCGCCTCCAGTCTTCTTGCGGGTTGGATCCACAGCGAATACTGCAATTCTGATGTTTGGATCGGCTTGAACAAATCGTAGAATCAGCTCGTCCGTAAGCGAAGATTTTCCGGCCCCACCTGGACCCGTAATTCCAAGAACAGGACAGCGTTTCTCGGGAAGATTCAGCGGAACTGATCCGCCATTTTCTAGAATCGAAGCAATTCTTCCAAGTACGGCCGTTTGAGATATAACGTCAGGCGACAATTTAGGAGGTCCCAGTTTGTCTGGTGCAAAATCCGTAGCTTCAAGCATACTGGAAATAATTCCAGCAAGACCCAGGCTCCTTCCGTCTTCGGGGGAAAATATCTTTGTAATTCCATACGATTCAAGTTCTCGAATTTCATCGGGAACAATCACTCCGCCACCGCCACCGTAGATCTTGATGTGCCCGGCGCCTTTCTCTTGCAACAGGTCCTTTAGATATTTAAAATACTCAACATGGCCACCCTGATAGCTTGAGATTGCAATTCCCTGCACATCTTCTGAGAGTGCGGCTTCTACAACTTCATGCACGGAACGATTATGCCCCAGGTGGATTACCTCTGCGCCGTGTGATTGTAGCAAGCGCCTGAAGATATTAATGGATGCATCATGTCCGTCAAAGAGCGATGCTGCGGTGACGAATCGGATATTCTCTTTGGGTTCGTAGATGTCAGGCTTGTTTGGTTTTTCTGCGCTCATGGTTTTTTGAAAAGTTCCATTAAAATTGGATCTGGCTTTAAAAAAGCAGCCGGTTCGTTTACGCCGTTCAAGTCCACAAATCGCTGGGTTATTCCTGTAATTGTGCTGCCTCTGAACTTGATTTCAAGATAACAAATTGTCCTGCCTGTTACCTGGCATAAAAATGCACCGGACGGATCGCGATAGAAAAGGTTTTTGGAGCCCGACTCGATGATGACTGTGCGCTTCATGAATTCTTCCGGGCTTTCGTGAACGTTGTCAATTGGAATGTGAGCAAGCGTTTGTTCTGCACCGCCGTCTGCGGCCAGTATAATGTTAAAAGAACTCTGCTCCGTTGCGGAAGCTTGAAGGATTCCCTCGATTGCACGTTCAGGCGACTGCGTCCGGCTTGAGAAGGCGGAGAGCAAAATCGCCTGACCTGCTTTTTGAATCACTATGGATTTCTTTTGTTTCTCTGTGGCGTCCCAGGCAACCGAGAGTGGATTTTCTTTAGACACAAATTTGAGTTCCTCCGCTGAGAGCCCCAGGGCGCTAAAATCCATGTAGTTTGTGAGGCCCGGGGCTGGAAGTTTGAGTTTTGCTTCAAAGGATTCCACAGAGTCTGCACCAGTGAGTGCGCCAGCGTGAACTAGAATGCAATTTCCACCGGTTTGCGAAACTCGCAGCTCCAATTGTTTTTTCCAGGTATGTAAGGCGGCCAGGCCACCACGGCCAGCCTGGTCTACGGCAAAATTTCCCTTCCAATCAGCTATACCCAGGACGATTAAGCTCCTGTCCATGGACTGGGGCTCGGCATAGAGGGGCGCTGCAAGTAGCAGTAAAACTATTAAGGACCGCATGTTATTTCTCAGAGAGAAATCGATCCGCGGCCCTGCTGGCTTGCGAAGTATACCACTTTGCGTGCGCGCATAACGTCGCCCAGGGGTTTATGTTCGATTAGAGCATTCCACGGATCAAACGCAACCGATTCAATTTCAGCATCCAGTTTCTTTCCTGCTTCAGAGTTAGTATCTTGCTGCGGAATCGTTAGCTTGCCGACGGTTACGTAAGGTGCGTTTGCTTCTTCCCAGTTCACGGATGCGTCTTCGATTGGAGTCGTGGTTTCATCCACAAAGAATTGCAATTGAAGATCAAATGAAATTTCATTTTGTTTTACACGATCGCTGAGTTCCTTTCCCCAATCGTTTGATGATTCAACATTGGGTTTACTTGAAGGAACAATCCGCACGCGCATTGCGTACGGTCCGCAGGAAAGCGGAGCAGACGAATAAAAGGTTTCAGAGGCGAATCCGGTGAATCTTCTTGAAAGACTTCCTTTAGCTTCGCCGATTGCCTTGAGTCCTGCAAAGAACCCATACGTGCGAATAAAGTACCCGAGGAGTGAGAGGGGACCATTGGATGCAGCAACTACAAGATTTACAAACGGTTCGCTCGATTTTAGTCCAAACACTTCTCGATTGATCAGGAGGAAGTCCTGGGATTTTACATCTTTGCCCAGTGCGCCTGAACCCGATAATCCCAGGACCTTGATGGTAAATCCGCGAATGTCTGGCTCTTGATCGGGCTTTTTATCCATGCCACCATTTGAGATGCGAATCCAGGTATTGTATTTTGCAGCTTTCGCAAACAATCCGTGTCTGGCGTATTCAGGGATATTTCCCAGGATCTCAAGCTGGCCTGAAAGCGCGAGGAGTTGCTTGCGGTGCAAGGCCCTTCCGGTTCCGTATTGTTTGGATTTCTTTTCCTGGATACGTTTGAATTGTTCTACGTATCCTTTAAAGCGCTTCTCTTCATCGGGCGCAATGATCTCGCGCCATTCTGTGCTGGGTTGTTTCATCTCTCTCTCCGGGGCTACTTGCGGGACATACTTTCTACGCCATCCCAGTCTTCAGGGACACCGGCAGTCTCAAGCAGCTTGCAACGTTTGTAGTAAACGGCCGCTGCCCTGTCTTTCTGATTTTTTTTCGCGACTGCATAGAAAAGCTTTGATGCACCGGTAAAATCGCGCTTAATATATGCCGTTTGTCCCGCTTCGAACTCAGGCCTGGTAGCCTCTTTCAGCTTACAAGTTTCTTCTGGCTCAGCATTCAGCACTTCAATAATGACGACAGGATCTTTCTTGCCTTTAACACGGACACGATCCAGGGTCCTGAGCGATAGCTTTTCGGGTTCCTTGAGTCGTTCGTGTGTTTGACCCGAGATAATCAACGATGCCCCGTAGTATTTTGTAAGGCCTTCAAGGCGTGAAGCCAGGTTCACGCTATCGCTTATAACAGTCCCTTCCATTCTACTCTGCTCGCCAATTGTGCCGAGCATTAGATCACCCGTGTGAATTCCGATTCCGATCTTAACCAGAATAAAGCCTGCAAGCGCACGTCCCCTGTTCCAGGATTCAAGTGCGCGAAACATATCTATGGAAGCGGCAATTGCGCTATCTGGCGAATCGAAGAGGGCCATGATTGCATCGCCAATGTATTTATCAATGAATCCCTTGTGCTCCCGCACAGCCGGACCCACTTGCTTTAGATAGCTGTTGATAAAGCGGAAATTCTGTTCAGGAGTCATGGACTCTGAAATTGTAGTAAACTGGCGAATATCAGAAAACAACACCGTCATCTCACGGGCAATGTTCTCTCCAAGTTCTACTCCAACAATGTTGTCGCGACCCAGAAGGCGCAAAAATTCCGCAGGAACAAAACGACTGATAGCCTCATTGATTTCGATCTGAGCCTGCTTCGCCTTCTTTTCCTGGTCGAGCGCCGCTTCAATGTTGCGATACAGGATTGCGTTTTCAAGAGAGGTCGCCATTTGGGCTGATAGAACCTGCAGCGTTTCAAGGCGCGTTACATTGAATACACCGGGGGCTCCATTGTTCTCAAGATAGAGCAGGGAGGTTAACTTACCTTGCAATAGAACAGGCATGCAAAGCACAGAGCGCGGTCTATATTCGCGGACATATGCGTCATCGCGGAAGCGACCATCGGCTGCAGCTTCATCCAGAACCACGGGTTGACGTGTGCGTTCAGCCAGGCGAACGATTGTAGAAGGAAGCATAGGATATGATTCAAGCGCCACTGAATCCAGAATTTGAACGCTGTTAGTAAGTGCATTTCCTACGGCTGCAACAATCAGGTTCCCAGACGATTCCATTATCAGCGCGCCCTTCTGCGCGCCCGCATTTTCCATTGCGATGCGCAGCATCTTGTCCAGCAGACCATTCAGTTGGATTTCACCCGACAGGGTTGCCGCAGCCTTGATCACCGTTCCCAGATCAAGGGAACCTGAAAGATCTGTATGAACGGCAACTGCCAGCGTGGAATCATTGTTTGCCGCGTTTCTCACTAATTCCGGGAAACGATTTTCAAGGTCTTCTGCTTTGGCGGTTATATCAAGCTTAGAATAGAGTCGTCTCGCTTCGCGTACGTACAGAAGCGCAAATTTTCTTTGATTTAGTCCCACGTAGTAGCTTCCGGCAGCTTCATTGGCCAACGCTTCGTCGAAAGTGAATCCGCCTGACGCTGCTGATTTAATTGCCTCATCGTACGCTGCAATGGCTACTCCATGTTCCTTGTCGAGGCGCGCGCGCTCGGCTGAAATCAATAGGTCTTGATGCTTGAAGTTTTCCGGGGCATGTTTGGCCCGTTCCTGGATCACCTTCGCAATTGCCTCAAGTTCTTCAATGAGCCTTTTACGCTCACCGGGTTTTACAATTTCAATTGTAGCGCAAAGTGCAAGCGCCTTGTGAAAGTCCAGGACAGGCAATGCAAGGGAACCCTGTGCCGACATGCTGTGGGTGTTTGCTTTCTTTGCCAGATCGAGCGCCGCTTCGCGTTGATCAAAAGAATCTGCGAGTATAGTCTTAAAGAAATTTAAGTAAAATAGCCCTTCATGATTGTTCTCGGTCTGCCAGATCTCAGCTACGTCTTCCTCACGGAACTTTTCGCCCGAAAGTCTTGCCCGATTCCTCGAGCCACCCTGTAAATTGCTTATGAACTGACGGC
>JAIOPQ010000055.1 GCA_021413825.1 Spirochaetia bacterium | reverse complement strand
CAGGGACTCAAGTAGTATGCGGGCTCGCTGTTCCTTGTCCGTTTCCGGAGTCAGGAGGGTTCCCCCAGAACCTTGATAAAGTTTTCAATTGAAAGTTTGTCTTTGTCAAGGTTGTGTTTGTAAACATCACCAATCGCTGATTCCACAACACCGCCCACGAACAATACCTTGCTAGTAATTTCAATGTCGTATGTGCGAACCGATTTGTCGCCGTTTGCAAAATACTTTGAAACACCTTTCACAGCAAAGATGTTATCCATTCCACCACCAGGAGTGACCTTGAACGTATGCGTGTTGGTAGTATCATCAAATTCTGATTCTTCCACAAGCACATTTGCGCCAGCAGGCAGAACGGTCTGAAGCACTGCAGGCATTGCATCAGCAAGCGAGATGTTACGTACCTGTTTGAGTATATGACCTTCGCGGGATTCACTTACAATTTGAACATTCTTGAGCTCTGGAAACTTGTCCAGATGCTTGTAACGTTCCTCGCGCGCGCGCAGCAGCGTCGGAAGCGAATGTTCAAAGGTTTGTTCTACGTTGATTTTTTTCATAGTGAATCCTGGAACCCCATTGTGGAGCGATCGCCAGGAAATCAACATGAATTCCCAGGGCTGTGACGTTTATGGCCGACTTTAGATTATGCGACATAATCCGCGGGCATAATCTCTTCGCGAAAGAGCGGCACAGCACCTGGATTGGTTCCGGGTATTGTCCCCGGGGAAGTGGCTCGCTTTTCGGGATGCAGTTCTTTGGACATTCATAGCCGCTCCAGATTATGTCACATCGCGGATGGGCCCCGGATTATGTCTCATTGCCAGCATCGGCGAAGCCAGGCACACCGGGGGCCAATCGCTTGACCAGGCCTCGTTCACTGGCAACCGTGCATCCTGACGCCGGATGGCCCTGTGACTTTCCCTTGAGGTGCTAACTATGAGTATAGCGGTGGTAGTTTACAAATCAAAAGAAGCCATGCGGGAGATTGTGAATCCGGATGATTTCCTGTTCGATGCAGAATCCGGGCAGTATTACTCACGCGATCCATCTCTGTTGGCTGGTTTGGGGGTCAGTTACAACCGCGCGTTTGAAGCGTTCTTAGGTAACGGGGCTGCCCTTTTCGGTATGCGTGAAGAAATGGACGCAATGTCCTGGGGAAAGAAATTTCCGATGATTAGAAGATGTTTCGAAGGACCTCCCGATATCCCCTTAGAACAGGTTGGTGTTCTGGGGGCCGAGACGGAGGCCATGCTGCAGTTGCCAATCTCCGGCCGCTGGTTGAAACATGGAGTCCAATCCTTGAACACTGCAGTTGCGGAGGCCCTGAAACAACAGAACCCGATAATGTTTTATTAGGATTCGCAAATCTGACGGAGTTCTTGCACACAAACACAAACGGTTGCTGGCCTGATGGCTTGGTCTTTAAATGAAAAGGTACACCTCGGAAACGGAGATTTGCCGCTAGGGGACTACTTTTCGGCTAGTCCGCGCCGGCGGAGTGACGATTCCGTTCAGGAATTGATCAAAGAGGGCTTCAAAACAGGACTTGAAATCGTGCCGAATGGACGCCAGAAACGATGGCCGGAGAACACCGTTAACCGATGCTAGCAATATCTCAATCGACAGCGACGGATCGACGTTCTGTCGCACTGCACCAGACTCTTGCGCCTCACGAATCAGCGCGGATAGACTCCGTAGTCTAGCCGCGCGAAATTCCATCATCTTCTTGAACTCAAGAGGCATTTGCTTTTCAATATCGAGCATGAACTGCGGGGCAAAGGTGTTGATCATCGTAGCAATCTGCACCAGAATAGAATGCAAACGAACCAGCGGAGGACGGCTGCGATCGTTCAGCTCTCTGTCGAAGAGCGCCTGGAGCGATGTGCGCATCCCTGCTGTGATTTCTAAAACGATTTCTTCCTTTGATCTGAAATAGCGATACAGAGTCCGCTTGCTTACACCAGAAAGCCTGGCCATCTCATCTGACGTCAACTTTGCAAATCCACCGGAGAGAACGGCGGGCCGGACCAGTTCGAGTATCTCATCTTTCACTGGACAATTCTCCCGTCTTTCAATCGTATTTTGCGGCGTGCTTTCTCAGCAAACTCAGTGTCATGTGTTACGTAAATCACTGTTGTCTTTTTCTTGCTGATCTGTTCAAAGATATCCATCACGATTTTCCCATTCGCAGAATCGAGCGCACCTGTCGGTTCATCTGCAAAAATAAAATCCGGTTCCATTAGAAGGGCGCGCGCGATGGCAACGCGTTGCTGTTGCCCACCGGAAAGTTGGCCCGGAAGATGATCGAGCTTTTCGCTCAGATCAAATTGATTGATGAGATCCTTTGCACGACTCAAGCGCTTGCTTTCTTCGCGAGCCTTCACGGCAGGCATCAGTACATTTTCAAGCACAGTGAATTCTGGAAGCAGGTAGTGAAACTGAAAGATAAATCCCATATGCCGATTCCTAAATCGGTGTAGATCCTTCTCAGAAAGCGTTGCTACATCTACGCCATCAATCTCCACGGAACCGGAGGTTGCATGATCGAGTGTACTGATCATATATAGAAGCGTACTCTTGCCGGAACCGGACTTTCCCGTCAGTGACATGAACTCACCTTCTGCGACAGAAAATGAAACATCCCGAATCACTTCTGCGGGAGGGCTCCCAAAATTCTTGCAAAGCTTCTGCACTTTAAGTTTCATCATTCGCCTCGGATGATTTCAATCGGCGCAAGCCCACCCGCGGCGCGCGCAGGCAAAACACTTGCAAATAGAGTGGAGAGGAATGCTAGCAAGTACGCCTGTCCATAGATGGACCACGAGTAAGAAACCATCATCTTCCCACTCTTTGATTGCATCAGCGGATTTGAGAAATTTAGATTCTCAAGTTGCGTGCAAACGACATAGCCCAGAAGCATTCCAAGAAGCCCACCGGCCACGCCCAGAATCAAGCCCTGAATCAGGAAGATTATTACAATATCGCGCGATTCAAATCCAATGGACCGAAGAATTGCAATCTCCCGTTTCTTCTGACTGATTACGATGTTCAATATGTTATAGATTCCAAATCCGGCCACAACCAGAATTGCAATCGTCATGGAATAGCGAATGGCATCCTGCAGCTTGAAGATAGAAAAGAACGTCGCGTTTGTTTCTTCCCAGCTTCGCACATTTTCATCTGAGATCTGTTTCCACTCCATGCTGCGTGCATTGGAGAGGGCCACATCGCGAAGCCTCACTGCAATATCTGAAATTACGCCTGGCGTATGGTTGAGCCGTTGCACATCACTCAAGTAAGCATAGCAGGTGGTCTCATCTACAGCGCGATTGCCTGTCTGAAAGACGCCCACAATCTTAAAAGCGATTGGTTCCCCACGACCTACGCTTACAAAAACGGTTTCAGAAACACGCGCCCCCAAAAGCATTCGCAAACCATCGCCCATGATAAGCCTATTTCCACTTTCACCAATATCCCGGAAATCCCCGGCGATCATCTGCTGGCTAATCGTTGTAACACGTGCCTGGCGGGCCGGTAAAATTCCAATCAATCGTCCGGATTCCAGAATATTCCCGCGCCTAAAGATACTCCTTGCAATCAGTTGCTGCGACCAGGCCTCTACTGCCGAATCTCGATCCAGTCTTCTGTACCATTCGCCAGGGTTCTCAATTCTCGCATTATCACGCCTACCAGACGGAGGCACAATCCAGAGCGCACGCTCGTCTTTACCCAGCAGCCATTCATCGAGGGAATGTGGCAGTATAATCTGATTCTTTGCCTGAATTCTAATATGCGAATCATTGTTGATCAATTGTTCTATTAAATAGGCGCGGAAGCCCAGCAGAATCCCTGACATGACAATATAAGCGGTGGCGCCAAATACAATGCCGAGTAACGTTAGCGCCGTCTGCCGTTTCCTGGCCAGCATCTGACGCAAAGCAATCTTTATCATAGCTCAATGACGGGGCAGGGTAACCCGATCGCCCTCCTGCAGATCGCCAGAAATAATTTCAACAATCTCTTCGCTGCGTGAACCTGACTTTACTTCCACTTCCTTGAAATCAGATCCACGACGGCGCTTCACCTTGTTTTCAGTCATTGCAGTCACCGGAAGAACCAGGACGTTTGATTTATGCGCCACTTCAATTAGCACGTCAGCTGTCATCCCAGGAAGAATCTGTTGTGGAAGATCCTCGCACTGAACTCTAACCTGGAACTGTCCATCTTCCGGATAGATCCCACGCACGGAACACTCAAGTTTCACGTCGCGTAGCCCTTCAAAGCTCACACGAGCTTTCTGACCGCGCCTGATTTTGAGCGCGCCTTGCTCTTCAAGGGACACGACAAGATGGCGATCACCAAAATCCATCACAGTCAGGACGCTAAGCTGTGGCGTTGTGATCTCATCCACGTGATAGTTCAAAGTGGTCACAACTCCTCGGATGGGAGAGCGGACGGAGGCCAGTTCATCAAATTCAATGAGCGGCCCACCCACACTCACTTCATCTCCCTGGTTGACGTGAATCTTGCGAATCTTTGCTGGCACACCAAGCCTGAGATTGAAAATGCGATTTGCGCGAACCGTTGCCAGACCATAAACGGATTCTGTTACATCGCCCCGCTTCACTACAATCTCCTCTGGTCGCGAGCAATTGCGGAGTAACAGGAAGCCTGCAATTCCAGGAATTAAGAGCAGAGGAATGGCCTTGTAGCCGAGACCTCTGAGGCGCGAAAGCAACGAGAGTTCCATCTCGCCAATATGAAGTAAACTGTTATTGTGTCAATAGTTTACCTGCGTCTGAAAATCCCCGGGGTAGAAGCAGAGGCCTGCGCTTGCATATGCGCGCGGCCTAATGAGACATAATCCGCGTCCACGAGTGCAGGTGAAGCCAAAAGACGTTCTGTCTGGAACTTCAGCGTTGCTTTCAGGCGTTTCTGCGATATTAGTTGGAAAACTATTCTTTTTGCCGGGCCAGATCCTCGATGCTTCCCTTCCCATCTGCAAGCTCGGTGACTTTGCGAATGCCGTTGACCGAGCCCTTGTAGGCGGTGAAGGGATTTCCATTGTGCGTCCGTAGAGAATGCGGCACGCCTGCCGGAATAAACAGAATATCGCCTGCCTCGATGGTCACCGGCCCATCCGGGAAATGGAATGTGGTTACTCCTTCCACCGCTCCGCGAATCTCTTCATAGTCATGCGTGTGCAGGCTGCGCTCGCACCAGGGGGGGATGGTCTGCAGATCGTATACTTCATATCCATGCCCTTTGAGTTCTGCCAGAACGGTTTCTTTCGTTGGGATCGCTTTATGGGGCCATTTGATTACGCGCGGATTCACAATCAGATTCTAACGCAAATACCGCGAGTCGTCACTGATGTTTGTCACTGTGCTGCAGACAGATCCGTGAAAGATGGAAAGTCCGGTCAGAGCCAGGTTGCAGGATCCAGATGAAAATGACCCTGCCAATCTTCCGGCGGTGGATTTTTCACAAATCCTTCACACCTTTCGCGAAACAAATCCGCAAGCGGATCGCCTTTAAGCGAAATTAGAATCTGCAAACAATCCCAGAAGTTTCGCATGCGATACGCCTTCAGCATCTCAGGCCATACCTCGTTTGAATTCTGAATAAATGCTTCTTCCTCGCGCGTAGCTGCAAGCTGATAAATTCGAGTCACTGCAACACGCCCGCGTACCTGGATCAGGTCAACCTCGCGACACAGTGCGTCGCCGGCTTCCTTCAGGGTGTCTTCTGAAAAAAGAACGCGAACGCGATACATCTTGGTCAGCTGCTCAAGCCTGGATGCAAGGTTGACTGTATCACCCACAGCAGTAAAATCCATCCGTCGCCTGGCACCCATGTTCCCGATGATTGCATTTCCAGTATTTACACCCACGCCAATCTGAAACGTTGGTCTTCCTGTTTCTTCACGGCGGCGATTCAAAATTTCCAGGCGATCCAGCATATCACGCGCAGTTGCCAGCGCTCCTCTGGCATCATTTTCACCAGGATCCGGAACGCCAAATAACGCCATCACAGAATCGCCCATGAACTTATCTACGATTCCGCCGTTGCGCGTAACAGCTTCTACCATCTCTTCAAAGAATTCATTGAGGAGTTCCAGGAGGTCCCCGGGTTCACGATTCTCCGCATGATGCGTAAAGTTGCGAATGTCGCAGAAGAGCAAGCTAATGCGCTGATTGCGTGGTTTGGGAGATTCTTCCTGCGTCAGTACGTCTTCTACAACACGCTCAGGCACATAACGCTGGAAGCCGCGACGGATTCTTTCTTCGCGCTCTTGGAGCCGAATTGCATTTGCATATGATTCAACATTTCGCACAGCTGCGTACGCTAGACCCATAATACCTTTGAAGAACATCAAATCGTCTGATGGATGTTTTCTTCTAAAGGCAGCGTCGCCCAGCGCTACAATGAACGCAAGATTCTCGTTATCGTTTTGAAAAACCGGTACCCAGAGATCGGATGTTTCTTCCGGAGTAAATCCTTCCGGGTTGTCCTGAATCAGGCGTTTTACAAGCCCTTCCGTTTCTCCACCCTGGCTATGTGAAAGGTAGAATGGTTCACGGTTTTGTTTCATCCAGATCGTAATATCTGCAACGTTTTCAAATACGACGGGCGACGTGGATTCGTCCAGGACTCCGTCCTTGTAGTGCATGCGAATTTCTGATACTACGCGCCTGCCGGTTGGATCCGGCACAAGAATCGCGCCATATCCAATTCGAATTAGCTTGAGCAATGTGCGCAACAAGCCTCGATGCATTTCAGTTGCATCGAGCGAAGAATTTAGTACACGACTGACTTCGTTGAAAGCGTTAAGCTCTGATATTTTGCGATCCAGGGCATGGTTGGATTTAATTAGATCATCGCGATTCTTGGCGTTGTCAATTAGAAGGGACGTGTGCGAGGCAATGTTGTTTAAGAATTCCAGATCTTCGTTGGTGAATCCACCGGTGGATTGGCTATTTACCACTTCAACCACACCGATTACTCGCTCCCGGGCTATCAGAGGTGCAGCAATCAAATCGCGTGTCTTCTGATCCAGTTTTACATCCACTTCCTGGAATGCACGAGGATCGGTCGACATGTCTCTAATCAGTTCTGGCTTTGCATTCTTTACAACGCTTCCGGCCACGCCCTTGCCTGGCGGAATTCTAATCTCTTTTAGATCACCTTCGCGTTCCCCGGAAACAACATTGAAGTATAGCTCGTCTGTGCGCGGGTCCACAAGTAGAAGAGACGAGCCAGTCCCATTCAAAGCCTCTCTGGCAGTATCCATCAAGACCTGGAGCACCCCGGCTAGATCCTCCGCCAGGAGGATGTTCTCATTTAGTTGAAGAATCTTATCATAATGCGTAAGCGACCGGGATCTCGATTCCAGTTGAACTGCAATTTCAAACAGGTTCTTTACTAGCAGCTTTGAGGAGACGGCCCTTGGGTCAGTCTGTGGGCGTCTGGCCTGACCAAAGATTTCAAGCAGCCGTGCCGCAGTTCGAATGGCACCTTTTTCATTTGCAGAAAGCTCGTTTTCAAAAAGGCCAGTTCTGAGTTCTCCTCCGAAACCAGAGTGATTTTGAGGAGTGGATCGGAATGCATGCTGTGTTAAGTAACGGCTAGAGTCGCTCACGGAAAGGCAAAAAAATGACTTGACCCACGGCAAAAACTGGCCTTTTTCTCTGGCCTGGGACATTGAGCGTGAAGGGATTGCGTATAATACTTTTGATAGTCGTTCTGACTACGCCGGCAGTGCTCTGGTTCTGTAAAACAAGCGCACCAACACCGCCGGAAAATCAACAATGTGGTCAATGCCTGGACCTTCCTACGGGCAACGTCTGCACAGAACGCGGCTCCCTCAAAAACAATTGCATGGCGATTTGCCTTGGCGTAAAGATCGAATGCAATCAAGCCTGCCCATGCCCCGCAAAATAATTCAGGTTAAATCCTGAGACAGTCTGGAGAGGCCCGTGGCTACCTTAGAGAAAGGAAAACTTTCCGTTCAAACCGGCAACATTCTGCCGGTTATCAAGAAATGGTTATACTCAGAAAAAGAAATCTTCCTGCGCGAGCTTGTGTCAAATGCATTTGATGCAATCGTAAAATTGCGCAAGGTTGCACTGGAAGAAGAAGTATTCGGTGCAGATGATCAAGATTACGCAGTTGATCTGCGAATTGATCGCGAAAATGGAATTCTCATTATCGAAGACAATGGCATTGGGATGACCTCCGAGGAAATCCAGAAATACATTTCACAAATTGCTTTTTCCGGTGCAGAAGAATTCGCAAAGAAGTACGAACAGAAAGAGGGCGCCGGAATCATTGGGCACTTTGGTCTGGGATTTTATTCAGCCTTCATGGTTGCAAAGCGCGTTGATATTGATACGCGCAGCTTCAGGCCGGATGCAGCGGCAGCATTCTGGACTTCTGATGGAAGCGAAGAATACGAATCCGGCCCCGGTGAGCGAACAAAGCGCGGGACAGAAATCCGCCTGCACATGGATGAAGACGCCAGGAATCTCCTGGATAAAAAAGAACTCTCAGATCTAGTCCGCAAGTATTGCGATTTTCTGCCCGTTCCAGTTAGAATCGATGGATCTCAAGTAAATCGTAAAGATGCTCTCTGGTCCAAACAACCCAACCAGATCAAGAAAGAAGAGTACGTCGAATTCTACAAGTACCTGTTCCCATTCCAGGGGGACCCGCTGTTCTATATCCATTTGAACGTGGATCATCCGTTCAGATTGCAGGGTATCCTCTATTTCCCGCGCATGCTCCATGAAATGGACACAAACAAGAACGGCGTGCGCATTTATTGTAGAAACGTGTACGTATCAGACGAGGCCCAGGAGATACTCCCAAAATACTTGACCATGCTCCAGGGCGTAGTTGATCTTCCCGATTTGCCGCTTAACGTCTCAAGATCGTACGTTCAGACAGATCCCGAAATCCGCAAGATCTCAGCGCACATTACAAAGAAGGTAGCCGATCGTCTGGTTGAGGAATTCAACAAAAATCGGCCTGAGTTCGAGGCTATCTGGCCAGAAATCGGGCCTTTCGTCAAATTTGCAATGCTCAGCGATGAGAAGTTTTACGATCAGGCAAAACCTGCCTTGCTTTTTGAAATCGCTGGTAGTGAACCAAAGTCGTTTGTAACTCTGGACGAGTACACTTCGAAGAACAAAGACAAATCCAAAGATCGTGTATTCTACGCAAATGATTTGATCGCACAGGCAGCACCCATGCGCATGCTGGGCAAGCAAGGAATCGATGTAGTCCACCTGCCGCAGATGATTGATTCGCATTTTGTCCAGTTGCTAGAAACTAAGAGCACAGGGGTTCACTTTGCGCGCGTGGATGCAGAGCTTGCAGATCATGTTGTAGATACGGACGCTTCGAGCAAAATAGTCGATGGCGAATCAGCTACCAGTCAGGACAGACTGCGCGAACTGTTCACTAAAGCACTGGCAAATCCAAAGGTTCAAATTCGGGTAGAATCTTTGAAGATGGATGAAATCCCAGCAATGATTCTGCTTCCGGAATTTGTCAGGCGCATGAGTGAAATGGCAGCGTCGTATCAAATGAAGGAAGCGGCCCTGCCGGAAGAACATACGCTTGTACTGAATCTGAAAAATCCATTGATTCAAGCCCTTGCGAGGCCGTCGATAATCGGCGGAGAGGGAGTTTCAAAGCAAGAACGAGTGGCGCGCGCAGTCTACGGACTTGCTCGAATTTCCCAGGGTGCAGTTAAACCGCAGGAAGTTGAAAAATTCACCACTGAAACATACGAGTTACTTGCATCAGTGCTGTAATAATAGGCAGCACTGATCTGCGCTTGTTGTGGCTCTTAAACGATTTTGGATGAGCGTTCCGGATTGACAGACAAGATTTCGTACTGGAAGGTGTCCGCTATGAAAATGAAACTCCTGATGACTGTCACACTGACTCTCGCAGCACTGCTGCTCGCTGCAAATTGCGGCAAGAAAGCTCCGGACCTTTCCAAGTATGATGAAATCTGCGCAATCGTTCAGAAATGCGATCAGAACCCACAATCAAAAATGCTCTTAATGCAACCAGAAGCCTGCCAGAAAATGTTTGCCAGCATGGACAAAAGTCCACAAACGCAAGCTTTCACTCCGCAAGTAGTCGATTGCGTAAAGAAATCACCTTGCGACAAACTTGATACATTTAAGTGCTTTGCTTCTTCCGCTCAGGGCCTCGGCTCAATGATCCCGGCAGCAAAATAATCTCTCATAGGGCCATGCAGCACGCAATTGCGTCGCTGCACGCGCCCACGTTTGCGTAACAGCCTTCACACTTTCATCATCCCATCTGAATATTACACCGAAATCCGCGCGATCCTGTTCTCCCTCATCGCGAAACAATCTTTATGGCGAGAATCTGGAATGCCGCTTGCGGCTCCCTTTCGCGCACAGGTCAGCCTTACTCTCGCATAAGGAGCAGAGAGCACGGAGGATCTTCCATCCATTCCACGTCGGAGTATCGCTTCTCAAGCCAGTTTTGAACGCTTACAAGCATGAGGTCAAACTCGCTGAATATATCATGATCAAGACGCATCGGGAATGAGGATTTTGCAGCAACCAGATGCTCCATTAAATCTTCATTGGCTACAACTACTGTAACATCAACGCCGGAATTGCGGAGTCTCTCAGCGAACGAAAAGAGAAAATCGTCTTTGTATCTTGAATAGAGCAAGGCCGCAGATTTGAATTCTTTTGGTAAGTCCTTCTCCACGTAAATGCCAACGGGTGATTCAGACTCTTTGAGGATCTCACCTACTTTCCCGCCAATGCGATTCTTGCTGAATACGGAACGCGCAGCGCCAAGCAATAGAATTTCAGGCGTTTCCGTCCGAGTGTACGCAGCAATGTCCTGTGCAATGTCAGAGGATACAGCCTCCATCGCCTTCAACTCAATTCCCATTTCAGCTGCGCGCGCGCGGATTGGTTGAAATATCTGCCCTCCATCTACTGCGTCAGTTCTAGGAACAAGGTCCGATGCGGGGTATAGATGCAGAGCCTGAATGGGATCTCCCTTCTTAGATAGAATGGATGCAAGTCTAAAGAGCGAAAGGCCCGTTAGTACTGGACCAAACGCAAACAGAATACCGCGCGGCATTGGAACTGCCGTAGTTTCTGCACGATCCTTTGAACGGCGCATCAGCGAAAGGACAGGGCCTGTCATAAATGTTGTTGTAAGCGCCATCAAGACCATTACTGCAAAAAGTTCGCGCGAGAGTACTCCCAGATCGTATCCAACGTTCAACACAATTAGTTCAACTAAGCCGCGGGTATTGACGAGTACTCCAAGTTCGAATGAATCACGCAGGCTCATTCCCGAAATCCTGGCGGCAATCATTCCTCCACCCAGCTTCCCGGCTAACGCTACGAACATCACAGGGCAAACACACCCAAAGAGCCACCGTTAAAGACCAGCCCGAGATCCGTGCGCACACCGGTAAATGCAAAGAACAGTGGCAACAATACGGCGCCGGCAAAATCCTCGAGCTTATCTGCAATAATTCTCCTGAAGCGTGAATCGGACGGAAAGATCACGCCAGCCATGAATGCGCCAAAAAATGCATGAATTCCAATTGTCTCAGTAACAATAGCCGATCCAAGGATGAGCAGAATTACAAACGCCATCACGCCTCGGCCCACAATTTCACGCGTAAAGTAGACCTGGCCCATTCTACTGAGGAAAGGGCGAATAACGTAGACCATTACAAGAACAAACAATACAGAAAATAGAACTGTATAAGCCGCAGCGCCAACTCCGGTTGCTTTTACAAGAGCTACTACAAGTGCAAGCAAGCACCAGGCAGTTGCATCATCGACTGCAGCCACCGTAATTGCCATGCGCCCACTGTTAGTATGAAGCAGACCACGCTCTTGAACGATTCGCGCGAGCACAGGGAATGCAGTGATGCTCATTGCGATCCCCATAAACAAACCAAACGGGACAAACGTTACATTTGCTGGCGCAAATTCCTGGAATAGAGTGATCGCAAGAAACACACCCAGGACAAATGGGAGCAGAATGCTCGCATGACTTACAAATACTGCTGATTGAACATGCTTCTTCAGTTGCGCAAAATCGACTTCCATCCCAATCAAGAACAGAAACACCATCAGGCCAAGCTGTGAAAGTCCTTGCAAGATAGGAAGCGAGGAGGGTGGAAAAAGAAACGCGTATGCATCAGGCATGAGCAGCCCAAAGAGCGATGGACCGAGCATAATACCTGCTACCATCTCACCGATTACTTCCGGTTGGCCAATGCGTCTAAATATGCGCGAGATTATCTGTGAGAGAAACAGGATTGCCAGGATCTGTAAAAACAGAATGCTCGTTGAGCCCTGGAGATTGCCAGTGATGTGCTCAAAAGAGAAGTGATTCACAACCTGAGGGTTGTTTCCTGACCATTGACTGCCAAACCGGGACGAAGCGTTCTGGAACGCGAACCATAGCGCTATCCCTGCGAGGACTACCATAGTGGTGTAAATTGCGAAATGGTATCGTTTCTTAAGCGCCAAAATCCAACCAGGAACAAGTTTAAAGCGTCCAGGCTCCAAACAAGCAAGTTTTGAGGAACAATCCTTGAACCAAATCTGCTTCTAAAACTTTTTTTGATTGCGTATCGTCCAATATCGCATACCAACTGCTGTTCGCAATCTAGCTTAGCCGATGTTGAATTGAGTCATGATTCCAAGGTTGTTTATCATCTCTTCATTGTTGTGTGCGCTAATGCATTGCACAACAAACGCAGCTCCCGTCGAAGAACCGCCCCCCATCCACGTTGATCAGGATCGAGTGAATGCACTCTCCTGGGATCTTGAAACCTTTCTAAATTACCATCGCAATCAAGGCGTGTTCTATAGCATGACCGTTGGCATTGTTCGTGGAAAGGACCTGGTATATTCTCGCTACATTGGCGGTTGGCCTTCGCGCACGTATTCAGTTGGCTCAATTACAAAAATCTTCACTTCAACGGCAATTGAGCGATTGATGGAAAAAGGTGTTCTAAATCTGGACGACAGGCTTGGCGACGTGTTCCCGGGACTTTCCATTGAACGACCGGAGTACAAGTCTCCACGCATTACTCTCAGACATTTACTTTCACATTCATCCGGGATGCCTGACCTCAGATATTACAATCCTCCAGAAATGGTTCATCATCCTGAAATTGATTTTCCAATGGCGCCACAAACGGCTCCGGCTGGTGTTCAGTTTCGGTATTCAAACATGGGATTTCAAATTCTTGGAGAAGTGATCAAGAAGAAAACCGGAAAGAGCATCAATCAGATCATCCAATCTGAAGTATACGATGCAGCCGGAATGAACGAATCTACAATGCTCGGCGGATCAACTGGCGCCTACGGGGTAATGACAAACGTAACCGATATGGCCAAATTCGCATCGATGTATCTTTCACGAGGAATAGCGACTAACGGTCATAGAATCCTCAAGGAAAAATCCGTTCTGGGGATGCTCGAGAACCAGATTTATTCCCCACCCGCCGAATTTAAAGACTACAACGGAATTGGATGGCGCGTGCGCGTCGATCGCCAGGGCGTAATGCAGTTCTATCATATTGGAGGAGCCACAGGCGTTGCAGCGTGGCTTCAAATTTTCCCCAGGGAAAATGTGGCAATATTCTACCTGGGTGATCCTCCAAAGTATGAAGAAAATACCATGGGCGTATTGTCTGGAATTATGGGCAAGCTCGGGTTTCTTGCAACGGCATTCGCAGGCAAATCGGAACCGATCTTTCCGTTTAAGCAATCGGTTTCAACTGAGTCTGAGCTTTCGCATTTCGCCGGGGTTTACAGAGATCCGGTTTCAGGGGAACTTGCCTCCGTTTCATTGAACGGCCAGACGGTTATGGTTCAAAAGGGTTCAGGACCAATGTACCCAACTGTGCCTGAATGCAGGGCAATTTTCAACGGTGGATATGGGTTTGTGCAACATTCGTTTATTCTCGATCCAAAGAACGAATCGGTTGTAGGGGTTGCTACAAACGACTCCTACTACGAACGATTGAACCGATAGCCGCCACGGCCCTACCTCCAGAGTTTTTTGTAATCGACGCCACTGGCCTTAGCGTTCTGTTTATATCAAACACGTACGAGGAATCCATGAAAATATCCAGGTTTGTCCCAGCCTTTCTTCTATTAACAACGTTTTTGGTTGCCTGCGGTGGTCCCAAAGCGGAAAACTCAGCGATAACAGTTGGCAGTGCCGCTCCAGAATTTACACTCAATTCCCAGGACTCAAAACCGATTAGTCTTCGCGACCTGCGGGGTAAATGGGTTGTGCTTTATTTCTATCCCAAAGATTTTTCTGGCGGATGCACGCTCCAGGCGCATAATTTTCAGCGCGATCTGGCCCAGTATGAATCTAAAAATGCAATGATCGTAGGTGTAAGTGGACAGGATGAGAAGTCACATCTTGAGTTCTGCAGCAAGGAAGGCTTGAACTTCAAGTTGCTCGCAGACACTAACTTCGATGTGTCAAAACTCTACGGGTCGCTCAGGAATCTAGGCGTTATAAAACTCTCCGCGCGAAACACGTTCTTGATTGATCCCAAAGGGATTGTTCGCAAAATATTCATGGATGTGAAACCTGCTTTGAACAGCGAAGAAGTCCTGAACGCACTCAAAGAACTGCAGAGCTAGTTGCAGTAACGTGCAACCCGGAAGGTGTTAGCCAGTACGCGTTCTGATCTACCGTCAATTTGCCCAGGTCCATCAGGTTTCTAATCGCGCGGCTAACCGATTCCGGAGTGGTTCCCAGGAGTGCTGCAATCTCGTGCTTTTGCAGCGGCAATGGGATTGCTTCATGCGCAGCTCCACGTTCTCGTAAAAAATCCTCCAGCCTGTCCTGGACAGAAAGGAGGGTGACTGCTTTTAGCCTGGATTGAAATGCAAAGGTAGTCTTAACTACAATTCCAGCGAATTGAAACATAAAATCCGGATACTGCTTAAGGGCCGCACGAAACGCAACAACTGGTAATTCAAAGATTTCAGCGCATTCCAGTGCCTGGGCACTTGCATGATAGTATTGCTCGAGTCCGGTCAAAAACACCGGCGGAGCTGCCATCCATTCGTTTTCGCCAAACACGCTAACGATAAGCTCTTTGCCACATTCGCTGAGAGTATAAACCTTGAAGCGCCCAGCGCGAACAAAGAACGGACCTCTATAGGAATCTCCCTCATGAAAGAGGGCAGCGCCTTTCTCCACGAGGCGATGATTCGCCATGCCATGCAGAAAACCTGGAAATGGATCAAAACGTTTCACCTGCATATGCAAAAAATCCCCCCGGCTTGATCTATATCAAGGCACTCTGCTGTAAAGTCGGCTATGATATAAGTCAAGATGGCCTGAGGGTCGTCATCATAGAGGGCTAAATGCTTACAAAATCGCAGGCCAAACTGTTTTTCATTATAGGAACGGTCCTTTGCGTTGGAACCTTCCTGTTTCTGACAGTCGATACAATTCTGAAGATCCCGGCACAAACACGGGACGCAAATCTCACGCCGGCAGTAGAACGCGGAAAAGAGATCTGGGACAAAAATAATTGTATGGGATGCCATACAATTATGGGGGAGGGCGCCTATTATGCACCCGAACTGACAAAAGTGTACGAACGCCGGGGTCCTGAATGGATGCGCGTGTTCATCAAAGATCCGCAGGCCATGTTTCCCGGTGAGAGAAAAATGGTTAAATATAACTTCACTGATAATGAAATAAACGATCTGATCGCATACTTCAAGTGGATCGGTGAGATCGATCTAAACGGGTTCCCCCCAAAACCTACTCTCATGAGCGCTTCCACGAGCACTTCAACAGTCAAAGTTGCAGCACCAGAAAAATTCACTCAGATATGCGTGGCATGTCATGCAATCGCGGGTAACGGCGGAAATGTAGGACCAGCACTCGATGGCATTGGAGTTCGAAGAGATGCGGTGTTCCTGGACAAATGGCTGCGAGATCCTGCGGCTGTTAAACCAGGAACTCTGATGCCAAAGCTACCCTTGACTGATCCAGAAATCAAAGAGCTCGTCAGCTTTCTTTCCGCGCTAAAATAACAGGAGTAAGAAATGAAATACAAATCACAAAAGGTCGCGTACTGGTTTTTTGCAACATGCATGCTTCTCCTGAGCTTGCAAATCGTATATGGTTTCATCATGGGATTCGCACGAATCGGTTATGATGGTCTCCATGAATGGATTCCCTTTAACGCAGCGCGTGCAACGCATACTAACCTGCTGGTTGTCTGGCTACTTGCTGGCTTCATGGGTGCTGCGCATTACATCATTCCAGAGGAATCGGGTCGAGAACTCTACTCGGTGAAGCTGGCATGGATACAACTCATTTCTCTGATTGTAGTTGGAGTAACTGCAATTATTGGGTTTCATCTGAACTGGTGGGAAGGCCGCAAGTTTCTTGAGATACCACGCCCACTCGATTACCTGGTAGTTGCAAACGTACTCTTGTTCCTGTTCAATATTGGAATGACAATACTCAAAGGTAAGAAGTATTCAACAACACAACTGGTCCTATATATTGGACTCCTTTCTGCAGCACTGCTCTATTTGCCGGGAATGATTTACTTCAGAAGTCAGACTATGGATTCATACTTTCGCTGGTGGGTAGTTCATCTGTGGGTGGAAGGAGTCTGGGAATTGATCATGGGTTCTATCCTCTCGTATCTATTGATCAAGCTGACCGGTGTGGATCGCGAAGTTATTGAAAAATGGCTCTATGTGATTATTGGGCTAACGTTCCTTTCAGGAATTCTCGGAACAGGCCATCACTACTATTACATTGGGGCGCCCAAATACTGGCTGGCTGTAGGTGGATTTTTCTCGGCGCTTGAGCCGCTTGCATTTCTTGGGATGGCGTTATTCGCTGTTGCTATGTATAGAAAAAGTGGAAGGCAGCATCCAAACAAGATCGCACTGTATTGGACAATTGGATGTGCTATAATGTCGTTTGTGGGTGCGGGGTTTCTTGGAGCTGCGCATACTCTGCCGCAGGTGAACATGTGGACTCATGGAACTCTGGTCACAGCGATGCACGGACATATGGCCTTCTGGGGCGCCTACGCCATGATCGTACTCGCAATCATCACCTACAGCATGCCAATGATGACAGGAAGGAAGCTCTGGAACAATATGCCCGGACTCCTGGCGTTCTGGCTGACTAACATTGGAATGGTTGGAATGGTAGGTGCGTTTGCCGTTGCCGGGATTGCACAGGTCTATCTTGAGCGAAAAATGGGAATGGATTTCCTTGCAGTTCAACGTGAGATATCGGTTCACTTCATCGCTCTACTGTGCTCAGCTACGCTCTTTACTACGGGTGTGATTCTGTTTATTTACAACTTCGTCAAATCGGGCCAACCGACGGATGAAGTAATAGTCCCGGAAAATAGCGAAGAGGAATTCTATACGCCAGTAGCGGAACGCAATTGAGCCAGGTAATAAACAAGGAGACGTTTGGGGTTCCATACTACAGGCCGGTCAGCCAGGAATGCGCAGTTTTTGAGCATGCATATGCAAATCGATTGCCGCTTCTGCTGAAGGGTCCAACAGGTTCCGGCAAATCCAGGTTTGTTGAACACATGGCAGCAACCGTGGGCGTTCCTTTGATCACGGTTTCCTGTCATGATGAAACATCAGCGGTGGATTTGCTTGGTCGATATCTTGTGCAAGGATCAGAAACTGTTTGGATGGATGGGCCAATGACTCGCGCCGTCCGAACCGGCTCCATTTTGTATATTGATGAGATTGCAGAGGCCAGACCGGATACAATTGTAGCTCTCCATTCTCTAACCGATTACAGGCGCGTGCTGTTCGTGGATCGCCACGATGAAGTTCTAAGCGCGCCACCAACTTTCATGCTCATTGCATCTTTCAATCCGGGCTATCAGAAGGGGTGGAAGGAACTAAAACCATCCACACGGCAGAGATTTGTTTCCATAGGTTTTGATTATCCGTCCGAGCAGGTTGAAGCAGAGATCATTTCCGCTGAATCCAGTCTGGAGACATCGCAGATCAAGAAACTCATAACTCTGGCAAACAAGATTAGAAACCTGGTGGAACTCGGCCTGACTGAAACCGTATCGACACGCCTTATTGTAAACGCAGCCCACTTGATGAAAGGGGGGTTGCCGCCGCGCCTGGCCTGCGACGTTGCAATTGTCCAGCCAATCACAGACGATCTAGAAACTGCAAGGGCATTGCGCGATCTCATCGCGCTTATCTTCTAGGTCGCCCGGGGGCGAAATGGAATTCGATCAGTTTCTATTCAAGAAAGCCATTCGACTACTGGATGTGGTCCGCGGAAGGAAATCCGTGGATTCTGCCCTTTCTAACCGTCAGGCGACATTGAAAAGTAGCCAGTCACGTCTTACCATCCTGGCCCGCGCCATCACGGGAAGGCCGGTTGAGATTGTAACAGCAGAAACTGGCGGAGGGATTTCAGGCAACATAATATATCTTCCTCCACAATTTAGCCTCTTTGTGGATCAGACCTCCAACCAACAATTTTTTATCTGGCGCCTCTGCCTGCTATGCACAGCCGAATCAATGCGTCACGAAACGTCGGACATTACTGGAATCATCCGCGCAATGCTGGGACAGTTTCCAATGCTTGCGCATTACACAGATCACCTGATAGCTTCCGGGCTGCAGGCTGGATCCATAGAATCGATCCTTGGCTTTTATGTGCATGCAATGCCCCAGAGTAAACTTTCTGCGACCGATTCGAAAGAAAGGCACAGCGAACAGCAGATCCAGACCGAACTCGAAGGCAAGACGCGCGAGAATATCCGCAGCCATGAAGTGGATAAAAAAGCAATCGAAGATTATACGCTCAATCATAGTTTTGAAAAAGTTGAGACGATTGAAGAATTCCAGGGCAACTGGCGCGACATGGATGGCTCTGACGATCTTTCTGATCATGAAGAGGCCTTAAATGAAATGGACCTGCGCGATACAATCCGCTCTGATACACCGGTTCATTCAGTTCTCAAGACTGAGTTTTTTGCTGACAGCGGAGCTGCAGAAAGCAGGGACTACGATTCTGTGGGGCATTTCGTTACGTATCCGGAATGGGATTTTAAGAAGCGCATCTATCGGAAAGATTTCTGTCGACTGTATCTGCAAAGTGAAACAATATCGGAATCAGACTACGCAGACCGAACGTTACACGATCATCACAAAACCATGGGCCGCCTCAGATCTCGGATGAATCGGGTTAACAATGATCTCCAAACAGTAAGACTTCAATCGTCCGGGGAAGATCCAGATATTGAACGACTGGTCGACAACTTTGGAGAAGTTCGGGCGGGAAAGACACCGGACGAGCGGGTTTACCTGAGCAAGCGAAAGAGGTCGTTTGAACTTACCATCAGCGTACTCATGGACTTGAGCCTGTCAACGGATTCGTTCACCGGAGGTCGCCGCATACTTGATGTTGAAAAACAGGCTGTGACTCTATTCGCGCAAATGCTCGAGGAAACCAGCGCGAACTTTTCTATTGGTGCATTCTATTCGCACACTCGAAACCAGTGTCAGTTCATCAGCGTTAAGGAATTCAATGAGCCATGGAGCCATGCAAAGAATAGGATTGGAGGGCTTAGTTCGCGGGGCTATACTAGAATCGGACCTGCAATTCGCCATGCAACGCAGCTTGTGGAACGCCAGGCTACGCGTCGTAAATGGATTCTTCTCATTTCAGATGGTAAGCCTAACGACTACGATCGCTACGAGGGTCGCCATGGAATCGAAGATGTGAAAAAATCAATCCAGGAAGCGCGTGTTGCAGGTGTGCGTTCGTATGCGCTTGCCGTGGAGGCAGACGCTAAGAATTATCTGCCTGCAATGTTTGGAAAAGGATTCTATAGAATATTGCCACGGCCGGAAATACTGCCTGAGGCTCTCTCTGAATTCTATGTCCAGCTCAAGCAAAGCGGGTAAGCGGCTTGAGTTGATGCAACGGAAGCCTCCAGATACATTCTTACATGATCAACATGTTGGTTCCGATAATCAATGTTATGTCTCATTCTGGAGCAGTGGCGTGCGAATAGATGGGCTGATTATTTACATTCTGGACCGGTCGGACTAATTACCCGGTGAAAATGCATTGCCATTACACGTCCGCACAAGGTTATCGGCGCACATGGACATTTCTAACTGGGAGAAAGCCGGACAATACATCACGATCGAAAACCACGCTATCTTTGTAATGGATAGCGGCTCAACAAAAGACACCATCGTAATATTACACGGATATCCAACGTCTTCTTACGATTACAAAGCGGTGTTGCCACTCCTTGTGCCACACTTTCGCGTAGTCATACACGACCATCTCGGATTCGGATTATCAGACAAACCGACCGACTACTCCTACTCGCTCATGGAACAGGCAGACCGAGCCCTCCTGATCTGGCAAAAACTCGGGATCAAACAGGCGCATTTACTGGCGCACGATTACGGCACTAGCATCGCAACTGAACTCATCGCGCGCAGGAACTTCGGATTTGAAGCCGTCAAGTTGGAATCATTGACTCTCTGCAACGGTTCTGTTCACATCGAACTGGCAAAACTCAGACTCATCCAGAAACTACTGCGCAACCGATGGATTGGTCCTATCATTGCCCAACTGAGTAGCAAGCGCATATTCAGAAAGAACATGAGGCAACTCTGGTTCGACAAATCCAAACTATCGGAAGCAGAAGTCGATTCAATGTGGGAGTTGCTCACGATGAAAGGCGGCAAGAAAGCCCTTCCGCGAATAACACAGTACCTCCGCGAACGAGAGCTGTTCTGGCATCGATGGGTTGGCGCGCTAAAAAAGAGCAACTTGAAATCAAATATTCTCTGGGGAAACAATGATCCTATAACCGGCGGAGACATAGCAAAACTCCATCACGAAGAGATGCCGGGAAGCACCCTGCGAATCCTCGACAAGATTGGGCATTACCCAATGATCGAAGAGCCCGGGCGCTGGGCCACAGAATTGCTGGACCTTCTAAAAACCTGAGATGAGGTCCCGGACCAATTCTCCATGATCTTCGCTGAAAACCTCACGCGCACCTATGGGGAGTACAAAGCCCTCCGTGGAGTTACGTGTACGATTTTGCCAGGCGAATTTGTTGCAATCATGGGCGAATCTGGAAGCGGCAAAACCACATTTCTAAATTTGCTGGGCGGTCTGGATAGGGCAGACAGCGGCAAACTTGTAGTTTCGGGCGAGGAGCCTATGAAATACAATGCAAGCGAGCTTGCAGCGTACAGGCGGCGGAACGTTGCTATGATTTTTCAGGACTTCAGTTTACTTCCAACGTTAACCGTTCTTGAAAACGTAGTTCTTCCAATCTTACTCCGCGGCCAGAAAGCTGATCAAAAAGAAGCACTTCAAATGCTCGAGCGCGTAGGGCTTGCAGACAAAGCAAATCGATTACCTGAGACGTTATCTGGCGGTGAAATGCAACGAGCTGCCGTGGCACGAGCGTTGCTCTTGAGTCCAAAGGTCTTACTTGCAGACGAGCCGACTGGTAGCCTGGATCGTAGAAACGGCCGCGAAGCTCTGGCACTCTTGCGCGAAGTGAACCAGACTTTCGGGCTAACAGTCGTGATGGTTACGCATTCGCAACTAGCAGCCCAGGCCGCAGATCGAACCCTCTTTATGGCAGACGGGCAATTGTCCGCCCAACCGGAATGATAGCCCTGCTCTCAATCGCCCGCGCGCTCACAATCAGATACTACCTGGCGCACCCGATTCGTTTTGCAACCTGTGTTCTAGGGCTTACAGCTGGAGTAGCAGTCGCATCCGCAATCAACCTGACGAACGCGCGGGTAATTTCATCGTTTGAATCGAGCATGGAAGCGGTTGCAGGCAAATCAACGCTCTCCCTTGAGCCGCGTGGCGGGATAAGTCCGCAGGACCTGGAAAAGCTCCGATTCGCCTGGGACTACGGATCCTTCTCCCCATTCATGAAATTACAAGCCCATGTATCCGGTCATGCAGTAACGTTATACGGCTTTGATTTTCTAAGTGATAGCGCTGTGCGTAGTCTTGAATTCAATAATGCATCGAAAGCAAATGAAGTCCGAACGGATGGAATCATAGTTCCAGAGGATTCACCTTTTGGGAAGCTCGGAGATACGGTAACCTTAACGCTGAAGGGCGCGCGGCATTTGTTTCCAATTACGGGGATACTTCGCGCAGTGGACGGCCACCTACCGCCACAGAATACAGTATACGCAGACCTGGGTCAGGTACTCCAATTTCAACCGGAATTCACTGGCGTTGATTTCTTTGTAGAAGAAGGTAAAACCAACGAACTCAGAAAACTGCTGGAAACCCATTTCCCTCTTGCAACTATCCGCACCCTCGAAGAGCGAAAGCAGACAAGCCGTGAAATGCTTGCAGCGTTTCAGATGAACCTTGCAGCCCTCGGAGTTATCGCACTGCTTGTAAGCGCATATCTCGTTTACAATACTGTCAACATCTCCGTGCTGCAACGCGAGAGCATGCTTGGGATCCTGCTTTCGCTTGGGGCAAGTCCACAAGTACTCTTCGGGGCTATTATACTTGAAGGAATCATAATTGGAACGTTAGGCGCCCTTACCGGATGTGCTCTGGGCTGGATTCTCTCTAATGGGGCGCATGCGGAAGTCACATCGACTTTAACCAATGTTTTCAGAATGGACGCAAGCGGTGCCTCGTCGCTTGATAAGACTACGCTTGTAGGTTCATTTCTGGTGGGAGTAACTGCAAGTGTAATAGCCTCTATTCTGCCCGGGCGACGCGCCGTTTCTATTGCTGCGGCAACCGCAAGGAAACAGGGTAGAAGCGAATATAAACCGGCCCGTATCCGTTATGCCTGGATTGGAGCACTGGCAGTGTGCCCCGGAATCATACTTGCATATCTTTTGGCTCTGAAATTTGAAAGAGCGGAACCTGGATTTGTTGCAGTCGCCGGTATAATTGCTCTGTTAAGTTTCCTTTCTCCACTTGCAGTGATTGGATGCGCCATTATTGTAAATCAATTCAAGTCAGGCTCGGCAATCCTTGCATCTGCAACAGCCCGCCAGCACCTAATGAAGATTTCCGTTGCAACTGCGGCCCTTGCCGTCGCTCTTTCAATGGCAGGCTCCATTACAATCATGGTAGGATCGTTTCGCCAGACGGTTCAGGATTGGCTCTCGACTGTAATCGTCGCTGATATATACCTACAGGGAGAAGCGAGTGCCAATGCAAGGGCAGCAGACCTGGACATGGCCCTGGTCGAGCGAGTTAGACGACTGCCCTTCGTGCGTGGAGTTGTTACTTTGCGATCTGCTCCGGGTGAATTTCGCGGCAAGCCAGTTGAACTTGTGTCCAATAATTTCGCGGACGCAGTCAAGCTTCACGGCTATTCGTTTGTTACCGGATCAAAAGCAGATATATTACTTGCCCGGGATGAATCCGGAGTGCTGGTGAGTGAAGTATTCGCGAATAAACACCGCATAGCCCGGGGAGATTCAATTGAACTACTGGGCAGGCAGGTCAAAGTATTCGCTGTCTACAGGAACTTTTCCTCAGAACGCGGATATATCCTCATGGACGACAGGCTGTTTGCAGAACTTGTAGCAAAGCAAGGACCGGGAAGTCTTGCAATCTATCTGAACTCTGGCTTTGACGCCGCAGAAGCAATGCTTAAAATTAGGAACGCCCTTCCCGATTACCCATTGACCGTTACTCTTTCGCGCGATATACGCATACGCGCAATGGCAATATTCGACCAGACCTTCCGCCTAACGTTTGCGCTACAATGGATAGCAGGCGGAATTGCGGCGCTCTCTGTTTTGACAACCCTGGCCGGTCTTGCAATTGAACGCCAGCGGGACCTCGCATCCCTCCTGGCACTCGGCGCTACTCCTGGACGGATTTACCTCAGCATGGCTCTTGAATCACAAATCATCGCCCTGTCCGCTTGCGCACTCGCGCTCCCTGGCTCAGCGGCGCTCGCAGTGCTACTAATCAAGGTCATAAATCGATTTTCATTTGGCTGGACGATTGTGGCGGACTGGTCACTTGAACAATTATTACCGGGTCTGTTGATGGCATGTATTCTGGCCCTGGCTGCTGCAATTGCGCCAATTCGCTTGATCCACAGACAACGCCTGGTCGAATCGTTAAAACGCGGATGAAGCAATGACAGGCAGACTCCTGAGCTTGATTACATGTTGCACGCTCACTATGACAATAAGGGCGGAGAGTCCTGAGTTTTACCGGGCTTCGCCACATCGTCGCCTAACGTTTCCATTGGATCATGCGCCCCATCACGGATTCAAAACGGAATGGTGGTATTATACAGGTCATTTAATTTCACAAGCAGGATCACGCTTTGGCTTCCAGTTTACGATTTTTAAAATCGAGCGCCGGCCCAATCCCACAGGAGCCCAGGACGATCGGACCATTTATATGCTTCACTCTGCACTGACCGATGAGACGGGGAAGAGATTTTTACAGACGGAAAGAATCCAACGGGCTATGCCCGGTCTTGCAAATTGGAATCCAGGAACAAATGAGCTCTACGTTGCTGAGAATACTCTGACTATTCAAGGGAATCGTCATCGAATCAAAACCAGGATACAGGGAATCAAACTGGAACTCGATCTAGTTACTCAAATTGGTCCGGTCCTGCAGGGAAGCTCAGGCTACAGTCGTAAAGGATTCAATGACGGAAATGCATCTCATTACTTTTCCGAAATTGATCTGGCAGGTAGTGCCAGGATCACAGAAAACGGAATTATATCTGAACTTAAGGCGGCAGCCTGGATGGATCATGAATTCGCCTCCAATGCCCTGGCTAAAGATCAAGTTGGCTGGGACTGGTTTCATCTATCGCTCGGGGATGGTCGCAGGTTGATGCTGTTTCGCGTACGCTCAGATTCAGGGAAACCTTTTCTATCCGGAACAATATTCAATCCAGACGGAGCCGCAACCCACTTATCGCCTGAATCAATCAGCATGAAGGAATTGCGTCTATGGAAATCGCCTAACGGTGCTGTGTATCCAGTGGAATGGAAACTAGGATTCCCTGATTGTGAAATTTCTCTACGCCCCTGGCTCGATTACCAGGAGATACGACCTCCTACAAGTCGTATCTCATACTGGGAAGGAGCAGTGGAGGCCAGGGTAAAATGCAATTCAATTCCTGAGCAACAGGCCCAGGGATACATGGAACTTACCGGATACAAAGACTCAATGCGCAGTCGTTTTTAATCTAATTGAAATCAGCGCGAGTAGGCCTATTGCTTCCGGCAAGCCGAACGATTTCAAGCAAATCCTCTCTACGATAGGGCTTTGCAATATGACCGGTAAATCCTGCGGTGCGACACGCTGCTAAGTCTGAAGGAAGCGTATTCGCGCTAAGAGCGTACATTGGAATACTCGCATTGCTCGAATGAAGTTTGCGCGCAAGACGCACAGCTGAGTATCCGTCCATCTCTGGCATTTGAAGATCAACCAGAGCGAGGTCGAATTCTTGTGCTTCGAGCAATTTCACAGCCTCCGCACCGTTCTCAGCTGTTTTGACATCATGACCGGCCTGACCAAGAATTCGTTGCACAAGAATGCGATTGATTTCATCATCTTCTGCAACCAAGATTCTAAACGATTGTTGAGCCTCGTCGGTTAAAATTCCGGCCGAAGCTGAATCCAAAAGGGGTTCGAGCATGACCGTAAAACTAAAAATGACGCCGCCCCCAGGGTTCTCCTCAACCTCAATTTCTCCACCCATAAGTTGAACGATGCCTCCGGCAATCGCAAGGCCCAGACCAGAACCACCGTGGCGCCTGGTGACACCTGCGTCCGCCTGAACAAAGCTCTCAAAAATCAAGCTACGTTTCTCGGGTGGAACGCCAATGCCAGTATCTGCAATCGAAAATCGGACGGGGACACTATTTCCAACATGGCCAGGCATAACTTCTGAGCGAATTGTAATGTCGCCCCGCTCCGTGAATTTCACTGCATTCGCCATCAAGTTCATGAGTACCTGTGATAGCCGCGCTGCATCGCCCAAAAATCGCTTCTCTCCGACTAGATTCTCTAGCTTAATGGAAAGTCCTTTTGCCATGGCTGAAGGGTGAAACAAATGAGCTAGCGAACTTATCATTTCCGACAAATTGAATGGTGCCTGTTCAAGGACAATACGACCCTCTTCAATACGCGAAAAATCCAGTACCTGATTTACAAGATGCGAAAGCCTGTCTCCGCTGTCGCGCAATACGCGGGCGTATGTTGCTTTCTCTGATGCGGGTAAATCATCTGTAAGCAATTGGGCCATGCCCACAATGGCGGTTAACGGTGTTCTAATCTCATGACTCATGATCGAAAGGAACTGAGACTTGAATCGATTAGATGCAATCGCCGCTTCCCGATCGATCTGAAGTGCCCTCACCTGGCTTGCCAGCGCAATCGACATTATGGTTACGGCAACGGTAGCTCCAATGACAAAACCGTACTGTGTAACCGCAGTAACACGCAGAACGCCAACGGCTACAAGAGCGTAAATGCTTGAACCAATTCCATAGCTTACCATAGCGCTAAGAAAGTATCGAGCCGCCGGTTCGCGCATGCGAACCCCATGTATAGTTGCAAATAGAATTGGGAAGAACACAGCGATGGCAATTGGAATCATCAATCGCAGTGCATTACTGTAGGGCAGAACCAAAAATAACAGCGGACACGCCAGGCAGGCGTAACCTGTGGCGCGTAACGTTGCATCGATCCTGGGCCAGGCCTCCGTATGGACGGCCGATCGCGTAAACTGAGCACCCAGAAATGCAACCAGCCCCAACGCCACTCCATTGATATAGAGCCCAAACCGCGGAAAGTCTGGCCACAGATACTGGTAGGCGAATCCGTACGTCGTGGAATAGAAAATTGTAGCTACAAATACAAGAGCTGAATAGTAGAAAAAAACGCGCGATCGGAGGAAAACTCCAATCGAAAGATTGTAAATCAATAAGAGTATATGAGCGCCCGTTACAATTCCAAATACCAGGATTTCATCGTTTTCGTACTGGCGAAAGGCCTCCCGCTTCCATACGCGAATTGGCAATTGCAATGAAGTACTGGAGGCAACGCGCAGATAAACTGTTTTGCTTTTGCCGCGCTCAATATGAACCGGGAAAACAAAACTCCGACTCAGGTAAGGCCTTTGAGCAAAGGGAAGCCTGGTCCCGGTTTGGATAACACTGAATCCCTGAGGTTCCGGCGAATAAAACTGCACGTCATTTAGCCGAGTTGCCGAAAGAACCAGGAACCATTCTGGATCGGATTCATTTTGTAATGTTATACGGATCCAGTATGCATCAGGCGTGAAGCCATACGACGGCGAACTGCCTGCGACGGGCCGAAACTGATCTGCCATTTCAGCCGGCCCCTGGACGGTACCTTGTTCCTGGCGCGCCACGTCAATGTGACCATCCACCGAATACGATTGGCTGTCTTGCAAGACAAGAGGCTCAGAGAACTTGACAGGAGTTTCAGCAGACACACCGCTCGCCATCAACGCGAGAACTATGCCAGCGATCGCAACTGAAACTCTGGGCATTGCGTAGTTTCCAGAGCCGGGCCCGGGGCGGCAAGCATTCCGCATAGCTATTGACATGCGCTCTGGGGCTCATTTTCTCAAGCAGTAGACTGCATTATGCTCACAACATACATCGCTGCGGTTAATATTGCACTCCTGATCCTCATCAGCATGCTCATGGTTCAGGATTCGATGACCCGTTCTAATCGCTATCTATTGGGATTTTTTGTAATTATGGGCCTGGTTGCGGTTTTGCGATTCGGCATCCTTGTTGGTGGATTCATCCTGATCTGGTTGCCATTCATTGTTTTTCCCGCAGCTTTCCTTCTTGGCCCACTTCTCTACCTCTACACGCGGCTGACTCTTTTCAAACGTTCGACCACTCGAACAGAAGCATTGCTCCTGGCTCTCCCACCCCTTTGCGTCTTCTTAACCCACTGCGCGGTTAATATCACACATCCAGAGACTACTGCGCCGGAAAACATTCAGAGTATGAACGGATTTGCAGAAATATACACTCGGTCCCTGTTCTTTCTCGGGTCGATTTACAACATGGCCTTTGAAATCCGCGCCCTATTCCTATTGCGAAGATATCGGATCGAATTCCTGGATAATTTCTCGAGCACACTGCGCGACCAACCTGGCTGGATTCGCACGCTCCTACTCATGAATGTGAGCCTGGCTTCCCTTTATCTGGTGACTACGGTCTATTCCTGGGGATCGGGTTCATTTTTCTTTCCGGTTGGATGGCCTGAGGGGTTGATTGTCCTGGCTCTTGCCTACCTGGCAGTTTTCTACTACGCAAAGAAACCTCAGATTTTTGCCATTCAACCCATCGATTCAAAATCAAACGACGAGAATTCAGAAAAGTACGCCAGACAAAATCTAAGCGAATCAATGCGAAAAGAATATCTACAGAAGATAGAAACGTACTTCGCAGAGGAAAAACCTTTCCTTGATGAGCGAGTGACGCTGGCGGGACTTTCAGGAGTTTTGAACATTCCGGCACACCATCTTTCAATGGTAATCAATATTGAAAAACAGTTAAATTTCTTTAATTTCATTAACAAGTACAGAATCGAAGAAGCAAAGCTGCTCCTCGATGAGTCCCGCGCAAATGAAACGATTCTTGCAATCGCCTTTCGTGCGGGGTTTCAGTCCAAGGCAGTATTCAATCGCGTCTTTAAAGAGCAAACTGGCCTTACGCCAACAGCATATCGCCAGATCGCCTCTGGAGGCATCCGCTAACGTAGTTGCGATCTGATTCAGGCGTCTCAGGGATTGCGCCGCCCGCTTCATCGCTTGCCCGAAGCCTTTTGGATTGAACTGCGCGTGCGGTTTTTGCCGTGCTCGTTAAAATATCGCCCCATTTAGTCGCGTCTACTGCGCAACCACGTACAATTTCCGCATTATTTATGCTATCGGCGCATTCAGTTTTTTTCAAATTAGGGAAATTCCTGGCCAAATCTTAGTCACTCCTTCCAAGCCAGGTCGACGGACTCTTGAGAATGCCATAAAATGAGCCCAGCTTCAAGGAAGCCGGGGGAAAATGAACACTCAGTCAACAATTAGAATTCTAAAAATAGTCCTAACAATCGGAGCAATGGAATTTTTCGGACCGGCGATTCGCGATTCCGATGTTTCGCATCTTCAGAATCCAGCGTGGCCTGGCCATGCAAAAGTGCATATGATGTGGTTCATCGCCTATCTATTCTTCTCTGGGACGGCACAGATTTATTTGATCTGGTTTCGGAAACCATCTGATCCTGGACTCGCTCTAGGCTGGCAGCTTTGCAACCTGCTTGCATTCTGGTCTGCAGTAGTGCTGGCCCCATTTTACGGCGGTGCCGTAATAGATGGAGTATATCATACACAGATTCTTGGAATCAACGAAAACATCCTGGCGTTCAGTTTGTTTACCATTGTATGGATCATTGCTCTGTCACTATTTACAAAACTCCGGAAGGCCGGACATGCGTAGGACTCAAGTGTTAATCGTTGGGGCCGGACCATCGGGCATGGTGAGCGCACTTGCTCTTGCAAAAGTTGGAATTGAATCGACTCTTGTCGAGAAGCGAAATGCGCCCGGAAAACATCCCAAAGCTCATGAGATAAGCGGTCGAACTATCGAAATCCTCACGTCCCTTGGCGTATCCCTTGCCGATCTGAAGCGCGAGGCATCGCCACACGAAGATGCCTCACGGATTATTTTCTGTCGCACTGTAAAAGAGGAGATTGGCAGGATCGACCTGAACCAACCAGAAATTCAGAACAAATATCGAGATCATCTTGCATATTCTCCGTATCTAAATCTGTCTCAGGTGCAACTTGAGCGAATTCTCAGGCGTCAGGTTAAGGCTAATAAGCGCATAACGTTGCTTTTGGGATGTTCCTGGGAGTCTCTGACGCAGACTGAATCAGTTGTCCAATCAGTCGTTGTCCAAAAGGGACAGAGAATCGCGATTGAAAGCAAATACCTTTTAGGCTGCGAGGGCGCAGGCGGCGACATTCGCTCAGCACTTGGGATCAACATGGTGGGCCCTCAGAAGATTCAGGACTTCGCAAACGTGTACTTTACGAATGACCTCACCGGTATTCTGCCGAATCGAGCTAAGTTATTTTTCATCATGCGGCCAGACGCTGCGGGGACGTTGATTGCTCATCATGCTCAGAAACGATGGGTCTATCACGTTCCGGTGCTCTCGCCATTTGAGAAGATCGAAGATTATACTGAGTCGGTTTTTCGCAAACGGCTTCGCCTGGCCCTGGATATCCCGGATTTCGAACCCAGGATCGAATCAATCAGCTCCTGGCGAATGACAGCACAGATTGCAGAAACGTTTCAAACCGACCGCGTGTTTCTTATTGGCGATAGTGCGCATCGATTCCCCCCTACTGGCGGCCTGGGTTTAAACTCTGGCGTAGCGGATGCGTACAATCTGTGTTGGAAAATCGCAATGGTACTCAGGGACACGGCAAGACCTGGCTTGCTCAACACATACCAAACAGAAAGAAAGCCCGTAGTGGAAATCAATTGCCGGGAAAGCCACAAAAACTATCTCAATCTATTGCGAATTCCGCGAACGCTTGGTCTTGATACCCGTTATCCGACATTGCTCGCAAGACTGCTTAACTCTGTCTTATTCCGCTGGATGGGAAAACAAATCGGAGCTTCGATTTTGGAAAGCCTGCTGAAATTTGCAGACTCTCGCTTAACCAAATTCAAGAAAGATCCGACTCGAAACGCGGCCGTGAAAAAGGCAATTGCCCGAGAGATTGGACATTTTGATAGAATCGGTCTTGACCTTGGATTTCGGTATTCCTCCGGAGCTTTGATTCCAGACCAGGCATTCAATCAAGTGAGTACCGGGACAGAGTATAGACCAGGCTTTGCACCGGGCGCCAGATTGCCGCATTTCTTCCTGGACTTGCACGGCCATCAAACCCACAGCCATGCCTTGCTAAGCTATGCGAAGTTTACCCTTATATGCACCAACGCAAGCCAATGGAAACGAGTGATTGGCAAATCCGGCATTGATTCGTTCATCAAAATTCAGACTCTACCTGAAAGGGTGCTGCTTGCCGGAGAAACGGTTTCCCTGGAGAAATGCGCTGGGATAAAATCAAACGGCGGAATTCTGGTGCGACCGGATGGACAAATAGCTGCGCGATTTGAGGACACTGAGATGTTTGATTCGTTGCTAAGCCGACTGATCGAAACGTTATCGTTACAAACTATTAACCAAAGGAAGATTGCAGCATGAAGTCAATTTCAGCACTGGCCCTCATCGTAATTCCAATTGTGGCTGCGCTGGCCCTACTCTTCTATCTTTTCCGACCTCTTTCAAAAAGACCCGTTCCCGCACAATTTGTATGCCTGCGCGAAATCGATGGCCAGTTCACAACGTTCACGGAGGAACCGGAGCATATCTACGGCATCGGGCTATCGTACGCAAAGCATATAGAAGAGACCGCACACGAATTCAATGATGCAAAACCGGCGGTTTTTAGAAAGGCAACACATACTTTGCACAGAGGAAACGGAGTTACTCTGTTCCCTGCACCCAACCTGATTGCCCAAGCGGAAAAATTCGAATCCGGAGTTGGTAAAATTCTGGCAGAAAGGTTTCCGAATATGGGCCCCCTTCTCGATTACGAAGTAGAGCTTGGTTTTGTCCTCCTGCGCGATATAAATCCAGGGGATCTTGAGAAGCCGGATTTTGTTCCTGAGCTGGGATTTTTTATCGCGAACGATGTATCATCGCGCGCGTTGGCCGTGCTTGGAGAAGGCCAAAAAAATCGCTACGAATACTGGGGAATGTCAAAGAGTTTTCCAGGATTCCTGCCTGTTTCAGTTCAAATCTGGATCCCGGCAAATCAGAAAGCAGACGCGATTCCCTGCGTAAGAATCGAAACGCGCGTAAACGGACAACTGCGCCAGAGTGAAAACACGGCCGATATGATCTTTACTCCCATAACAATGCTCAGGGCCATTCAATCCAACTACCCGGCGGACAAGCTCAAACGGGGTGACAGAATTGTTATGGGCACACCAGGCGGAATTGCACTAGAAACGCCGCGCTGGAAGGCAAGATTTGCGGGGCTTTTGAGCCTGGATCGATTTACTAAACTTAAATTCATACTAAGAGCAAATCAGGACCGTTTTCTAAAGCCAGGGGATCAGGTCTCTGTAAGCGGTGAATGGCTAGGTTCGGTTACAACTGAGATCCGTTGATTGACTCTTTGCGTCAGGAACCCGCTAGAACCGTCGTCCGGCTCTTTTTTTTGGATAGCAAAACTTAATACGTTACGCGACCAGTGTCCCTGAACTCGTTCTGATTTCAATTTCGGGAGACAGTATGACAGAGCCCAAACGCCCGGGAACGGCCTTCGCGTTCACGCTACTCTTTTTGCTCTATTTCTTTGACTACGCCGATCGAATGGTCGTAAATTCGCTCTTTCCTTTCTTAAAAGAGGATTGGCAGCTAACGGATGCGCAGTGCGGACTGCTGGTCTCAGTGGTGTACGGCACCATTTTTGTAACCACCGTCCCCATATCCATTCTAGTCGATCGCTGGAGTAGAAAGAAGAGCATTGCGATCATGGCTATTGTCTGGAGTATTGCAACGGCTGCGTGTGGATTCGCCAAAAACTTTCCTCAACTCGTTGCTGCAAGAATCGCAATCGGTGTAGGTGAGGCCGGGTATTCGCCGGGCGGAACTGCAATGGTCTCTGGACTCTTCCCTCCACATCGTCGCTCATTGATGATGGGAATCTGGAATGCTGCCATACCGCTTGGGGCCGCCACCGGCATTGGACTTGGCGGATACGTGGCGCAACACTATGGCTGGCGTCATGCATTCGGCCTGGTAGCAATTCCTGGACTGATCGTGTCTATTTTGTTTTTCTTTGTGAAAGACTACAAGACGGTTGAACTGGTCAGCGGGCAGGCTGGATCGGTTGGAAAGCCGCTTTCGTTTGGAGAGATCGCAGGACGGTTTTTTAAAACTCCATCGCTTCTGTTAACCTATGTTGGCTTTGCTGCAAACACGTTTGTCACTACAGCACTTCTTACCTGGCTTCCAACTTTCTTCCATAGAGTTGAAAATCTTCCTATGGCGCAGGCAGGCGCCAAAGGGGGAGCCGTCATGCTGCTTGCAATCATCGGTGCGCCTCTCGGTGGATTTCTAGCTGATCGCTGGTTAAAGAAACGTAAGAACGCGAGGCCACTGTTCGCAAGTTTATCGGCCATTTGCGCCGGTGTAATTTTTGCAATTGCATTTATTGGACTGCACGGCATGGGACCTTTTCAATACGCGGCCATCCTACTTGGCGGACTCGTTGCAGTTTCATACGTTCCCGCAGCCGCAGCAGTCACGCAAGACGTAGTTCACCCAGGACTCCGCGCCGTTTCCTACAGCCTGTGCGTTGTAGTTCAGAATCTTCTTGGAAGCTTCACAGCACCAGTTACGATTGGAGCTGTTTCAGATGCCTACGGAATTGAAGTCGCCCTGGCTATTCTGCCTGCGTTTTCGATTCTATCCGGGCTTTTGTTCCTTGCTGCCTCCAAATATTATTCTGCTGACCTGGATCACGCAGATGCGGTTGCAACCGAACTAGAGGCTTAATTTAGAAGATTCGCTCGGATTTCTTTCTGGTAATGAAGCGTAACTTTTGTTGACGACTTATGCCGAGCGAACGGTGTTAGGATTGAACTGCGGGTAATCCCGTTGGAGGACTGTTATGCAATTGGACGTTAAGATCGTTGGTGGAACTATTGTAGATGGCACGGGGAAGGAGCGATTCACCGGGGATATCGGGATCAAGGATGGTCGCATAACGGCAATTGGAAACGTTCCTGACAATGCAAGTCGCACAATCGATGCGAAGGGCGCAATTGTAACTCCAGGCTACGTCGATGTGCACACACACTACGATGGTCAAATCTCCTGGGATCAGGATCTGGCTCCGTCCGTAAACCACGGCACAACCACGGCGATTATGGGCAATTGCGGGGTTGGATTCGCCCCGGCCAGAAAAGCGGATCGCTCCAAATTGATTGATCTAATGGAGGGCGTGGAAGATATTCCTGGGGCTGCCCTGGCAGAAGGCATCAACTGGCAGTGGGAAAGTTTCCCTGAATACATGGATGCTCTCGATGCAATGCCGCATACAATCGATTTTGGAGCGCAGGTACCACACGATGCACTGCGTGTTTTTGTAATGGGTGAGCGGGCAATTAAGCAAGAGCCAGCAACTCCAGAAGATATTAAACAAATGAAAGCTCTGCTGCGCGAAGCAATGCAGGCAGGTGCAGCAGGATTTACAACTGGCAGAAGCGACGTGCATCGCAGCGCATCCGGGAACTGGACTCCTGCTTCCGAAGCCAGCAACGAAGAATTAACAGAACTTGCAAGCGTGTTTGCAGAACTCAAGTACGGTGTGGTCCAGGCCGTTTCAGATTTTGACATGGAACGCACCAACGAAAACTTTGACCGCGAATTTGATGTAATTGAAAAGTTTGCTCAGGCTGCTGGCGGTCGTCCCTGTTCGCTGTCGCTTAACCAGCGCGATTTCTGGCCTGATCTCTGGAAACGAATCATCAGCAAAGCAGAGGCAGCCAGCGCTCGCGGAATTAACTTTCGCTTTCAAGTAGCACCGCGCGGAATCGGTGTGAACCTGGGTCTTCAATGTACATTTCACCCATTCATGGGGAAACCATCCTATAAAGCTCTCACTCATCTACCGTTAGCCGATCGCGTGAAAGCCATGCAGGACCCGGAAGTAAAGAAGCGCATACTTGCAGAACCCAACGACAAGCTGGCAGGAGATGGCACGCCGGTTCCACCACTAGCAGACAAACTCCTCGCTGCAATCGATCAGGTTGCTTTCAAACTTTTTGAACTTGGCGATCAGCCCGACTATGAACAGCCTGTACAAAATAGCCTTGGTGCCCAGGCTAAGGGACGTGGAATAGCTCCGCTAGATTTGATCTATGACACAATGCTCAAGAACGAAGGCAGGGCGCTCATCTATTTCCCTATCTACAACTACACGGAATTCTCATACGACAACGTGCTTACAATGATGGAGCACCCGCTGGCAATTCCAGGCCTTTCCGATGGCGGCGCCCATGTAGGAACTGTTTGCGATGCAAGTTTTCCAACCTATCTCCTGAGTTATTGGACGCGCGATCGCTCACGCGGCAAACGCATTGCACTCGAACGCGCAGTTCAAATGCTCACCCACGATACTGCAACACATATGGGCTACTCAGATCGCGGGATTCTTGCAGTTGGAAAGAAAGCAGACATCAACGTAATCAACTACAATGATCTCAAACTCAAGGCACCGCGGATGGTTAAGGATTTGCCGGCTGGCGGCCAACGGCTTCTGCAAGAGGTCTCGGGATATGTTGCAACACTCGTATCCGGGGTCCCTGTAATCGAGAATGACAAGCTGACGGGTGCTAAACCTGGGAAACTGGTGCGCACAAGTCGACTGAACTAGGCTGAGGGTCGCGCCCTTCACATTGTGCGATTTATTGCGTCGAAAGTGACTGGAGCCCGGGGAATTCCCCTGGACTCCCCCCTGGTTCCTGATTGCTTGCACAGTGCCCTGGATTATGTCAGGTTAACGATATGATTTACGCGTTTGCAATTGCTATTGCCGTTCTGGTTTCGTATCAAAGCATTGGGGAGAAACCCGCTGCAGACAGCTTTAAACCCTGCAGGGAGCTGAGCGAGGACTACCAGATGGGCTTTGAGTCCGGCAATCCAGTTTGCAGACATAAAACAGACTCCTTAGCTCCTTAATTTTATTGACAGAGACTGAGTCTCAATATTGATTGGGCTCATGTACGTGTGCATATGTGCAGCCATCACCGATCGCCAGATCCAGGCCGCGGCTCGCGGCTGGGCCACACTCCTGGACCTGCAACAGGAGCTCTGCCTGGGACGCAGCTGTGGAAAGTGCCTGCCGGAAGCGGCCCGCATTATCGAAGAAACGCAACAACAAGGCCAGCGTTCAGATGACGCGCTCACCGCTTAATGCATTGAGATTCAAACTCAACTCATCCAATTTACAACCTCACAAATCGTTTTAGACTTTACCTTACCCTGTACTAATATAATCCTTCGATTGCCGCAATTTCGGCACGGAACTCTTCATGAAAGGCGATAGCGAAGTAATACGTCATTTAAACAAAATTCTCTACAACGAACTAACGGCCATCAACCAGTACTTTCTTCACAGCAAGATGTACAAAAACTGGGGGCTCAAAAAGCTGGGTGATAAGGAATTCAAAGAGTCCATCGATGAAATGAAGCATGCAGAAATGCTCACTGAACGAATCCTATTCCTCGAGGGCCTTCCAAACTTTCAAGATCTGGGTAAAATCAAAATTGGCGAGAACGTAAAGGAAGCGCTGAAGTGCGATCTTTCACTCGAAGTCGACATGGCAGCTCCTGATCTTCGCGCAGCGATCGCGCACGCTGAATCCGTAAAAGACTACATCTCACGCGAACTCTTCGAGAATATTCTGGAAAGCGAAGAAGAGCACATCGATTACCTGGAAACTCAACTTGAATTGATCGAACGCGTTGGCATAGAGAACTATTGCCAATCCGCAGCCGGTGAACTGGAGGGGCTTGAGGTCCAAACTCAATGGCTTTTGAATGGCCGCGAGATCGGAAAGAAGAAAGATCCTCTGAAGCTCGGAAGCAGTTCAGTTGGATTCTTCGGAAACCTTTCTAACGAGAAAGGATTCGCACGCGGCAAATACACCTTCATTGCAAAACTCATCAAGCGCGCAGACAGCCAGTATTCGCACGAAGAAGTTATACGAACTAACTTCGATATCGAATAAGCCCTCAGGGTCCAATTGGATCGAACTGCTCGATCAATTGGCTTTGCCCAAAAACTGAGGTCAGAACCGTCTCCAGGTTCCGCTCCAACGGTCCCGTTCCTCTGAGAACAAATGCCCCTGTGTCCTTCCATTGAATTGAAGTATCCGTCTCGAGCGACGATGTACGGACATTTAGAACCCTGACGCGAAGCGATACTTCCGACCCACCCTCCCAGAGAATCGGAGATGGATAGAGTATGATGAGAGGGCCAAGCTCCTCGACGCGCAGTAAAATCAACGAGTCCACAGGGTTCGGCCCGGATCGAGCCCATTTCAAGAGTTCAATATCAGAATGTTCAATCGCCCGGCGTCCCTCTATCATTTTGACAATCTGAATCGTTGAAACGCATGACTGCTTCTTAAAATACGCTTCTATTGCGTGGCCCGCCATGGATTCGCGCAGATCTTTTTCCTTTTGATTTTCTCTCCAGGCTGTTCCCCAGACGACTGCAGTCCGTGGAGGCACGGCCTGCGATTTGCAGAGAGGCGGCTGCAAACCTGTAGCGTGAATTGTGATGCGTGCAGTGGTGCAAGTGCTAAAAAGCAGAAGGAATGCCAGCACAAAGCTACGAAATCCGCAGCCTTGTATCAAAGCAGAACTTCTGACGTTCTGACCTTTGCCCAAACCAGTTAACTCGCACTCAACCGTTCAGGAATTCAAGGATGCCATCACGGATTCCGTGATATATCTCCTCGAATTTTGAATCATCGCGCTCCAGCAGAGTACAGCGAAATCCCTGAAGATTGCAAACAAAGCTTGTAAGTGGCACAACGCAGATGTTGCGCGATGCAAGCAAATGATACACAAACTTACGATCCGGTTCAATTTCACTTGTGCAAAGTCCATCAATGTAATTCTGCACGGCCGGGTTATCGATTCGCATGCGCATGCGATTGCTCAGCTCCTGCTTGAAAACTACGCTTACGTAGAACGCGCCGTCAGGCGGATTTACAATGATCTCCGGGATTCCACCCAGAATTTCTGCAACGCGACGACTGCGGCGTTCAAAAAAGCTATTCCGCTCTACCTGCCAGTTTGCGTACTCGGCATGGCCCATGATTCGCGGGATTACATACTGCGGCAAAGTTGTAGAACACACTTCAAGCATCTTTGCGTCCAGAATCGACTTAACGTATTTCTGAAACATTTTGTTGCCGGTCTGATTATACACTTCCATCCAACCACAACGTCCACCCGGCCAGGGAAACTCTTTAGAAATTCCTTTGAGCGAAATCGCAGGCACATCGCCCACCACTTCAGACAGGTGCGTACATTTCTTTCCATTATACACCATGTTGATGTAAATTTCGTCACCCACCAGGAATAGATCGTAGTCTTTTGCAATGCGCACCATTTGATCCAGGATTTCGCGCGGGAACACAGCTCCCGTTGGATTATCTGGATTGATGATCATGATTCCAGCGATGCTTTCATTGTAGCGTACTTTGTTTCGCAATTCATCAAGGTCTGGCATCCAGCCGCGCGCCGGATCAAGCTTATATGTAATTGGCTGATAACCTGCATGAGCTGCCTCAGCGGATGAATGCGTTGGATAGGCTGGCGTTGGGCCGATTACGCGCGCTTCGCGTCGTAACTGACCGTAAACTTTATTAACTGCATCTCCCAGGCCGTTAAAGAAAATTATATCATCTGGATGAATGCGCACACCCTTCTCACGATTGAGACGTTCTGCCAGGAATTCACGGGTTTCTGTGAGGCCACGGGTTGGGCTGTACGCGTACGTTGAATCTTCACGAACCGCCTGGACAATAATCTCTTTCATCCACGCCGGGAGTTTTTCGCCTTTCTGAACCGGATCGCCTATGTTCTCCCAGGCGATTGGCTTGCCAGAAAGTCGGCTAACGTTTTGGCCGATCTCTACAATCTGGCGAATCTCGTAAACGAGCTCGCCTGCACCCATGTGTACTATGTTTGTTCTCATACCCTAAAACCGATATCCCGCGCCAAGTAGCAGGCGAACGATATAAATGCTCCCTTTGCCAGGATTGATGAGCACGTCTGTGCGGTCAATGAAGCTCGAAGGCCCAGTCATGACCCAGAAACCTGACGTATTGATTTCAGCAGAAATAGACGAGGTTTCGTTGAAGTTCCAGCGCATGCCCGCGCCAATCGTGCCGTGTAGTTCCTCAAGATGCGGACCATAACCGACATGCGCAAGCCAGCCCCGACCCACACCACCGCTCGCGCGCAGATAGGGATCCCACTCTGCGTCACCATTAAAATGATAACTCATGACGCCTTCCACCTGAAAGGCTGAAGCCAGGACTTTGCGGCTGTGGATTTCTGCAGTGACGCGGCTAATAACGGGTGCTTGAAAGTTCACAAGGGAGCCCGGGATAAACGATTCCGGAATCGTAAGTCCTGCAGTTACGTCTGTATAGCGAATCGCACCGCCAAAAGAGAACCTGCCTCCAGAATACCGCTCATAGCTAACTCCAATTTGATTGGAACCCAGGTGGAATGGCGGAATTTTATAACCCGGCCCAACCGCTTGGATGAGCGGTGTAACGCGAGGTGCGTAAAGAGTTCCGGAATTTATGAGCCGCTCAAGCAGCGTAATACCGTCCTCGGAAGAGGCAACGATTGAGCCTGAAGCAGAAACGGCCGGGCCCAATTGAACTTCAATCAGATTGAGTTTTGCTTCAGGCCTTTTTTCTCCTGTCTGATCTGAGCGATCCGGCTGCCCTGTCTCTGATGGTGCGCGCTTGATTTCCTGCGCGTTAAGCGGAACAGTGAGAACCCCGGAAAAAAATAAAATGCCTGACCAGAATTTCAGATAACGTCGCTTCATGGTGAAGCGCCAGGCTAGATTTCTAAGCGCAAGAGGACATAAAAAAAAGGGGGCTTCCGCCCCCCGCTTCCCATTTTTGCAAAGGGGAGCACATAATCAATCACTGGTTTCAGCATCGACTGAGGAACCACATGACTTAATATGAAACGCCCATTTTTCTTCCTCTGGAGCCTTAACTTCCGCGGGCCCAAAATTGGCTTTATAGTTCATTGCGCTACAGTTTGGTATAAAGAATCCGGGGTAGTAATACGATAGGCCTCTTTCACGGCAGAGATCCATTTCAACAAGGATTGAAAACGTCCCGGGACTATAGTCTGCGAATTCGGGATCAAAGAAAAAATAGACCGAGGAAAGTGCATCTCCAACAATATCAATGATTCCAATTCCTACCAGGCGATCGCCTGCATAGATTCTAAGTTCTTCCGTAGTCGAAAGGAAGCTGCTCACAAAAAAGTCTTCATAGCGCGCCGCATCAATCGATTCGCAAGAGCAGTGCTGGATCTTAAGATATCGCTCGTACAGCCGTGCCTTTTCAGGCGAGTATTCAGGCTTACCGGTTTCTGCGCGAAAGATCGATTTTCCCTTTTTATAGACTCGCTTTTGCGAGCGCGTTGGAACGAACGTGGCCACAGGAATGCGCAGGATTTTGCACTGCTGGCAGCTACCGCAATCCGGTCTGTAGAGATGCTGTCCATGGCGTCGATAGCCCCGATCAAGCAGGAGCCGATACCCGGCACCCAGGCCGCTGCCATCCAGAAATTTCAGGTTGGAATCACGTTCGGGCAGGTAGGAACACGATCCCCTCAGATGACCGATGTACAGGTTGGCTTCCAGATATTCGAGGGGCAGACTCATTTCGCTTTGACTGAGGGCTCTGCTTTAGAAAATCAGACTGAATGAGACGAGTCTATAACTTTTCTCCAGGACCGGCGGCCCTTCCACTCCCCGTCCTTGAGACCATACGCGACGAAATGCTGGATTACCAGGGCACAGGGATGTCCATTATGGAGATGTCGCATCGCGGAAAAGTCTTCGAATCACTGCTCGAAGACATCAATCAGCGCCTGCGCAAACTTGCTGGAATCCCGGATCGATTCGACATCCTTTATATGACGGGTGGCGCGTCGGCTCAGTTCGCCTACGTACCCATGAATCTCTCCAAAAAGGGCGGGGCTGCCGGGTATGTAAATACAGGCGTCTGGTCAGAGAAAGGCATTGAACAGGCAAAACTCCTGGGCATCAACGTATTCGATGCAGGTAGCTCCAAAGATAAGAATCACAGCTACATCCCGAACATTGCTACAAAACCGGGCCTGGACTATCTTCATCTAACTTCCAACAATACGATCTACGGAACGCAGTTTAAGAAATTTCCAGATCCAGGTGATACAAAGCTGATCGTAGACATGAGTTCGGATTTTCTCTCGCGGCCCATCGACTGGAGCAAAATGGGTCTGGTGTACGCCGGTGCGCAAAAGAACGCTGGAGCTTCCGGCATCACACTGGCTATCATCGATCGCGACTATTATGCGCGCGAATCGGCAGATCTACCTACAGTGTTCCGCTACAGCACGTACGGCAAGAACCAGAGCTTGTATAATACGCCTCCAACCTTCCAGATCTATGTATTTGGACTGGTTCTGGGTTGGATTGAAAAACAGGGTGGCCTTGCTGAAATGGCGCGCTACAACGAACGCAAAGCCGACCTGGTCTACTCTGTAATGGATGAGTTTCCCAAGTTCTACACAGGACATTCCGTGAAGAATGCAAGATCCCTCATGAACATCACCTTCCGCCTGCCTTCTGAAGAATTGGAACAGAAGTTCTTGAAGATTGCAGAAGAGCGCAAACTAATGGGTTTAAAGGGTCATCGCTCTGTGGGTGGTCTACGCGCTTCTGTTTACAACGCTGTTGGAGAAGAGGCCTGCCAGGTTCTGTCCGTGCTTATGCGCGAATTTGCCAGGCAAAACGGGGGATAGGGATGCTCTGGCTCAGACTCGGTGACAATGAACTCATCCAGTTAGACCATGTCATTTCCATAAAAAAGCAAGAACCCCAGGGCATTGAGATGCTGTTTACCGAACCCAACGGTAAGCGCATCCTGACTTTTGCAGATCAAGCGGATCGCAATCGCGCGTTCGATCGACTCATAGAAAATCTGGTTAAACTTCGCATGGCTTTGGAGTAAAGAATGAGCACTAAGAAACCGCAAAAAGTTAGTGTGCTCGTTCCGGTCTACAATGAGAGGGAAACAGTCGCCATCATCATTCAGAAACTGGACAAGTTGAAACTTGTAGATGAGATCGTAGTAGTAGATGACGGTTCAACCGACGGGACCTTCGCTGTACTCAATGCAATTAAATCGAAGAAACTAAAACTATTTCAGCAGCCTAAGAACGCAGGAAAAACGGCAGCGATCCGTCGCGCAGCACGCGAAGCAACCGGAGACGTAATTGTAATCCAGGATGCTGATCTGGAATACGATCCAGAAGAGCTTCCGTCTGTACTCTGGCCAATTCTGACGGGACATGCTGATGTGGTGTATGGCAGCAGATTCCTGGTTAAGAAGGCCGCGCGCGTACTCTATTATTATCACTACATGGCCAACAAGTTCTTAACGCATTTTTCCAACATCCTCACCAATCTGAATATGACTGATATTGAAACGTGTTACAAAGCGTTCAGAGCTCCAATCTTAAAGAACATGGAACTGGCAAGCAAAGGTTTTGGAATGGAAGTTGAGATTACAGCCTCAATTGCCCAGATGCCCATAAGAATTTATGAAGTGCCTATTTCCTATTACGGCCGCACTTACGAAGAAGGAAAGAAGATTGGAATGCGCGATGGAATTCAGGCGCTCTGGTATATAGTATTCTACAATCTGATCTACTTTAGAACCTCAGCCGGTCGCACATACGTCAAAAACGCAAGCGACGAGCTGGATCTTTAATTCACTCCTGCGGCCAACGTCAGTCTTGGCCTGAAAGCCATTTCCGCGCTCGCCCTCGCCCGCCGTCGCGGACGCTCGGGACGCGGTGATCCCGCTCGATGCGCGCAACTGGCTTTCAGGATAAATCTGCGTTTGCCTTGTCGTGAATGGGTTTCGGATACCGTTATCACGGAAGCCAGCCTAAGAGCGAAGATTAACTAATCTCGTTATGCAGGAATGCACGGCGCGCAATATCAGAAATCCATAAGCCACAAGATCCATGCGGAACTATCCGGAAAGCGAAAGCGGAGCCGTGGACTGAGTGTGATGCGAACGGCCCGAGGCTCGGAATACCGCGCCGAGGGGCAGGCAGTTTTCGCTTTCCGACAGGAACTGCAAGGGGCGCCGGAGCTAATAAGGCGTTTCTTCCAGCCCAAAGAACTCTGCAAGCTGGTTGCGCGCGTCCTGATACCCTTCATGAATTAACATGTCCGCCTGGCGGGCAGAGAAATTCAAAATTGATTGAAATCCCAGCATTTGAACCGGCGCAACCGTCGCGATTTTTATATCGCCTAACGTTAACGTTCTACGGACAAAACGCTGCATCAGAGACTGACTGGAACGTAGTTTGTATTCATAGCTCAAATGAGCCATATACGATTCATACGATCCAATCAAAGACATTTCAAATACGCGCTCAAGGCCCTGTCTGCGCGAGTTAGGCAGTGAAAGTCGCGAACCACCCACTGGCGAAAGCAGCACCACCAGGATTTCTTTGCAGCCTCGCTCCAGGGCCGGCTGAATTGGCGTATTGGCCATAATTCCGCCATCCCAGTAAGGCTCGCCGTCAATGTACTGCCAGGGAAACAGAATAGGAATGGCACTGGAAGCCATGACGTGTTCAATATCAATGACTCGGTGCGAAAAAAACTTAAGCTGGGATTTGAGGATGTTTACTGCGGTAATAATAATTTCCGCTTCGCTGCGGCGTAGCCTGGATATATCCAGTTTTTCAAGCAGTAGATTCTTAAATGGCTCGGTGTCCATGAGCGGTGCATATCCGCGTCTTGTGAGAGTGTGCACCAATTGACGCCAGAGTGAAAGCTTGTAAATACGCCCACGTTCAATTGTTTTCCACAGGGAGATCATCTCCTCCAGGTTAAGTCCGCAACCAATTGCAGCTGAATTTACGGCGCCTACTGACGTACCGCAAATCAAATCCGGTTTCCAGCCTAACTCTTGCAGGTACTTCCAGACCCCAACCTGATAGGCACCACGCGCGCCACCGCCTGAAAGGATCAGGCCTCTATGAAATTTTCTTTTTCGGGCCATTACTCGTGAGTTGCTTCAGCGCGACGAATCAAGAATCGCTGGGATTCCCCGGTAACATACAGCCTGGGATTCACAGCAAACGCTGCGTATATTAGATACGGACCGGACTTCACAATGAACATATGCTTATCCATTCTAAAGCCCGGGATCTCTTTTTGCATTCCACGCACAAATGGAGAGTTAGGTAATATTTCTTCAAATTGCATTGTCTCGGCTTTGATATTGGGAGCATAGGCGGCGCCATGATCCGGATCTTCACGTGGGATGACGCGCTTGAGCACTGTGACCAGATTTTTCTGGAGCATTTCCAGCCGTTGCTTCTTTTCATTTGGAAGCGAATCCAGGTAAGCGTTATAGAATTCCTTGTCAAGGCCCTTGATTTCCTGGGCTGCAAGTGGGAACGTTAGGAACAATGTACTGAGTATGAGCCGTTTCATTGTATTCATTAGAACCTGGCCGGTTTACCAAACTGGTACTTCTTTTTCACATAATTCCCGTTTTCAAGTTCAGTCCAATCACCGTCCTTCTTATCCATCATGAACGGGCCTTCCGCAGTCTTGCGACCACTTTCATCGTAGAATATCCATTTGCCGTCTTTGCGATTGCTTGTGTATTTACCTTCTGCAGATTTTTGCCCGCTGGGATAGTATTCAATCCAGGCTCCGTCTTTGATAAGACTCGTAACCTGAGCTTCATCTTTTTTCTGATCAACTTTGAACATCCCCATTGAGAACGGGCCCTGGCCGGTCTTCACGCCACCTTTCCAAAGGACCCCGCCCTTGGGCAGGAAATCATTTCCGCCAAATTCAAGTTGATAGAGGATGGCACCGTCTTTGCCCCAGAAAGTCCATTGACCGGTGCGGTCACCTGAGCGTGGTCCCATGCCCATTTTCTCGCCGCTCTGATAATAATCACGCCACGTACCGGACTCAAGACCGGTTGCAGTATCGCACTCACCTTCCGAGGATTTCTGTCCGTTAGGATAATAATAAGTCCAACGGCCGGATCGTTTACCGCACGCTTCAATGTCTTCCTTCTTGGCCCCGGGTTTCAGGGATGTTCTGCAACTTATGTCTGCACGATAATTTCCTTCAGCAGATTTCTTCCCGTCTTCGTAAGTAAAAAGACCCGGGCCATCCCGCAGACCGCTTACGTAACTGCCTTCAAAGGAGGTGTAATAGCCCTTCTCGCCTTGCGAGCATTCCGTCCATTTCCCGGACTTAAGATCCTGGACGTAGTCCCCCTCAGTATAGCAATCAGAGTTCAATCCCGCTTTGATTCTCCAATGACCCGTTTTCTTATCATCGCTGTTCTGTCCGTTGTACCTGGTGCTTCCGTCCGGGAAAAATCCTATCTCCTGGCCTTCCTTCTTCCCGCCCGCATATTCTTCTGTGCGGGCTTTGATTCCATCTGCAAAGACAGTCCACGAGCCCGAACGCTTGAGTTTGATGAGGCCCTTATCATCGAGCTTAGCTGCAGCATCACACGTCAACGTTCCCAGTTCTACCTTGCCGCGTTCACCAGGCTTACCTTTTGAATCGACCTTTGTTACGATTGCTTCCGGACATGCGATGGAATACTTCCGATCCGCTGCAGGCTTATCGCCTTCCGTCTGTGCGCTAGAACAGCCCAGCACACATACGAACATGAGAGATATAAGTTTGTTCATTGGAAATTACCTCAATTACGCTATGCAAGCACGTCTACACGATTCCCGCTTTCGCCTCGTGTGTCTGCGCGGTTGTCTATGCTTCTGGTTTCCGATTCAGTGCGCAAAGGCTGCTCGGCCGGAACCGGAGCCTGACGCACGTCACTCGTCTGCGCCGGCGTAACTGAATCTGAATACAGAATCTGCCGGGATCCAACCGCCATGTAAGCCATGCCTGCAAGCTACCATCCTCACTAATCGGGTCAAGATTATTTCACCTTTGCACGGATTGGGATTGCGCGACGCATGCGCGGCGACAACTTACGGCTACCATGAGTCGCCTGTTCCCGGGTCTAAAGGCCAGCCGGTCCATGCGAACACGCATCGGCCTACTCTACCTGGCCCTGTCTATTATTAACATCGTAATATTGACAGCTATGATATTCGAGAATCAGCTCGATATGTTGCGAATGAACTTTCGTCTGCAATCTGATAAACTGGCCGGAACAACGCTGATTCAACTCGAAGGAATGGACGCGGGGAAAATCACGGAGCTCAATCGGATTGAAAAACTCCTGGCCGACAATCATGTAATTTCATTTATCATTTTTCAGGCAGACGGTTCTCTTTTGTTCGAACGTAAGGCCGACGCTACGTCGGTTCTTCCGGCATCGGGAACTGTTTCAGATCATATCAAGCGCAAGACAATGCAGCTTCGCGATGATTCAACGCTCATTCAACTACGATATACCCTCGATCTCGACGAGCACGATTACAGCGCAACGTATGTTATGCCGCTGCCATCGTCGCATTTCGAAAGCGACCAGAGGGTGTATTTGCGCGCAGTGATGCGCATCGCCGATTTTGAATCCAGATATAGACGACTCTATGTCCAGGCTGGCATAGCCGCAAGCCTGGTATTTCTTGTGCATCTGATCTTTGCACTCCTCGTTGGTCGAATTTTCTTCAGAAGAATCGGAATACTTGCTTCTGCAAGTCAGCATCTAGCTGCAGGTGATCTGGACGCGCGCGCGCTCTGGTCCATGCGCAATCAGGATGAAATTGATCTACTCGGAAGCACATTCAACAATATGGCAGAAGAGATTCAGGCAAAGGTTACAACCGTTACAAAGCTAAACGAGGAAATGCAAAACGAACTCAGTATCGGCAAAGAAGTTCAGGACAAATTTCTACCAGACCTGAGCAAACTCCGCCATTGGTCCGCCGCGGCCTACTATCAACCTCTGCGCGAAGTGAGTGGGGATGTTTACATGTTTTATGAAATGCAAGGCAAGCCTGGAGTATTCTTTGCTGATGCCTCCGGTCACGGCGTTTCCGCAGCTCTAATTACAAGCCTCGCATTGCTCAGCCTGGAGCGAATCCTGGAACACAGCACAGACATTGAAGGACTTGCGCGTGAACTGAATCGATCTCTCATGGCGCATCTAAAAACTGCGATGTTCTACATGACTGGAGTGATTGTTCAGTACAACAACGGAAAGTTGCAATTCGTAAATGGCGGGCATCCTTCCCCTCTCCTGCTCAGAAAGGACGGTACCCTTGTAGAACTGGGAGCCAACGGGCCTCCGCTAGGGATAGCGCCCAACGAAGTATATACAGCAGAAAGCATTGAGTGCAACAAGGGAGATCGTTTGCTTCTCTATTCAGATGGCTTGATTGAAACCGAAAACGCGCAGGCCCATGCTTTCGGAATGGAGCGCCTTCGCCAGACCTTACTAGAACATGCGGCGTCTTCGATTCAAATGACAGTAGATGCTCTGGTTATAGAATTTGAAGCCTTCCGTGGAACAGTGCGGGATGACGTTTCGCTTTTGTATCTGGAGATCGCTTGAGGCTACGCGGAGTAGTTTTACTCTTTGGAATCCTGGCAATTGTATCCGGGGCTATCTTCTATTCCGTTCTACGGATGACTGGCTTCCTCTTAAAGCAGGATGTTGCGCGTCAGCAGCTTCTGAACTACGAACTCTCATCAAGACTACTGGAAGAAAAGTTCAAACGCAACCCGGAAGATTATTCTCACGAAATCAAGAGCCATGTACTTGAAACGACGATTTTAAATTTCTCGGAATTCGGAACCAACCCGGGAGCCTGGGAAAGGCTTGGCAGTTTTACCATCAATGGTGTAAGATTGGTCTCGGGCAAGGAGGTCTTACACATTGCAGAAGACGAAAGGGCCCTCCGACTCTTGCAATATGCGTTCTTCCTTGAACGCAGCAAACGAATAGAAGAAGCCGCAAAGATTCTGGAATCACTTGCACCGGGATTGCACCAAGAGGACAGAGCATTTGCATTGCTCCATTCAGGCTATTGCAGGTTCTTGCTTGGAGAATCTGAAACAGCGGAACAAAACCTTAGCCATGTAACGCGTGAATTTCGCGGAACGCATTTTTCGCGCTCAGCCCAAACAATTCTTGATCTAATGAAACTCACACTCGCTAGCGGGCGCTCACAGGTTGAAAAAGCTGATATACTATTCCAGGCAAGTCGCTTCATGCCGGCATTGATTGCTTATAGAAAAGCGGGGCCCTTGACGGAAGATCAATTATTCAGATACGCGCGCTGCCTTGAAGAGACAGGTAAGGTTCCGGATTCAGAAGTTCTGTATCGTAAACTTACGCAGGCCAGGGATAAAAAAGTGCAATCACAGGCAGTCAGAAGACTCTTGATACTTGGCAATTTTCTTGGACAGGGAGCCGAGACCAAACAATACGCAATTAAGCAGGCGGCTGCGCTCAAGGACCCAGCGTTAGCTGAAATTGACGAAGCGGAACGCCTTCTAGCGCCGGCGCAATTCCTGAATAAAGAACATAAAGCTGTAACGGTAAAAGAGATTCTAACCAGCGCGTCCGATGAGCTGCAGACTCTGTCTCCACAGATCGCAGCAACTCTGATTGCACCGCCGATTGCTGAGCCTTCGATGATCGCGCAGGAACCAAAAGACAAACAGCAGCTAAAGGTTGAACCCGTGCCTTACATCACCGTAATCCTATCAAGCGGAAGATCTATCCAGACTTTTGACTTGAGAATAGAATCAGACAGAGTACTCCTCATCGAGAATGGAATACCACAAGTAGTCCCATTCAAAGAAATCCTGGAAATCCGTGCTGGCCGTGGCCACTTGATGATAAACGGAGAAGCAGGCGTTGAATCGACGGCTATGCGACGTGAGGAAACGTTTTTTAGACTCTCCGGGAAGAGAAATACATTTATACCTGTTGATGCGGTCCGGACCGTGCGGGCAATTCCTTAATTCTATTCCATTTCGCCGGAGGAAACTGCTTCGCGCACAATCACAGCGCTGAAAAAAAGTCTGTCAATCAGCTTCGAGAGTCCAACGAGTTCTTCCGGTGTGAGTATACCGTCGCGCGAAATCTCACCAAAGTATTTCAAGACAACTGGCAAGCGCTCCTGCGTCATGCGCTTAAGCCAGTCCGTAAACTGATTGGTGGTCAGTTTGCGCTTGGTTCCAAGGCTACCAGAAGCTTTCCATCTATCAAAATCGATCTGAATCTGAAGTCTGCGGCCCAGATCCGGTGCTTCCATGACAAAAACTCCATCAGGCTGATATTTTGCCCGGACAGAAATCAACAAATCAAGACAATCGTCCAATAGATCCATGAGCTCGAATCTCTCCGGGCCAATCAGCTTCTTGTCTAAATGCATTGCTTGTGCATAACTGCGCTGAAGTTCTACGAACTTGGCGAACAATTGCTTAAACAGATCAATTGTCTTTATGTCTTTGATTATCTGACTCAGTTCAGATGGAAGCCTGCCCTGGCCTGAGAACTGTCCCGTTGCATCAATATCTATCTCTGTAAATGCCATACTACTTCATTGCCGCCGGAGCCATTTCGTATGCGTTGATGGCATCAAGAGCCGCGCTTTTATATACACCGCTTAACGTAGGATAATTGAAGATGTGATGAAAGAAATAATCCACCGTGCCGCCTAAATGAACCACAGTCTGCCCCATACTCAGAAGCTCAGTAGCTCGATCAGAGACCATGTGAACGGCAAGAAGCTTCCGCGACTTTTTCTCGAATAACAGTTTGAGTAGCCCGCGTGTTTCTCCCGTCATGAGGGCTCTGGTATTTTCTTTGAAATCAGACCTGCCTACCCCATAGTCAACGCCCTGGGCCTTTAACTCCTCTTCCGTGCTGCCAATAAATGCAACTTCAGGTACAGTCCAGATGGCAACTGGCATCTGAGACCTGCTGAAGCGGGGCGTTTCACCCAGGAACAGGTAGCGCGAGATATACATCCCCTGATTCATACTCGTAGAAGAAAGGGCCGGATGGCCAATGATATCGCCTGCGGCAAAAACGGATGGAACTTCTGTTTGATATTCGTCGTTGACTTTTATGGTTCCACGCGAAGAAGCAACAATACCAACATTCTCAAGCCCAAGGCCTTCAGCGTTTCCCTGACGACCCTTTGAAATCAAAACCTGATCTACAAGAATTTCCTGTTCCTGTCTGGTTCTAATCTTTACGCCGTCTTCCGTTCTGCGGAATTCTATTATGTCATCCCTGGTGTGGATCTGCAAACCAAGCTTTTGGAGAGCATCGCGTAACGTCAGGGCAATCTCACGATCGGCCCAGTTAAGAATTGAATCTGATGGATCTATTAAATGAACTTCAACACCGAGGTTTGCAAAAATACTTGCGTATTCACAACCAATAATTCCGCCACCGAGTACAGCCAGTTTGCCGGGAAGTTTTCGCAAGGTTAACACACCATCTGAATCATAGATAACCTGATCTTCAAACGGGATCGAATCCGGTCTGTGGGGGCGGGAGCCGGTTGCGAGCACTATGTAATCTGTTTGGAGCTGTAACTTCTCCCCGTACGGCCCTGTAACTTCTACCAAATTTGGGCCCAGTACTTTCCCGTGGCCACGGAATACATGGACAAGGTTCCTTGCGGCCTGCTCTTCTGCCAGGTCCTCCTCGGTATGCAAAATCTGTCGATTGCGTGCCAGCAATTCAAGAATGGAAATTTTTTGAGGAAGTTCTACTGAAAGCCCCCTGGTTCCCTCTGCTCGAACACGCCTGAGGAAGCGACTGGTTTCCTGGAGCATTTTGGAAGGCACAGTACCGGAATGAACCGACGCGCCTCCAAGACGCTCACGAATATCTATGAGGGCTGCGCGCTTACCACACTTAGCCGCTTGAATCGCAGCCTTCTGACCGGCAGGGCCGCCGCCTATGCAGACAAGATCAAATTTCTCGGGCATGAATCACTTGCAATCGTACTGCGTGTATCCGGTGCCTTCCACCTGGTTTTTCTTTTTGCCGGCAGAATCACAGATGCAGTTTGCTTCGCGGCGAAACCCCCCGGCAGCAAACAAACCCTCGCAATCTGTGCGAGGCATGTCTTTGATGCAGACATAGCGCTGGCGAACCGGCCAATAGTAATTACAATCTACAAGGTCGCTATTCTGCGTGGTTGTAGCAGAATTTGTTCCTTTACCGCTCTTGCACCCAGGCAAAATGGATGACAGGGCAAGGATTAATACGACCGTCAGTTTGCTCATGTTAGTAGGATGAAACCCTCACCAGTAAACATACAATTCTTTTTTTTCCTGGCAATCCTCGCGGCTGGCTGTAGCCCGTCCGGTCCTCCATTCCCTGGACTTTCAACGGGAGAGCCACTGCCGGCAAATCTCGTCGCGCGCCGTTATGTATTGAATTTACCCCTGACCTTTTATCGATCGTCCCAGCGCGCTGAGCTTGTATTCGATCAAGACAGCAAGGGAGGTTCGCACTTTGCAATGCGAATCGCAGGAAGAAATCCAATTGAATCGATCCGGATTCGATCCTACGAGGGAACGGCACATCGATTCGCCGATTCAATCGAACTGCGCAGCAACCGTTGTTATATCCAGGGAAAGAAAGAATGGGAAGATCGTCTGGTTCCCCTGGAAGGTTGGGACTGCGAACATTTAATCTTTCAAATGGTATTGCTCGGATCTGATCTGGAAACCCTCCAGAGCGTTCCTACAGATCATACAGTATCCGCAAACTGGTTTGGAGATTTCACGGCCCTTGCAATGCCAAAGAGCACATTTGCCGGACAGATCATAGCTTCGCTAGACGATGAACGAGTTGTAATCTGGGGTCGCGATGGCGGGGTAATCCTGCGTGATGGGCAAATCCTGGAAGGCTATCAGATGGATCTACAGGGACTTGGTCAGACACGAAACCTTCCCCGCCCGGCCGGAACCTTCAAAGTGATTTCAAGACCCGGAGATTTTATAATCGCACGACGTGAAACTCGCAGCACTATTGAAGCAAATGTCGCCTTGACACAGGCGCCAAAGCCTGGAGCTGGAAGTATTTTCTAATAACGACTGTTAGCCGGTCTCTGTTCAGGGTTTGATGCCTGCTTCTCGAACGAGATCCTGTACGCGCGAATCGTTCAATAGATCAGAATGAATTTCATCGCTTACGAGGATTGTGTGTTTCAAATCAGGAGGAATTGCATCTCTTTCAAGCACCCTTCCGTCTCCGGGCTCGCGCGGCCGTGTTTCGAAATCATAGCCTCGCAGGCTCTTAGGGCCGCCACGCAACACGCTGGCCAAGGTCGGCACATGCTTGGACAACACAACGTAAATGGGCACATCTGTTTTAACAGGCCGCGAAACGAGTCGACGGAATTCTTTTGCATGCTTCAGACTTAAACGCAAGTGCTGGGCCTGAGCCGGACTCACGAGCTCAAGGGCAAAAAGTCCAAGCTTGTATTTACCCCAGTCGTCGGCATCGTAAAAATCCAGTGGAAGTTCCTTATCGCCATCATACACACGCGAGCCTTCTACCGGGAAGAGTGTATACACGGATGGAAAAGTAAAATACACCTCAGGCGAAAGGATTGTCTTATTCAATGCAACCGGTTCCCCAGCATGCACATCTGGCAAGAACCCAACTCCGCCATGGAATGGCACCCCGGCAAATATAACTGACTGGAACAACTCCGGGGAATCCGCAAGAGCTGCGCGGGTGATCAACCCACCCATACTGTGCGCAACCACCTGGATTTTCTTGTTTCCATTCGCAGCGCTAGTTTCTTTAAGGAAATTTATAAATAACTTTAAGTTCTCGAGATTGTCCCGCCGCCAATCGTATGCAAACACGTAGACCGGGCGATCCATCTTCCTGGCCGCCTTCAAAAAAGGGCCGTAAATTTTTTCCCCAACCAGGCCAGGAATAAGATACACGCCGTCCAACGCCTCTGTGGCCTTTAGCGAATCGCGTGCCTGCTCTTCGCCATTCCATTCAGTTGGAAGTGAAATGCGAGACTTGCTGAGACCAAGCGCCTGACCGATCGTTAACCAGTGACGTTTCCCCTGATCATCGCCTAACGCTGATCCTTTGATTCCGTGAATAAACACCAGAGGCACAGGATCCTCCACGGGTTTTTGACAGGAGCACAATACCAGAACAATCAGCCCTGGACAAACCCAGCCGCGAACCGGAGCTTTCAACCACTTTCTCATGCGCTGAGAAGGCTGCGAATAGCCAGCGGATGATTCAAGTATTTCTTCAGCCTACAGGCAAAAAAACATTGACCGGCCCTTTCAGAGCCAACATACCAAGACATGCAAAGCAGGATTCAGCTGTTGGCTGTAGCATTGCTCCTGCCGTTTATCATTGCCTGTGGCCACAGAAAGTCAGGCCAGACCCTTTCGCTCAATTCAGAGGATCAGCAGGTTTCCTGGGAATACACAACCCATTCCATAAATCCATTGGACGTGAAGGATGACGTTAGCTGGACATCCGTTCAAGTTCCAAAAAACCTAACACTCCCTGGGGTTAAAACCATCTGGTATCGCACAAAATTCCAGGTCCCTGTCCTTCCGGTGGGAACGGCCGGTATTCGAGTTGGCGAAATCAGCGATCGAGATCGGACATACTTGAATGGAGTTCTGATTGGTCAGACAGGCGATTGGGATTCGCCAGTAGCCCAGGCGTACGATCGACAGCGCATCTACCCCATTCCAGGGGGCCTCTTAAAACAAAAGGATAACGTACTGCTTGTTCAAGTGCGTTCTTATTTCGATTATGAAATGGGAATCTATCGCGATAATGTAGCTCTCGGTTCGCATGAGACTCTATTGCGCGAATTCTACATCGAGAACGCAAGCCAGGCCCTTTCGCTCATGGTTTATGTAACTATCTCAGGTTACTTTATGCTCTTCTTTCTTCGAAGACGCACAGAACGAGAGAACTTGTATTTTTCTTTGTTCCTGCTTGCTCTGGTAGGTTACAGTTTCTTTCGCACGCAGTACAAATACGATTTTGGTTGGCCTCTCCATATCACCAAACGAGCACAGGTACTCTGCCTTTTTGCAACCACGCCTCTGTTCTTTGCTTTTATCAGAAACTACTTCCCCTTGCCAAAGAGAGGTTGGATTCGCTGGATCGACTACCCTACCATGGCCATCCATGTGCTTACCCTGGCCTGCGGCATTCGCGTACTTTTTTCAGATTCTGCAGCACTCTACGAGTGGATCATTAATAACCTTGTGCAACCTTCATGGATCGTCTACGTTGTAGGGCTCCTTGTAATCGTTATACGCGAAAGCTTCATAGACAAAAACCGTGACGCCTGGATCATGCTGGGTGCGATCACTGTCGTTGTGTTGGCTGTGGTACTTGATATTCTATCCGGTCGAGCCATCATCAACCTCCCCACACTTCTAACGTACGCATTTACCATGTTCATCATCAGCATGGCACTCGTGCTCGCAAACAGGTTCGTGCGATTGAGTCAGGAAACTGAACGCCTCAACATCAATCTCGCAAGCTTGAACCGCGCTGCTCAGCGATTTGTTCCGTTTGAGTTTCTAAATATCCTGGATAAGAAAAGCTTACTTGAGGTTAACCTGGGCGACCAGGTTCAGCGCGAAATGACCATTTTGTTTTCTGATATTCGTGGGTTTACCTCCCTTTCAGAAACAATGACACCCAAAGAGAACTTTGATTTTATCAATTCGTATCTGCGTCGCGTTGGACCAATTGTGCGTCAGCATGAAGGCTTTATTGATAAATACATTGGCGATGCCATCATGGCGCTCTTCCCTGTAGACCCGGCGCGAGCGCTGCAAGCCTGCGTAAAAATGATGGATACAGTCGCCGATTGGAATGTTGCGCGCGCCCGCCATAACTACGGGTCTGTAAACCTGGGAATTGGCCTGCACCGCGGGCGCTTGATGCTCGGCACTATTGGTGAAAACGAACGCATGGAAGGCACTGTCATTTCAGACGACGTTAACCTGGCCTCACGGATTGAAAGCCTGACCAAGGCATATGGCGCACAGATTCTTCTAAGTGAGGAGACCCTTACAGCGGAGTCCAGGAAACTTTACCCTACTCGCATGATTGATCGCGTGCGCGTTAAAGGGAAGACGGCCCCGGTAACGTTAGTCGAGGTACTTGCTGGTGGCAGCCCGGAAATACTTGGACCAAAATTACAAACAATGCAAACATTTGCAGATGGCGTTGCAGCATACCAGGCGGGCAAAATTCAGGAAGCGCGCTCAGCTTTCATCACTGTATACAGGCAGAACGGGAACGATCGAACAGTTAAAGTTTACGTCAAGCGCTGCGACGAGTTTATCAAGAACGGAATCCCGGAGGGCTGGGACGGAGTGGAAACACTCCATTCCAAATAAACTTTATCCAGGTATCACAAATACTTAACCGTCTCCATCACCGTATACAACGGACTTCACTTGCTCGAAAATCGCCTGGAGCTGATCCTTGGAAAGAGGTGCTAGCGGTTCAAATGTTGAAAATACGTTGGAAAAATACGACTCTTCACCAACCAGCTTGCAGCTATTTTCGCTCATAGTCTGGGCCAGAGCTTTGCTGTGTTCGCGCGCAGCGGCTACCGTAAGCAGATCCGGTCTGTCTTGCGAATGTTGAATCAAGAAACAACAAATTATATCCTGAAAACCAAGTCGGTCTATCTGATCTTTGATCTCCTGGAAATTTACTGAATCCCGCGGAGAGTCCGCATGCTTGTAGTTTATCAAAACTCTTTTGAAATAATGGACTTTCTTTCCATCGCGATTCACTTCGATCCCATTGATAATCCTGCGTTCGTCCGTGAGTTGCTTCATTATGAACTCACCTCGCCCACGATGTGACTCAAAATCAAAGAACTCTGACGTGATGTCGCCTTTAAGCGCATTCATGTCCACGTCGTGCATCGTGTATTTTTCGCTGGCGGGGATCTCATGTTTAAAAGAAGAAATCATGCAAGGGTGATCCCCTTCATTCTGCATTTCCAAACGCACATGGACCCATCGACCAGTGCCGTGCTCCAAAATATTTTGAACAGCTTCCGTTACGAGTAATCGGACATTATCTGCATCAAGCCCAAGCAGCCAGGCCATTCTCCGAGCCTGTTGCTTGATTTCGTACATTGTGCCATGCTTTTCATTGATGCGTTTCCCGAATTCGTGCTCCAGGATGGCTACGCGATCGAGAAGAACTTCAAAAACGAGGCTCTTAACCGATGCCTGCAAAAAAGGTGAATCTAGGGCCGACGTTAACTCTGCTCTGAGTTCCTTGATCTCCTTTTGAAGTTCCTGGATTTCCTTCTCTTCCCCCACCATTTCGCGCCCCCATCACGGTATAGCCAGGACAAGGTTCGAGCGGAAGCACTTTTTTAAGGTTTTGGCTTCACCTGAATGAGTTAAACTTCGAGTTCGTCTTCGACGAGTGCAGCGTCTTTTTGCGACGTTTTGAGTGCCTTCTCAAATCGCTGATACGGATCTTCCGCATCAGCGATTGGAAGTTCCTTTTCTTTGCGACTGAGATACTTCTGTAAGAGCGCCACGCGTGCGTGGGTGTTGACGGCTTCGTCTGATTGCATGGCCGCCGGGTACTTAGCCGTAATTCGATCCAGGGCGCGACGCAGCCTGGCAGCCCGAACACGCCATTCATGATTCATAGGGTAGATGAGCAGATCTCTGTCCGCTTTTTCCGATTTACCTTCGCGCACGATCTGAAAGCGTCCGCGCGTAATTGTATCACGAAAGGTTCCAGCTTCCATATCTGTCAAACTGGCCTGAACTTCAGCGACTGTTGGAATCCACATGTCGGTCTGGTAGAATCGATCCAGAGCATCAATCACCTGGTTGGCTGTAGACATTTCCTGTATACGGCTCATCATCTGGCGCTTCTCAGTTTCCCGGGCTTGCTGGACTTCTGCGCTACGCTGCTGATTGCCGCTTCCGAGAGATCGTTGTTCAATCGAAATCATTTGCTTTGCAATTTGAAACGATTTATCCTGAAACCAGCTGAGCCCAAGCCAGAGAAAGACGCGAAAATACCAGGGGATATAATCCACGTACGCTTTGCGTAGCAGCTTACCATAGTTACGGACAAACTCTTCATCATGAAACAAGGAAGAAAACAAAGTCTCATACTTATCGAGCAGGAACTTCATCGCCAGAATTTTCCAGTGCTCAGAAACGGGAATATCAGCCATGCCAATCACAAGACTTCTGAAAACGTCTGCATCCTTTCTTAAAAATACATGCACCGTTCGCCCGCTTCGTTCCCACGTATGATGCAGTATGTCTTTATCTTCTGAGATTCTCTTCCAGGCTTCAGCCGGAAAAGAGAGAATCTCTTTGTCTTCCATAAAGACAAGCAGCTCCTGCCAGCTGGTTGTGTCGCGCCGCAAGCGTTCTTTAAACTGATTATGAATAGTGGCGATTTCTACTTTCCATTGCTCAGCATATTTCTGTTTTGAAAACGGTTCTACAAGCAGCAGCGTTTCGACCGCAAGCGCGCCAGGATATCGAACGCCTCCCTTGCGACCAGGTTCTGAGAGGATTGCCTTTTTAAGTAGACTGGCGCGCCTGGCCAGGAAGTCGGCAGTACGCGGAACGTTCTCATTTAAATAATATGCCGCCTCTTCAAGCTGAACCTGCTCGAGTTCGGATTTGAGACTACCGCGGCTTTTATATTTTGGAATTACTTTTGATAACAGAAAATCGCCTGCGCCCTCAATTCGATCGAGTACTTCGCGTTCCCTGACCGGCATGAATCCATAGTCCAGAACATTGACAAGTCTGCCACGTCGTGCCAGGAAATCCTGGATCTCACCCAGAGTCGTCTGGATCATTTCAGGCGATGGAACTACTTCAAAACTGGCAGCGTGCACACCAGAGAAAATGTCTATAATGGAAGCCGGCAAATCCGCAGGCATGGGAACCCCTTCCATTGTAAGATCCTTCTCAAAATCGGCCCAGATCATATCAGACGTAACAGGTGGAAGCGAATCCAGATAAGATTCGATAGCCCGCGCAGAAAGTACAACTCCCTCATCAAACAACTGACCAATCGATTGCTTATCCTCCGGCGGCAGAGTAATGAAACATGGAGTAAATCCCGGACGACCCTGACCTGGTTCGTAAGAGAACACAAATATCTGCGCTATGAGCCGTTCTGAACTGAGGCGAGTTAGAACGTTGATAACATCTTTCTTTGTAAGATGCAGAACATCTGGAATATTTACGCCAACGTGATATAGATGATTGTTTCGCACAGCTTCGACTGTGGAATTCAGTTTGATCGTCTTATATATTGCATGGTGAACCTTCTCATTCAGGTTTGCTCCACGCGCTAAAGCCTCCTGCTCCTTGAGCAGTTCAAGAAATGTGGTAGTGTTAGCCATCTTATCTATTCTAAGGAACTCTGGAGCACTGGGATTAGACTTGCGACGGCCTCATCCACGGAGTCCACAATCTTAAACAAATCCAAATCTTCCTGGGCTATCATTCCAATCTCTGCCAGGAAATCAAAATTGATCAGCTTGCTCCAGAAGGCCTTACCATAAAGAAATACAGGAATTACATTTCGGATACTATGCATTTGCCGCAGGGTTAGAGTTTCAAACAGCTCATCGAGCGTTCCGAACCCTCCTGGGAATACAATAAGGGATCGAGCAAAGTACAAAAACCAGTACTTCCGGGTAAAGAAATAGTGAAAGTCCATGTTCAGTTCATCTGTGATATATGGATTCGGCAATTGCTCCATGGGTAGTTCAATATTTAGTCCTATTGTTTTACCTCCGGCATCAAGCGCGCCGCGATTCGCAGCTTCCATGATTCCTGGACCACCGCCAGTGCAGACGACGAAATTGCGTTTCTTAGGTACTGCATTCTCAAGCGACCACGCTGTAATCTGCCTGGCAATCTCCCGTGCATGATCGTAATAAACTCCGTATGGACCAATGGGGCCTTTTCTGTCCCCTTCCGGACCTGGCACGCGAGCCGACCCAAAAAACACAATTGTGTCTGTTACGCCCTGCTCGGCAAAAACGATCTCCGGATATGTTACCTCAGTCAGTACTCGTATCTTTCTTGCACCTTCCGAAAGTAAAAACTCGCGGTTCTCAAATGCCTTGCGCGGACGCTGCCTCATGAAAATGTCTCCCGAATGAAAATCGGAGTTGATGCGCGGCCCCTTGCATTCCCGCGAAACGGAAACGCTCGTTATCTGTTTGATATGCTCATGGGCCTATTGTCCGCCCGGAAACCAGACTGCTACGTACTCTACTCTCACCGACCCATTCATTCTGATTATCGGACGCCGCTCGAACGACGGGGAGTTACTTTCCGCGAAGATACGTCCTGGACGGCGAAGACAGGGCTGCTTTTTTTGAACACAAGGGTAATCCAGTGGCTGCGCCAGGACCAGTGCGATCTCTACTGGGGTAGTCTTTCCATGCTTCCGTTATTTTTCCGGGCACGCGCTCATATCCCGTGCATGGTAAATTTTCATGATCTCAACGCTTATTCAGCGCCTGAAACCATGACGTTCGCAAACCGAATCCAGCATTTGCTGACAAATGGACACACCCTGCGAAACGCTGATTCAGTTCTGTGTCTTTCGCAGACTACTGCAGATGATATCGCCGCTACGTTCCCCTGGACACAGGGTCGGTTGGAGCTGGTCTATCCTGGAGTTGAACTCAAGCCTTTGAAGCCGCGCAAACCTGAATCCATCGGCCTTAAAGCCTTCTACTTGATGGTCAGCACCATTGAGCCCAGAAAAAATCAGGGCACGGTGGTTACAGCATATCGCAACGCCAGGAAGAAATCCAGGACTCTACTCCCACTCGTGGTAGTTGGTCGTCAGGGCTGGGGTTCGGCCGATCTACATTCAATGCTAGCCTCACGAAAATTGGAAAGCGAGGGAATCTTCTATATAGAAGAAGCGGACGATTCAATTCTGGAATGGTGCTACGCACGAGCCAGGCTCTATCTATTCCCAAGCTTGCACGAAGGCTTTGGGTTACCGATCCTTGAGGCCGGATTTAGAAACATCCCCATGGCCTTGTCTGACATTCCTATTTTTCGCGAAGTCGCACCATCCGCAGCATTCGCTCCCCCGCTTGACGTTGCCGCCTGGGAGGCTTTGCTCAATCATCCGCCACGCAAGGGAATAAAGTTTAAGCGCAAAGACTGGACTCTGGAAAATCGCTCAGCACGAATTCTGGAAATTGCTCAGAAACTGGTCTTGCAACCGCGCCCGCGGAAATAAAGCGGATGATCGCGTAGTTTGGATCCATTTCTGCAGCCAGCAGAATCGTAAAAAATCTCATCCAGCTGCGCATCTTCAAACGATAACCTGCAAGCGCAGGAGCCGGAGCACTTTCCCACATTCACGCGACGCAATACTTCTGAGAGATCATTGTATCGATAGGGCGGAGCTCCACCGGGCTCGCGCTCCAGATAGAGCATTTCCAAGGACACCGAAGTCATCCTTGATACAAACGTGCTGCGAACTGCAGCATCGACTGTGCATTTTCCCTGTCTTGGGGCAAACTCAATATCGCAAACAAAAGACTTACGGTTCTCTGAAATCGTACATATGGAAGAAGGCTCGTTAACTATGGGCTTTGAACAGGCAGTCAACGCCAACGTCACAAAGACAATTGAACTGAGCGCGATAGGATTCAATTTTTGAGTATGTTTTCTACGTCTGCATCGCGCACGCCAAGTTCACGCGCTGCACGTAGCTCTTCTTTTGCACGATCTCGGTCCCCTTTTCTGTGAAACAGGATACCAATGTCGTATAACGCGCGTCCAAGATACAAACGGGCGCGCTGGAGTTGGCCAATTTCCTCATGAATGCTCTTGATGATTGCCTCTGGCTTCTCATGTATTCCCGATCTGATCACACCATTGATTTTATCACGGATACCGTCGAGGATTGTCTCCAGTTGTTTTGAACGGCCCAGATCTTTCATGCGATTGGAGAGCTCTATGTTACGGCTAACAAGGGCATCGCACTTCTGGGAAAGTACATTGTACTCGCGCTTGATACTATCCAGTTCACCCTCTGCTGGCTGAGTCAGGATATGGTCTGTCAGGCGCTGTATTTCACTCTCGAGTAGATCCGCGCGATTCTGCTCTTTTACCAGACGTAAACCCAGGTCAGAATTCTGGGCCTGGAGTTCCTGGAGCTTTGCTTTATGAGGTGCATGAATATAGTCCGGGCTCTGGTAGGATATAATTTCATTTTCAAGGGCTTGCAATTTTTGCCTTAGCCCGGCGTAAGCTCCATACATTTCTTCAAAGGCGCGCACGGACGATTCTCTAATTTCAAATTCAGTGCGAGCACGCTTCATGTAAGCTGGGACATGCAGACGATTCATGATTTGTTGAATCGCAAGGAAGCGCTTCTTCCTAAGTTTATCTTTTGCGCTTGCAGATGATTTTAGCACCGCGCTTTTCTTCTTCTTGATTTTCTTCCCGCGGACTAAGCTTTGCTTTTTGACTGTGACAGCATAACTTGAACGCAGATCAAAGAGGCTTGCGTATGCAAGCACCGGATGCAGTAGAACGTCCCCGCGCACTGCAGATTGAACATGCTCGCCTATGCACTTGATTTGAAAGTCGTGATCCAGGAATGGATACGGGAACATGCGACCGGCCACGCGCTCCAGGTACTCTTTTTTGTACGCAGATGAATGGCTCCCGGGGCGCACGAGTGCGTTGAACTCAATCCCGTGGATCGAATCCTTAAATTTCTTTACTTTCTCGGGATTACCGAGGAAATCCTGCAACTTGTTCCCTTTCTTGCTTTTCACGGAAGAACCCTGAGTAGATTATCGGAGCTTTGACTAAGCCCGGCTATCTCTTTTTTCAGACTCAAATTACCCCGCAATTTGGCCGTTTCCGGCCCTTTTTTAACCGCTGAGGGGGCTAGCGCGAGTGGGGCAGACAGACCTGGTCCACAATAATTTCACCGAAGGAATTAGACCCCTGGAGCAGGCGATTGTGCGCTGCATAGTCCGGAACGCCAGCCTTTGTGCGAACGACAGCAATGCATTTCGATCCGGTTTCATCCAATCGCTGCAGGACCGTACCGAATGCCGCTGGATCGCGCACGCCAAGGATAGGTTGCTTGTGCGTTTGAAACAGACGAAAGCTGGCGCTGTAAGCAAACTGCGACGCATTGTACACCAGCACTGGCGAAGTTCCAACAAAGGATTCCACTTTACGATTCAACGTCTCCCCCGCCCTTCCGAATGCCCAAAAAATGCCGTACACAAGCAGGGTCAGAACAAACGAATACACAATGCCTACTGTGCTTGTAATTCGCAGCCAGCGCGGAGTTCCAGTCCAGAGCCGATCAAGATTGTAGAATGCAACAAGCGTCACAAACGGATAGATTGGGAGCAGATACCGTGGGCCAAAGATGGATCCATCGTCGATGGTAACTAGAAGTGGAATCGCCAGGGAATACAACAGACTAACCAGGGCCATTATTAAGACGATCTGTCTTGTGATTGGGCTTTCTGCAGGATCTGGTTTTACGCGCAGCGCGAATACCCAGAGCAAAATAGGCCAGGCGCCAAACAGCCCTGGACCTTTTATTGAAAACAGAAAGTACGTTGGAAAATTCGCAAACCTTGGCCCAATTCCGATTGAACCCATGGTTTGAGCAAACTCGATTCCACGCAAACCCAGCGGATGAGAAAGGACTGCAATGTTGGTCGCTACAAAACATGCCACAACCAGTCCCGTGCCCAGGGTAAACAGGGCCGAGCTGAGTAGTGCGGATTTTATAGATCCGTCGCGTTTCAAAACGAACCAGAAAGCTGCGACACTGAATGCAGCAGGAATCAAGAACGTCTCTGCCCGAAACAGTCCTGCAAGCGCCGCTACAATTCCGGACAGCAGAAAAAGCATGTAACTCGATCTTTCGGCTGCAAGCAGGAGTAAGTAGAATCCGCCCAGACATCCGAGAATGCCCAGATGCCCTTCTCCCGGGAACCATGCGATAAATGGCAGTGAGGTTGCTGCAGCAAGAAACCAGATCATCAGATGTTTGCGCCGCGAAGAGAGGCCAAGGCGTGTTGCCAGTTTATATAGAAGGATGAGCGTGCATAAAAACAGAATCACATTACTAACTGCAATCCCCCGCGAACCAGAAATCAAGTAGAAGGGGGTGGCAAAAACCGTATAAAGGAAGGGAAACACATAGTAGGTCTGGCTGCTAACGTTCCAGGCAAAAGGAGGACAGACCGGGAAGAACTCATGCGCTGCATCCAGGACCTCTCCAGGATGGCGCGCTGCAAAACTCGAAAAACCGGACGCCACAAAGTCTTTGATCTGGATTATTTTTATACCAGGATCGGCCGGGAAATAATCGGTGATGGGGGCTATGACTGGTCCTGCAAGGAGCAGAAGGGCCGTAATCGCAAGGAAGTGTTTTGTAGTCTGCTTCAGATTAAACTCGACGATTCGC